>JBMOME010000319.1:0-32169 GCA_049323095.1 Thermodesulfobacteriota bacterium
TAATGTGAGAAAGAGAAAGAACGCCGTAAAGAGCACGAAAAATGATATGTCGCTCAACGCGAGCACGCCCTTATTCAGGGAATCCATATGTTCCAGGATTGAGAGTTGACTGATGATGTAACCAAGCTGCGCTCCGGTGAAGGAGGAACTCCAACTCAAAATCCAAAACAGCAGGGCCAGCACGAAAGTGGTGGCCGCGGAGATGATTTGGTTCTCGGTCAAAGACGAGATGAAGAGCCCCAACGAAATGAAGGCGGCTCCCATAAGCAGCAGCGAAAGATAGCCTCCGACGATCGGCCCCCAGTCGGGACTGCCCAGTCCCAACAAGAGGATGATGGAGGGTGTGGTCCCGGCAAGCATGATCGCAACAACCAGAAGGCTTGCCGCGAACTTGCCCAGCATCACGGCAACGTCCGAGATGGGGTAGGTGAGGAGGAGCTCTATGCATCCGGATCTCTTCTCTTCCGAGAAGAGCCGCATGGTCAAGAGAGGCAGCACAAAGAGCAGGACTATGCCCATGTTTTGAGCAAACGGTCGCACCACCACGTCAGTCATATTGATGCGCTCGGCCAGCATGGGAGACGCCGAAGCTTGAAGGCTTAGCAGGCTCAAGAACGAGACGTTTGCCCAGAAGAAGAAACCGGATACCAGCAGGAAACATCCGATGACCGCGTACGCGATGGGAGAGACAAAGAAGTTCGCTAATTCTTTATGGAATATCGCATAGAATCCTCTCATTGCGCGACCTCCCCCTGTGTTTCTTGTGCGGTGCGCTCTTCGACTTCTTCTGTGACCAGATCGATGAACACATCTTCGAGGCTCACATCAAGCGCCTTAAGCTCCAAGAGGTCCCAGCCTTTCTCCACGATAGATCTGGCCACAAGCGCCCGGAGGTCTGTCCCGTGCTTGGATTCAATTGCAGCTCCGACGACTCCGTTATGCTCGGGCAACCTGGACGGGGGATGAACTGACGTTACGCCTTCCAGGCTCGACAGAAACGACATGAGCTCTTGCTCAGGCGCCCTCACCAGCACTTCTACACGGTGGGATTTCTCATGTCGCTGCGTCAACGCGGATGGCGAATCCTCGGCTACAATGGAACCCTTGTTGATGATGATGACCCGGTCACATACCTGGCTCACTTCAGGCAGTATGTGGGTCGAAAGGATGACCGTCCGGTTTCGTGCGAAGCCTTTGATTAGCTGCCGTATTTCGCGAATCTGCTTTGGATCGAGGCCGATTGTGGGTTCATCGAGAATCAGCAGCGGCGGATCTCCGATCAGCGCCTGGGCCAGTGCGACCCGCTGCCGGTAGCCTTTGGACAGACTGCGAATCACCTGCCCCATGACGTGCGATATTCCTACATCCTGAGCGACTCTATCTAATTCAGAAGAAACCTGATTCGACGCGACCGCTTTGGCTCGGGCAACAAACTGCAAGTAGCCCTTCACGCGCATCCAGCTATACAGCGGTGCGTTTTCGGGCAGGTAGCCCACCTTACGACGTATCTCCAGCGAATCACGCCACACGTCCAGGTCCAGGACACGGGCCGTGCCGGAGGTGGGCGGCGAAAAGCAGGTGAGAATCCGCATGGTCGTGGTCTTCCCAGCTCCGTTGGGGCCCAGGAATCCAACGATTTCTCCTGATTCCACGCGGAAATTCACGTCCTTTATGGCGGCAAGCCGACCGTAGTTCTTGGTCAGGCCCTGCACTTCGATCATGCCCTACCTCCTGTGAGCGCAGCTTCAAACTTCGTGGTTTAACGACATCCGGTCGCTTTGTCAAGGGTGGTGGGCTCCCTCTAATAACCCTTGAGCGGAATAGCTCCGAATGGTAAGCACAGAGAATTGACCGAGAGAAAGGAACCGAACGATGACCAAGCCGGATGAGATAGCCTTTCTAGACGCAACAGCACTAGCCGAATTGGTCCGAAACAAGGAAATCACACCAATAGAGCTGGTGGACTCAGCTGTTGAGAGAATCGAGCGGCTGAACCCAAGCCTCAATGCAGTAATCACACCCATGTACGATGAGGCCCGAAGGAAAGCAGCAAGTCCGCTTCCGGAAGGGCCGTTTGCCGGCGTGCCGTTCTTGATGAAGGACATAGGCGCTTCGTATGCGGGCGTGCGGATGACCCTGGGAACGGCTTTGTTAAGCGGTTACGTGCCGGACCACGACAGTGAACTGACCGTGAGGTATAAGAAGGCTGGATTGATTACACTTGGAAAGACGAACACCCCCGAGTTCGGCCTCCTTCCCACCACCGAGCCGGCTCTGTTCGGTACAACCAAGAATCCGTGGGACACCGCTAGGACCACCGGCGGGTCCTCGGGCGGTTCCTCGGCGGCGGTGGCTTCGGGAATTGTTCCAATGGCCCACGCCAACGACGGCGGAGGGTCGATCCGGATTCCGGCTTCCTGCTGCGGGGTTTTCGGCCTCAAGCCCACGCGGGCGCGCAATCCGTTGGGCCCGGATTTCGGGGACCTATTATCCGGCTTTATCTGCGAGCACGCGGTCACTCGCTCGGTAAGAGACAGCGCCGCACTACTGGACGCCACCGCGGGGCCCGATATCGGCGATCCGTACTGGGCGCCGCCTCCTCGGCGCACCTTTCTTGAGGAAGCCAACACAGACCCGGGCAAGCTCAGGATTGCCTTTTCCCTGGAATTCCCTGTTGGGCGCAAGCCCCATGAAGACTGTGTGACTGCCATAAAGGAGACAGCTGCCCTATGTGAGAGCTTGGGGCACATTGTAGAGGAAGCAGCACCTTCCATAACCCGCAATTCCGGGGAAGGAACCGGCGCCTTCATGACCATCTGGGCGGCCGGATGCGCAGCCACCATCGACGCTATAGCTGCCATAGGAAACTTTACTCCGATTCCCCAGATGTTCGAACCTCTTACCTTTGCGCTTTACGAACAGGGCCGCGAGGTCCGAGCGTCGCAGTACCTTCGCGCGGTGACAAGTCTCCAAAGGCTTACCAGAGGGATAGCCAGGTTTTTTGCCGACTGTGACGTCCTACTCACGCCCGTCCTCGCGGAGCCCCCTGTGCCCCTCGGGACATTTGACGCGCCAAAGGATAACCCCATGAAAGCATGGGAACGAATAGCCGCCTTCGCCCCGTACACCGCCGCGTTCAACGCCACCGGCCAGCCCGCGATGTCTGTGCCGCTATTCTGGAACAAGGACGGGCTTCCAATAGGCTCGCACTTTGTAGGCCGGTTCGGCGATGAAGCAACTCTCTTCCGCCTTGCGGCCCAGTTGGAACAAGCCCGACCTTGGGCGGCTCGCCGCCCGCGTGTCTGCGCTTGATGGGGCTTCTTTTTGAAAACTTTTGTATCCGGAAAGGACTCAGAACACCCGCGTGTGCATTGGCCGAAAAGGGCCCGCGCGTGCTGAACGATGTGCTGCACCGTTGACCATCCCGGATGGCCATGATAACAGTGCGGACCGCGTGGACGGAAACTCTCCCGGCTGTGGGAGCGGCGCCGGAAGAAAGGTCTGAAGAATCGTGATCGGGAGTTATGTGCCATGATTCTTTGCCTGGTAGGCTCTAGAGCCCGATGTCGATTGTTGGTGCTGACTGCATTGCTTGCGGTGCTGGCTGTCTTGCCGGCCGCGGCCGAAAACCCTGACAATCCCGCCAAGGCGGAGGACTTCTTTTTTCAGGGAAGCCACTTGCTCTCTCGCAATCAGACCCAGGCCGGCCTGGATCTCCTGGAGAAGGCGGTCCAACTGGCCCCGGACAATGTGAAGTATCGAGGCGTTCTGGCCATTGCCCACAACAACCTTGGTTTGGATATGAGGCGCAAAGGAGAAATGACCGGGGCGCTACGACATCTTGCCCGCGCGGTTGAATTGGCTCCTGAGGACGCGGAGGTCAAATCAAACTTCGTACAGGCCGTGTTTAACAGTCTTGCGCTTCCTCCAGCCCAGTTTTCCACTGCCGACCGAATTACTTATTTGAAGCAGGCAGTCGCTCTAGACCCGACAAAGGTGGAAGGAAAGAAAGCGCTGGCCGCGCTCCTCAATAACCTGGCTGTGAATGAAGGTAAGAGGGGCAAGCACGACGAAGAGGTAGCCCGGCTGGAGGAAGCCGCGTCCCTTGACCAGGGGAACCCGAAGATCCGCAAGAACCTTTCCACAGCGTACTTCAATTTGGCAGTGGCCAAGGGAAAGCAAGCCGCAGTAGACGAGGAGGTAACGCTCCTCAGAAAAGCGCTGGCTCTCTCTCCGAAAGACGAGACAATCACGAAAAATCTGGGCAGAGCCCTTTCCAATCTTGCGATTGCCAAAGGCAAAGCCGGAGACATAGCCACACAGATCTCTATTCTGGAGGAAGCTCGCAAGATCGACCCGAGGGATCCCGCGGTCTCGAAAAACCTTGCAGCAGCGTACAACAACCTGGCCATCTCTAAGGAGACCGATCTGAGCGTGCCCGATCGCATCGCCAAACTCGAGTCCGCCTTGAAGCTCGACCCGAAGAACCGCACCACTGAAACGAACCTTGCCAACCTGCTCCTCACTTCGGCTCTGGCGGAATCAGACAAAGGAGACACGAGCAAAGCACAGCGTATCTTGGAAAAGGCACTCAAAGTGGACCCCGAGAACAAGGGCGCGCAGAGGAATCTGGCCGCGCTGCTCCATAACGAGGCCCTGAAGCTGGGTGAGCAGGGCAAGCACGATGCGGAGATCGAACTGCTCCGTAAGGCGCTCAAATTGCTCCCTTCCAGCAAGGAGATCACGGCTGATTTGGCAATGGCCTATAACGATCAGGCAGTCATAGTGGGCAAGAAGGGCGATGAGAAGCAGCAGGCTGAGTTGCTCTCAAAAGCGATCAAACTTGACCCGGAAAACCAGGTTATCAAAGAAAACCTCAAACGAGCCAAGCGAAAAGCCGAATCACAGGAGCAGCCCACTGAACGGCGGCCTTCGGAAACTAAGAAGCGGTGACCAAGTCAGGCGGACTTTCACAGAAGCCTTGAGGAGCGTGCGTTGGTCACCGTTCGGGGAATGACGGATTCATCGCTGTCAATTTCGTCCACCAGGAGCTCTTTTGCAGCGGAAACAAAGGGCGCCGGTGCCACCCCTTCCTTGACATTTCCGATACTTACAGCTATACTTCACCGCTAGTCTCTGCAATCAAATCCCCAGTAAAGGCTTGTTTCTATGATGGCGCGGTTCACTCGCAAGGACTTCCTCGAAGCGCTCTTCCTCGATTATTACAAAGAGCATCGAGGCTTCATTCTTGTGAAGAGCTTGAAGCGTGGGGATCCGAAGATGAGTACGCGGTATTTTCCCAATATCGATATTCTTTCAAAGGAACACTATGCGGAAGAACGCGACGTCTACTATGGGATTTGCCCTCGCGAACGCATGAAGGCGGAAAAGGAGCACATCCGCTACGTTGTGGCCCTCTGGGCGGACTTGGACATTGGTCGGCAGGGCCACGAGGACAAGAACGTCTTCTTCGAGGGTCCGCAGCAGGCTGCCCGTGCAATCCGGAGTTTTCCCCGTGCTCCGTCGATCATTGTGGAATCGGGAAGAGGCGCTCACCTGTACTGGCTGCTGAAGCAAGTCAACGAAGTGGACGACCCTGAAAAGATCGAGGCGATCATAAAGAGGATAAATCAGCATCTCAACTGTGACACTGATGCGAGCCTCGACACGGTGCTCCGCTTGCCGGAGACAATCAACACAAAAGTGGGCGATCAGCCGCTTCCGTGCGATGTAAAATTCATCAATACGAATTTTCGTTACACACTGCGCGATTTTGAGAACCTGGCCCAAAGGATCGTGGCTCCTGCGCCACAACCGAGGCCGCAGGCGGCAGCACCCTCTGCGGACAAGGGACCGGTTGCGCAGCCCTCTGAGAAGAGTGGCCGGCAGCTCGCGGCCGCTGCGGCGGCCAGTGCCGGGACCGCGATTACCGATTCGCTGATCGTGGACGAAACAATCATTGACGAGCTTATCGACGATCTGTCTATGACATCGGCGAGCTCTCCTCCGCGAATCGCGGCGGAACTAGCCCCAAACGAAGATTTGGAACCGGAAGTAGAAATGGCGAAGACCGTCACAAGTATCACCGGTACACCTTACGTCGCCACGAGCAGCGTCTTGGATCGGCTCACCTCCGCCCGTACCGAGGTGGAAATCTGCCTGCTCGGCTCGTCAAACACCATTATGGGCGTCCTGGTCTGGAGCTCGGACGGGCTTGTAGGTGTTCAGTCAGGCGACGATCTCTACACCATTCCCGTCTCAAGCATCGCGTTCATCAAGAGCAAGGCCGATCAGGTTTGATGAATTCTCGTCCTGGTCGTCTCGTTGTGATTCAGATAGCGGTCAAGAGCATAGGGTTTGTGGGAGGGAACCGGAAAGGTGTGCCTAACGTCGCTTCAGGGGTGGCGGAGAGAGAGGGATTCGAACCCTCGGTAGAGCTCAACACCCTACACTCGCTTAGCAGGCGAGCACCTTCGGCCTCTCGGTCATCTCTCCGCACATAAGCCGACAATTACAGATTATGGGTATTTCCCCGTTCTGTCAAGGCTTTTGGCGTTTTCTCTCACAAGGGGAAGGTCCGGAAGTACTCGTCGGGGATCTCTTCAAAGAATCGAGAGAGCCGCGTGGGGATGACGCCTCTTACCCGATCCAGTTGAGTACGGGGCGCACACACCACCAAATTATGTTTGGCTCTCGTAGCGGCCACATATATCAGCCGCCTCTCTTCTTCCAATTCATCGGGAGAGTTCGACGCCATTGGTGACGGTATCCTTCCTTCAGCAGCCCAGATGATGATCACCGTGTGCCATTCCAGGCCTTTGGCTGAGTGTATGGTGGAAAGAACGACCGTATTCGAGCCAGGTCCGGACCCTGTGGCCTCCTCGTCGGGCGGCTCCAACGCCATGTCATTAAGGAACCTGTTCAGGCTCTTGTACGGGACTGTAAGATCTGCGAGCTGCTCCAGATCGCGCATTCTCTTTGGATAATTGTCGTAGTTTTGTTTCAGAAAAGGGAAGTAGTATCGATTCACCCGATCCACCTTCTCGGAGATAGTATCAGTGCCATTCCTGAGATCGTGAATCAGTTGCAGGAGCTCATCGAGCGCTCCGGAGTACTTCCGGCCGCCTGAAGCGAGTTCGGATGCGTTGTCGGGCAGGCCTTGTTCCGCTATCTTGTTTGCCAGCGACATGCCGGTCTTGATGCCCACACCCGGAAGTATCTTTAGGATACGAGCCCAACTGAGGCGGTCTCGGGGGTTGCTTGTGACCTTGAGGTGCGCGAGCACGTCCTTGATGTGAAGGCTCTCCAGAAACTTGAATCCTCCGTACTTCACATAGTTGATCCGATTGCGGGTCAGCTCGCCTTCCAGGTCAAAGGAGTGGAAACCTGCTCGGAAGAGCACTGCAACTTCATTCAGCGGGACGCCCGCGTTCCTTAGCTCGCTGAGGCACTGAAGGACAAAGCGGCTCTGGTCACGTTCGCTGGAAGGTCGTACTGCCATGGGCAACGCCCCGCCTTCCTTTCGCGTAAAGAGTCTCTTCTCGTACCCCTCGGAGGCTTTGGAAATAATGCAATTGGTGAGCGCGAGGATGGGAGCGGTGCTCCTGTAGTTCTCTTCGAGCTTAATAATTCGTGTTCCGGGGAAAAGATTGGGGAATTCCATGATGTTGCGGAAATCCGCGCCCCTGAAAGAGTAGATGCTCTGCGAGTCGTCTCCCACTACCATCACATTGTCATGCTCCGAGGCGAGCAATCTCAGGAGCCGTGCCTGGAGTCGGTTGGTGTCCTGGTATTCATCCACCAGCAAGTACCGCCAACGAGTCGAGATGTCGGCGCGGACCTGGTCATGATCTTCCAAGAGACGGATCGTCCATGACAGCAGGTCATCGTAATCCATGAGGTTATTGGCTTTCTTGTACTTCTCGTACTCTCCCTGGATGCGTTCGATGTCGGCAATATTCTGATTGAAATGGGGATAGCGTAGTTCGACTGAGTGGGCCATACCCGCTCCTGTGCCTGAAGCATGGCTGAAGATGTCTGCCAGCGTTCTTGCCTTGGGAAACTCCTTCAAGTCAGCAATGGGTGGGGTGATGGTCTGCCTGATGTGGTCGATGGCCTCTATGGAATCGCCTTGATCCATAATGGAAAAGGCCGGATCGAATCCCAGTCGGGTAGAGTACCGCCTGAGAATCAGATTCCCCGTGGAATGAAACGTCCCGCCAGAGACCTTGGCAACCCTTGTGTCAAGGAGACGGGCAGCGCGGCTGAGCATTTCTTCGGCAGCCTTACGGGTGAAGGTGAGCAGCAGGATGGACGCGGGATCCACCCCCTGCTCGACCAGCCACGCGACGCGATACACGATAGTGCGCGTCTTGCCCGATCCCGCGCCGGCAATGACAAGCTCAGGTCCGCCAGGCACCGTGACCGCTTCCAATTGCGCGGGGTTGAGATCACGCTCGTAATCGATATGAGAGATCAACTCAAGTGTTTTGTCCATAGCTCAATCAGGACGAAAGCCAATCATTTTGGTCTCTTTGAGAAAAGACGGAAAGCACACCATCAAGAAAATCCTGGAAAAAAGCGGTCATTTGTGATATGGTATCAAGGTCCTGGTCTCCTGGCCAAGGTCACCGAGATTTGGAACAGTTCCCAGGAGGGTTGCGTGAGGAATTCCTCAGTGCTTCTTGCTTGTCCCATCTGCTCCCAGAGCTTCTCCCATACAATTAGGCCGACCACGGAGAGTGGTTCGGTTTTCGGCTATGGTCTCGACTTTCGTTACATGCCCCGAGACACCAAGCTGGCTTCGGAAATTGCCACGTGTCCAAACTGCCTCTTCACCGGTATGTCTCAGGACTTTGGGAGTCGCATGCCGGGGCAGGTTAGGGCCCTAGTTCGGTCCAAGGAGTATATAAACACATTCAAGCCTCATTCTGAAGAGGAACTCCCGGCACGAGGTTGGTTGTCACTTATCGCGGTGTTTCAGGCACGGGGGCTCAATCCGCGCGATTTGGGAGGGCTGTGCATCAAAGGTTCCTGGGTGGCCCGTGAGCTAAGTTGTCCCGACACTGAGGACGAGCTCTTGGAGGCAGCGGACGTGTATCTTGACGACGCACTCCGGCGGGGATTAACCAAAGGTGACCCTGGAATGGTTATGTACCTCCTGGGTGAAATAGGCAGACGCCGCGGTGCCTTCCTGCGCGGCAAGGAGATGCTCACTTTTCTCGGAAACAACCCGCGGTATCGATATCCCGCGCTGCTGCTCACTGTGCTTATCGAAGAAGAGGACTGCACGCCGTATTGGTCCCTTCACGCGCCTGATGAGATGGAAGCGCACTCGCACCGATTCAAAGGGCTCTTCCCACCACTACGAAGCATACCACCCGGCAAGACCGAATTCTCCGCTGACGAGCTTTCCGAACATTCCATCCAACCGGACGAGGACGGCAGCCGCCGGTACTAGAAACGGCCTTAAAGCTTGCCAGGTCTCGCGCGATTCTTCGGAAGAAGCTCTGCTTCCACTATCCATTCACTTGCCCAGAGCAAAGACTGTCGTTGCGGGCGAAGCAAAGCAATCTCAATCGCCGGACCTAGGAAGGCCGCTGAGCCGTCAGACTGCTCGCAATGATCACGAAGGGTTCATGCTTCAGAAGAGAAGAGTTAGCGCCCCACGAACGTTATGCTTGACGCTGGGACCTGTCGCGAAGTACCGTTGGGGCGCTCAAGGAAACGACCAATTCTGGGCAATCTGGCGACGGGCTTGCCTCCGCATAGCGTCAGGGAAGATGACGGGGGACTTTTCGTGTTGGGGGAATGCGGTGAGCCCTTGTTTTCGTCCCGACAGACCCATCGGAATGGCAAGACTTCGGCACAGCTCCTTTTGCCTGCACTTGTCGCCAGTGCCTGCCGGTCATTAGAAGAGGATGAGAAGATGTCACAGCAGCGTAGGTGGATCATGAGAAAGGCGGGGGTGGCGGCGAGTCGCGCCATGATGGTGGTGATCGTCGTAGTCATCCTTTCGCAGGGCACGGTCTTGGCGCAAGACATCACCCGGGGAGCGGTGACCGGACAGACCGCGGCCAAAGGATATGACCATCCCGGACAGTACCTTCATGTTCAGGCTGTTCAGATAGCCGACAACATGGAGCCCGTCATAATCCACGCCGAGCAAGACAAGGAGGCAAGGCAGAAGCTGGCCCAGCTGGAAAAGCGGTTCGGCAAGAAACCTAACATCCTGATCTTCCTCATGGATGACGTGGGTTGGATGGATCCCGGCTTCAACGGCGGAGGAGAGGCGGTCGGCAACCCCACCCCGAACATGGACAAGCTCGCGCAAGGCGGTCTTATCCTCACCTCAGCCTATTCGACACCGAGCTGCACGCCTACGCGGGCCACGATCCACCTAGGGCAGAATCCCCTTCATCACGGCCTGCTTCGCCCGCCGATGTACGGTGAGCCCGGGGGGCTGGACGGGGCGGTCACAGTGGCCACGGTGCTCCAGAAGCTCGGATACGTCACCCAGGGCGTGGGGAAGTGGCACATGGGCGAAAACGAGGGCTCGTTGCCGCAGAACGTCGGGTACGATGACTTCTACGGTTTCCTCGGCGTTTCCGATATGTACACCGAATGGCGAGACATCTACTTCAATCCCGAGATCGCACTGAGCCCCTCACGCTTTGCCATGATGCAGAAGCTGCCTTTCAACCACTACAACGTCCACTGCGTTAAAGGGAAGAAGAGCGTCGAGAACGTGTACGAGATCAACCTCTCGACAATCGGCAATCTGGATCAGGACTGGGCGGATTATAGCGAGAAGTTCATCCGCAAGATGGCCAACAGCGATCGGTCATGGTTCCTGTATCATGCGACGCGTGCCGGGCATTTCGACAATTACCCGAACGAGAAGTATGCGGGCAAGTCGCCCGCCCGGACCGTGTTCAGCGACTCCATGGTAGAGGCGGATGACATTCTGGGCCGACTGGTCCGTGCACTGGAAGAGACAGGCCAGTTGGAGAACACATTGATCATATTCACGTCCGACAATGGGCCGGAGGGGGAAGTGCCGCCCCACGGTCGTTCGCCGTTCCGGGGCCACAAGGGATCCAGCTGGGAAGGGGGCGTGCGGGTGCCGACCTTCGTCTACTGGAAGGGCGTGATCTCCCCAAGGAAGTCGGACGGGCTATTCGATCTGGGTGACATTTTCAACACATGCATTTCCATTGCCGGTGCACCCGCAGCGCAAGTCACCAAGTACTTGCCCAAGGACTGCTATGTGGACGGGATAGATCAGGCGTCCTTCCTCATCGCGGATAACGGCCTTTCCAACAGGAGGAGCCGGTTCTACACACTCAATGCGCATTTGTCGGGGGTCCGAATGGATGAGTTCAAACTTATTGGAGCCTTGGAGTTGGAGAAGGCTCTCTTCCCCAGGGGCTTCCAGGGAGGCTTTAGCGGAGCGATCGTGACCGAGACCGGGGGGGTAACGATGGTCAATCTCTACACGGATCCCAAGGAAGATGTGAATGTGGGAATCCGTCACATCCCTGCTACAGTGGTGCTCGGTGGGGAATTTGCTCGCTATAGCGAAGTACTGAAGAAATTCCCGCCTCGCGTCAAGGTCGGTTTCGGTCCGGGAAACTGATTCCTAGCGTCGATCTCAGTATCTTGTTCAGGACGTCGTCCGCGACGTCGCGCCTCCGCAACCCGCGGAGACGAGGGACAGAAGACCTCGACGCGGATAGAGAGGGGGTCAAGTCTGCTCTTGACTCATCTGGCGGCCTAGTGATAGGGTTCGGCTATGTCACGACCTTTACGCATCGAATATCCGGACGCGTGGTACCACGTCATGAATCGGGGCAGACGCCGGGAAGCGATCTTCCGGGATCAGGATGATTATCTGCGCTTCGTGGAACTTCTGGGGCAGGGCTCCGCGATGTGGAATGTTCGGATTGCGGCCTTCTGCCTGATGCCGAACCACTACCACCTGTTGGTCCGGACCCCTGGCGCGAATCTTTCGCGGTTCATGAGACATGTGGATGGGGTAAAGGCGAAGTTTCACAACCTGAGAGATCATCAGGAGGTCCCCGAGTCGCGGCAGCTGGCTCCAGGTCTGGAGGCCATAAAATCGGCAGTTTGTTCCAACTATGAGATAGATCTAAGCCGGTTGTTGCTGAGTCGCAGGGGGATGAACAACCAGGCCAGAAGCGTAGCTATCTATCTTGCCAGGCGTCTCTCCGGACAGACCTTTGCGACCATAGGGAAGGCCTTTGAGCTGGGCAACTATAGCAGCGTGAGCAGCGTGGTTTCTCGTGTGGAGCATGAGATCGGGGCAGACAAAAGGCTGAAAAGACGCGTGGAGGCGATTAAGCGGCAACTCCGCATGAGCCAAGAGCAGACCTGACCCCTTCTCTTCTCATCTGAGCGACAGTAAAAGGCAGCGATGCTCCTCCTGTTGTGGCCGCGGCGGCCGAGTGAACAACAACTACCGCAGCCGCTTCGGCGCTTAGTTTCACCACGCACTTTGTAACGGCAACAGCACCGTGCCACCAATCACGGTACCAGTGGGTCTCTAAATGTATCCTCCACGCCATTTCCATGGGCGTGACGGGGGGCGGGCCAGGATTCGAAAAATCGGGGCGCCAGTGCAACGCATAATCGAAATCGGGAACGTACGCTTGCCATTCCTGGCTAACCTCACTCCACTCCCATTCATTGTTTGCCATGACATCGCTCCATACTTTGAATTGAACGTTTCATACGGTTTTTCTTCCATCACCCGTTAAGGATTGACCATGCTCTCCACTCCACAAATGCTACAGTGAGTCTCGGAAGGAATGGGACAATGGCGCTGACATAACATCATGTCCTTGTAGCCATCTGAGGAAACGGTTTCGTTGATGTCGAACAACTGTCTTACCTCCACCACCAATTTGTCACAGTCCCTTGGTGAAATCTCTGTGCCTCTTGACCTAAGGTTTTCTATGCCTAAGAAAAAGGATATATATGAGCACACAGAATAAATAAAGTATGTTCGCAGGCATCTCCCAACCGCCACATCCAGTGAAAAACCAGCTAGCCCATTGCGTCGGGTCGCTGGGCGGAAGACCGCACATCCAAAGGAAAGCCAAGGCAAAAGCAATGATTCCCAAGATCTCGAATCTGCTGAGACCATTCTTCTTCTCCGATTGACTCTCAGCGTGAGCCTTGGAAGGAGGCTTGCTTGATTCTGAACCACCAGGATCACGTTTCATTAGTTTGCTTCGATCTCCTCTCCACGCAATCTGCATTTTGCGGTCCCGGTCACGTTTGTATGTCGAGTATGCTCGCTCTGAAATGCAAGTATTGGCTACCCGACCTACTGAGGCTCGAGTCTAGTAGGTTCTTTACGGAAGAGTATCCGCCAAATCGAGTTGTCAACTTCTATCTCGGATTTATGGGTGCTCGCGCCAACAGTCCACGCTAAGCCCGGAAAGTGCCCACACCTCTTAGGGTAAGCAAAACCTTCTACCTTTGCATTCAGTTGGCCGGTAGCGAGGTTTTTAAATTGGTAAACAACGTTCCCCGCTTTTTCTGTTATTGCATCGTGAACCTGAGGTCGATTGATCTTAGGGTCCAGGAGACTCAGACCGTAGAACTGCTCGGCAGGGTGAATGATAACCTGGTTCTCGCGATTGAGGACGTATACATAGCCAGTTTTGCCTACATGGACGCTCAGCATCAACAACCTTACTTGGGACCACTTCAGAAAGGACATGAGCACTCCAACCGTCTTATTCTCAATCCGTACGGGTACAGCAATCGTGACCGTCCATCCTTTAGATTTGGGGTCCATCGTAATGAGGGCATCAGACTTGTGCGCGTCGGTGATGGCCAGTTGCCCCTTAACAGCACTCTTGAAGCCCTCTTCATCTGAGAAGTCCCGGTTCGCGAGCGCCTCAGGCGCGGATGCCAAACAGACGCCCTTCTCATTAAGCAGTACAATTGCTTCGTAGGCCCCAGATATCTTGTACCACTCGGTGAGGACACGATTCGCTTCAACCCGGGCTTCGGGCACGGTAAGGACCTCTCTGAGCGGCCCACCCAGCTTAGAGCACACGAGCGTTTCAGTGACTCTTGCGTCCATATACGCGTTCAACAGAGTTGCCGCCACAGCGGCAAGCTCTCGGACTTCCCGCATACCAGCCTCTCCGGAGGTACCAGTGCTGGCGTCGGGTACAGTGCTTTGGTTGCACGCGGCAACTGCGGTCACCAGCAGGATCGCAATTCCCAGGTAAAATGCTAGACCTCTGCTCTTCACCTTGCCTTGAACAGCAGTTTCCGTCGGGGCATTTTTCACGTCAACCTCGCTGAATCTGGAAGCGGGATTCGGTTTGAACGCAGTTGTCCGAAAGGCTGCCGACCATAGCCACGTTCCCGCTTTATGTTGCGTCCAAGAGCTGGTTGTCGAGGGCGTCCTCGTGCTCGCGACCCCTGCGCGCTGCAATGGCACCAAAACCATGAACCCAATCAACAGCAAGGCACTGATCCATATCTCCATCCTCCTCCTTTGAGCAGGAGCATAACGAAAGGGATCTTTCTCTATCATTCAGGTTGCATTAATTCTTGCGCGCTGCGGTCAGGTTGGAATATTCGGTAGTCTTAGCAATTGGCAGGTGCGTCGGCCCAGGACCGCCAGGATCAGGAAAACTCCGCAGATTTCTCAGATGGCTTCCTCGACCAGGGCTCGTCTAATAAGTTCGGCTAGTTGTCTCGCTCCAGTGCCCCCTCTCCCCTCGCTCTCCCAGCAAGGGAGAGGTGGTGGAAGCCAGGGACACGCTTCCATGTTCGACTATTTTACGACTGGACCCGGCCTTAATGTCAATAGTGATTACTCCGTAATGTCCAATATGGTGCCCACCACGCGAAGGGGATGATTGCGACCGTCGCGCTCCACGACCTTTCCTCTGGTGAGAATCCACTTCCAATCACCGGATTTGGCGCGGATTCTGTGCTCCACGTCCACGTATTCGGATCGACCTGCAAAGTGGTCCTTTATGCATTGATCGAAGGCGGGAAGATCCGCGGGATGAGTGAGTCCATTATATCGCGCCTCCGCAACCCGCGGAGACGAGGAACAGAAGACCTCGACGGGAATTACGGCATCCCTCAACGGGCAGAATCTATATCCTTCGGATATAACAGTGCTCAAAGGTATTGTCGCTTTGACTTCTCCAGGGCGCCGGAGGGTTCCGCTCACTTTTGTAACGCTTGAAAAGGCGTTCGGAAGTTGATAGGGTCAATCTTTGCTATTCCCACATGACATGGTGAAACTGGAGGGAGGATTTGGGATGAGACCTTATTTCGAGAAGATGACCCCTATCGGCAAGGCTCTCAAGGAATCAAAGATTAAGCAAGCCGCGGAGAATGTGGCTCAGATCAAAGAGGTGGAGAGCCTCCTTGCCGCTGAAATCGAGAAAGTAAAGAACGCGGGCCTGCCGGCCAAGAAGATCAACGAGCGAGGGCAGCTGACCGTATTCCAGAGACTGGAAAAGCTGATCGATCCCGGGACCTGGTGTCCTCTCCACACGATCTTCAATCCTACGGAAAATGAGGAAGGAACTACCGGCGTAGTCGACGGTCTTGCCAAGATCCGTGGAAAGTGGGCAGTGGTAATCGGTTTTGACAACAAAGTCCTTGCCGGCGCATGGGTGGCCGGTCAATCCGAAAACGTGCTCCGAGTAACCGATATTGCCAAGCGCCTGCGGATCCCGCTCATATGGCTCGTGAATTGCTCCGGAGTCAAGCTCACCGAGCAGCAAGAAGTCTATCCGGATCGTAGAGGAGGCGGCACCACGTTCTTCCGGCATTCTGAGCTGGAAAAGCTAGGCATTCCCATTATCGCAGGCATCTACGGAACTAACCCCGCAGGCGGAGGGTATCACGGGATAAGCCCTACAATTCTGCTTGCTCACAAAGACTGCAACATCGCGGTCGGTGGCGGCGGCATCGTCAGCGGGATGAGCCCTAAAGGTCACTTCGACGCGGAAGGAGCGGAACTGCTCATCGATGCGACCCGACACTTCAAAGAGGTTCCGCCCGGCAGTGTCGGGATACACTACGACCACACAGGTTTCTTCCGCGCTGTGTACGAGACCGAAGAGGATGTGCTCGAAGCGATCAAAGAATACATAGACATGACCCCTGCGTACGACCCGCGGTTCTTCCGCGTTGCCCAGCCTGCGGAGCCGCGTTTCGGCGCGGAGGACCTGGACGTGCTCATCCCGTTCAATCAGAAGATGGTCTACAGCTTCGAAGAGGTGCTTGCCCGGCTGACCGACGCCAGCGAACACATGGAGTTCAAGCCGGAGTATGGTCCTGAAGCTTACACAGGGCTGGCCAAGATAGACGGGCTCCTCGTAGGGATCATCGCGAACAAGCAGGGATTCCTTCCTCCGGGCTATCCGGAATACGCTGAGTACCCTGGAATCGGCGGGAAGTTGTACCGACAAGGCCTGGTCAAGATGAACGAATTCGTTACCTTGTGCGGCCGCGATCGTATTCCAATCGTGTGGTTCCAGGACACCTCGGGCATCGACGTGGGCGACATCGCGGAGAAAGCTGAGCTGCTTGGGCTCGGTCAGTCATTGATATATTCCATCGAGCAGACCGACGTTCCCATGATGCTCATTGTCCTTCGTAAAGGCACTGCCGCGGCCCATTACATCATGGGGGGCCCCACCGCGAACAACCACTGCACCTTTACGCTCGGCACGCCGACCACCGAAATCTATGTGATGCACGGGGAAACCGCGGCCGCAGCTTCATTTGCGCGGAGGCTCGTCAAGGAGAAGGACGGGAACCGTCCCTTGCAGCCGATCATCGACAAAATGAACGATCTGGCTCAGCAGTACTATGACAATTCACGACCTATCTACTGCGCCAAAAGAGGTTTTGTTGACGAAGTCGTCTCCTTCCGCGACATGCGAAAGTACATGGCTGCTTTCGCGGGATCTGTGTACCAGAACCCCAATTCTCTTTGTCCGCATCATCAAATGATGCTTCCACGGATAATCAAAGGTTGATGCGTTTGGGTCGATCCGATATCCTGAATTTAGCAGGTTGATAATTGCTTATCACGGGAAAGGAGGAGTCATGAGCGAAAGCGAGAAGAATTTGCAGGCCGCGTTTGCGGGGGAGTCCCAGGCTAATCGAAAGTACCTGGCTTTTGCCAAGAAAGCCGATGAGGATGGTTTTCCGGGTGTGGCGCGTCTATTTCGAGCTGCCGCGGCTGCGGAAACGGTCCATGCGCACAACCACCTGGGCGTGCTTGGGGGGATCAAGGCTACGCTGGAAAACCTGAAGGAAGCCTACGGTGGCGAGCATTACGAATTCACGAACATGTATCCGGGATTCCTAGCCAAGGCCAAAGAGGAGAATAAGGGCAAAGCCCTTCAGTCCTTCCAGTGGGCCAACGAAGTGGAGAAGGTACACGGAGATCTGTATCAAGAGGCCATCAAGACTGTTGAAGGCGGCAAAGATATTGCCGTGAAAGACTGGTACGTCTGCGGACGATGCGGGTACACCGTCGCAGGCGAGCCGCCCGACAAATGCCCTGTGTGCAGTGCAAAGAAAGAACTCTTCAGCAAAGTTGATTGATAGCGTGCGCGACAGGCATAGGCGCAAATTAGACAGATCAGCCCTTGTGATTTCAATTAATGGACTTGGGCAAAACCGCGTCATCCCGGAGTTCGCTGGGGTGACGCGCGAAGGCGCAGCACCACCTTAATTCAAAGTTCATGGGCGCCACACGTCCTTTCGTTTCCCGGAGCAAGACAAGAGGGGGCTATGCAAGAGTCAGTCACCGTCAAGAACATCGGTCTCAGAGGCGTTACTGTAGCAGATACCAAGATCAGCTTCATTGATGGCGAAAAAGGTGTCCTGATCTATCGGGGCTACCGAATCGAAGAGCTTGCCCAGCGGTCCACATTCCTGGAGACCGCATATCTTCTTCTCAATGGAACACTTCCCAGCGGACCCGAATTACATGAGTTCTCTCAGCAAGTGTTGCAATCCAGAGAAGTCCCCGCGTACCTCTTCGATTGCCTGAAGGAGTTGCCCTCCACAGCCGAGCCGATGGACGTGCTTCAAGCCGCGGTCCCGCTCCTGGGGGCTGGAGATCCTGAACTCATGGAAGAGACCAGAGAGGCAAATGTGCGTAAGGCGATACGGCTCATCGCACGCCTCCCGGTCGTGACCGCTGCATGGCATCGCATACGAGAGGGCAAGGAGCCGCTGCCGTCGGATGACTCGCTCTCGCACGCGGCGAATTTCCTCTGGCAATTGACCGGTGAAAAGCCTGACGATCAGACGGCCCACGACCTGGATGTCTGCCTCATTCTCCACGCAGACCACACGTTCAATGCATCCACCTTTGCGTGTCGTGAAGTTTGCTCCACGCGGGCTCATATGTACGCGGCAGTGGCCGCGGGTATAGGTGCGCTTTCGGGCAGTCTCCACGGCGGCGCGAACATGCGGGTCATGCAAATGATGCTGGAACTGGATGGCGTGGACGACATCGCGGGCTGGGTTCGGGATCGCATCGAAAGCGGAAGGCGCATCATGGGATTTGGCCACGCGGTGTATCATACCATGGATCCCAGGGCGCGATTTCTCAAGGACATGGCCACGCGGTTAGGAAAGACCAAAGGCATGGAAAAGTGGGACCACATGTCCAAGCTGCTGGAGAAAGTTGCGGTGGAGGAATTCGATAGACGCGGCAAGACTCAGATCAGACCGAATGTGGATTTCTTCAGCGCGCCTGTCTATCACATGATGGGGATTCCGAGGGATTTGTTCACGCCCATCTTCGCAATCTCGAGAATTGCCGGCTGGTGCAGCCACATAATTGAAGAAAAGTTCGCGGAAGCTCAAGAGAAGCCCGCATTGTACCGGCCCCAGGCCGAGTACGTGGGCAATTACTGCGGTCTCATGGGCTGTGAGTATCAGGATCTCAAAGCTCGAGAGGCCTAAGGGCCAAGCAAAGCGCAGGACACTAATGGCTCGACATGACGTGGTCGTGGTCGGTTCGGGATTGGCGGGACTGCGTGCCGCTTTGGAAGTGGCAGGCAAAGCCGACGTCGCGCTGATTTCCAAAGTGTATCCCACGAGATCCCATTCAGGAGCAGCTCAGGGTGGGATCGGAGCAGCTCTGGGCAACGAAGAGCCTGATTCGTGGGAATGGCATATGTACGATACCGTGAAAGGAGGGGATTACCTAACCGACCAAGATGCGGCGGAGGTCCTTGCCAGGGATGCAATCCGGGCCATCTATGAACTGGAACATATGGGCGTCCCGTTCAACAGGACTGCGGAAGGCAAGATAGCTCAAAGGGCTTTTGGAGGCCACACGAGCAATTTCGGCCAAGCCCCTGTGAAACGAGCGTGCTATGCCGCGGACCGCACAGGCCGCGTGATTCTGGACACGTTGCACGGCGAGGCGATCCGAAGAGGCGTTACGGTATACTCCGAGTTCTACCTCCTCGACCTGGCGGTCACACAAGGGCGAACCGCAGGTGTGGTCGCTTACGAACTGGCCACCGGAGCATTGCACGCAATTGAGGCGCCAGTAGTCCTTTTGGCAACCGGTGGCTTCGGGAAGGTCTATAAAGTGACTTCCAATTGCCACGCCAATACCGGGGATGGAGTCTTCCTTGCGTATCAGGCCGGTATCCCCCTGGAAGACATGGAGTTTGTCCAGTTCCATCCCACAGGCATCCATGGACTGGGGGTGCTCATCAGCGAGGCTGCAAGAGGGGAGGGCGGTGTTCTGCGGAACGGTCCCGGTGAGCGCTTCATGGAGAAGTACGCTCCCACCATCAAGGACCTCGCCCCGCGCGACATGGTGAGCCGAGCCATACTAACGGAAATAGGAGAGGGTAGGGGCATAGACGGCAAGGACTTTGTTCACCTCGACCTTACCCACCTCGGAAAGGAAAAGATCGCGGAGAAGCTTTCCGACATCTCATCCTTCGTAAGAATCTATCTAGGTCTGGATACGGCCACTGACCCGGTTCCGGTGGCTCCGACGTGTCATTACATGATGGGCGGCATTCCTACCAATGTTGACGGCCAGGTCTTGCGGGCAGACGGAGGAATAGTCCGCGGGCTGTACGCTGCCGGGGAATGTGCGTGTATCTCCGTGCACGGCGCAAATCGTCTGGGTTGCAACTCACTGGTGGATTTGGTCGTCTTCGGGCGTAGAGCCGGCAAGAAGATCGAGGGGGATCTGAAACAAGTTGACAGAGTGGCGTTGCCGACTGAGCGTGCGGACCACATTCGGGGGAAGATTGAGAGCCTTAAAGGGCGAAAAGATGGCGAGAAGCCTCATATGCTCAAAGCCGCGATGCAACAGATTATGACGGATCGGTGTTCCGTATTCCGCAATGAAGCGGACCTGAAAACCGCGCTTTTGGAGCTGGAGGAGCTAGCGGAAAGGTATGGCCGGATCGCTATTGATAACCGAGGTGAGGTTTACAACACCGATCTCATGGAAGCGCTGGAGTTGGAGTCACTCCTTGGTCTTGCACGATTGACCGTGATCTCCGCTGCCGCGAGAACGGAAAGCAGAGGCGCTCATTTCCGTGAGGACTACCCTGACCGAGATGATGAGAACTGGCTCAAGCACACTCTTGTGGAGAAGACCGACGGAGAGCCGAAGGTATCGTACAAGCCCGTGACAATAACCAGATTCGAGCCCAAAGCCAGGACGTACTAGGATGGAATTGCAGTTCAAAATCTTCCGCTTCGATCCAGAGATCGACAAGGAACCATACTACCGTACTTACACCGTAAATGCGGAACCGTGGGAACGGCTCCTGGATTGCCTGAATCGCATCAAATGGGAACAAGATGGGACCTTGAGCTATCGTCATTCGTGCGCTCACGGCGTGTGCGGGTCCGACGCGATAAAGGTGAACGGAAGATGCGCCCTGGCTTGTCAGAAGCTCGTGAAGGACTACGCGGAGAAAGAAATCGTGCTCGAACCGCTACCAACCTTCAAGGTGCTCAAGGATTTGATCGTGGACTTAACACCATTCTTCGAAAGGGTTGAATGGGTCAGACCATACCTGATCGCATCCGATCCGCCGCAAGAGGAGCGGCTCCAGTCCCAGGCAGACCGAAAGAAGTTCGATAACGCAATCCGTTGCATTCTGTGCGCCTGTTGCAGCGCGCAATGTCCGGTCTGTCAGGAGAATGAAGAGTTCATCGGCCCCGCGCCGCTCGTGCAAGCCTTCCGACGGATCTTTGACTCACGAGACGAAGAGCGTGGAGAAAGATTGAAGCAGCTCGATTATCCCAATGGGGTCTGGGCCTGCGAGAATCGTTACGAATGCACCAGGGTCTGCCCCAAAGAGATACCCGTCACTAAGGACATCAACCTGATGAAGGCTGAAATCAAGAAAGCCGCTACGTAGAAGCGTCCAGCCCTACTTCGTTGAATCTGTAGCAGTCTCAAGAACAATTCCAGATTGGGGTCAGGGTGCCACTGCCGGCTGGCCCAGCAGTGCTTTTCGGGCTGCACTGCCGGACAAGCCAGTCGCGCGTCTCGCAGTAGCACCCCGCGGTGAATGCGTTATCGTTTTCGAGAAGCTTTATAGTGTTTGCCAAGAATAACGGACAATTGGTCATCCGTCACCCCGGCAAAAGCCGGGGTCCAGTCCCGCGCGGTACGCGGGATTGAAGAGACTGGATTCCGGCTTTCGCCGGAATGACGGTGTAGCACCACCGGGAAGCGAACAAAAATTTTGGCAATCACTATATTCGTCCCTCCTACGGAATCGGCGGTTCGTGGTCCTTGCAGAACGGGGCTTCCCCAACGACAGGTGCCTGACAAATTCGACACAGCCCCCTCCGAACAGGGTCGTCGATGTCTGCGCAGACGTCTTCTTCGCCCTTTTCCGTGCCCTCAGGCTTCCGGGCGAAGGCTTCTCCTTCCTTTCTTTCCTCAGTTTCCGGATACATGTTCGTGACCTCCTCTCTTTGACGTACAGGACACCGATTCTCACCGATGGTTGCGAGCGCTATCCCTGAGGAAATCTGGGACAGGGAATACGACGCCCGACGATCAAACCATTCGGCCTATTCATAACCCTCTTGACAAAAGATACGGCTGTATCATAATGATGTCAAGTGTTGCACAAGGAGGTCTCAATGACCGGCTGCCCGGAAGGACGGTGGCTGCTCCTTATTCATCAGATCCCCCCAAAGCCCGCTTATTTTCGCGTAAAGGTCTGGCGCAGGCTCCAGAGCCTCGGAGCCGTCCCCATCAAGAACACCGTCTATGTGCTCCCCATGTCGGAACAAACCTTTGAGGATTTCCAATGGCTCTTGAAGGAAATCGTCCAAGGGGGAGGCGAAGCTTCCTTATGTTCCGCCACCTTCGTTGAGGGCCTCACGGACGATCAGGTTGAGGCTCTCTTTCAGAGCGCAAGAAACGACGAATACGCCGCGGTGGTTGAGGAGGCGAAACTACTCTCGGACTCAATTCCGGCCACAGGCACCGGGGGGATTTCTGAAGAGGAACGATCTCAACTCCAGACCAGCCTGAATCGCCTGAAGAAGCGGCTGGCATCGGTTAATAGCCGGGACTTCTTCGGGGCTCCCGGCCGCGACGCGGCTGAAAGGCTTGTGGCCGAAATAGAGACTCGTTGGGAAGGAGCCCTAAAGAGACTTCAGAGCGAGGTAAGTTCCGAACGCGGACTGGAAACACTGCGAGGAACCACCTGGGTGACTCGCAAGGGAGTGTATGTAGACCGGATGGGATGCGCTTGGCTCATCCGCCGATTTATAGACCCCGACGCCGCGTTCAAGTTTGTCTCGGAAAAAGGTTACCGAACAAGAGCCGACGAAGTTCGGTTTGACATGTTCGAAGGAGAGTTCACGCACGAGGGAGACCTCTGCACGTTTGAAGTTCTTGCAGGGCTCTTTTTTCCTCACGACAGCGCGCTGGGTCGCATCGGGCAAATTATTCACGACCTGGATTTCAAAGAAGCCAAGTTCAAGAGGCCCGAAGCGGCAGGAATTGCAGCCTTAATAGACGGCATAGCCGCACAACACAAATCCGATGAGGAACGCGTAGCCGGCGGAATCGTGTTGTTCAACAACCTCTACGAGTACTTTCGTCGGAAATAAGCAACAAAAGGAGAACCAATCCATGCCAAGCATCGAAAAGCACGTTGAGATCAGCCGCCGCAGGACCGGCAAGGACTATCTGGATTTACACGAGTGGATAGACAAAGACCCGGCAACCAAAGTGGAACGTCATGACATCACGAAGATTTACGAATACGGAAAGATGATGGACGAAAAATATGGCCCCGAGGGGCTTCAGGAGTACCTTCAACACATCCACGACGATTTCGTCGCACGTTTCAACCATGTGAAGGAAGATGTGGACAAGGCCATCGCCGAATCTCTTTCCTACTTTGGCGTGAAGCCGCCTGTGAATGGTGTGGTCCAGGTCGAATACCAGATTCAAGAGACTGACGTCCAGCTTTTGCGTGAAGCTGGAGTTGCACCGGACGATGTCAACCATTGCCTGAAGGTGGCTCATAAAGCGCTCGATCTTGCCAAGCGTGCAGGTGCGCCGGTCGATCTGGAATTGGTGGGCCGAGGCGGGCTCTTCCATGACCTGGGCAAAGCCAAAGCGCGGGGTGACGACCACGGCGTCGTGGGGGCTGAAATAGGAAGGAAGCTCAAACTCCCGGACGCGATCATCGCTATCATGGAAAAACACGTGAAGGGTGGTCTCACTGAGGACGAAGCTCGCGAAGCCGGACTCCCTGCAAAGGATTACAGTGCCACAACCCTGGAAGAAAAGACTGTCATCTATGCAGACAAGCTTGTGGACATCATCTCGTCGCCGGCCGGCATAGTATCCAATGAACAAGAGGCCGAAGACCGATTTGTCGAGATACTCAGAGCGCATCCACAATTGGCTAAGGGCGAGAAACCGCTCGGCAGACTGGTCGAAATGCACACGCGGATTCAGTCTCTCATCAAGGGCAAGTGAGGCCGAAGGAGGCCAAATTTATGATTAAGTCCGCAGTAAATGGTCTCACTGAGATCGTCAACGGCACGGCACTCAAGGGCAGTGTCGGGTCCACCTTTGGCGGCCTCTGTGCCGTGGGCTTTCTCGCTAGGGCCTCCTATGCCTTGGCAAGGACGCCGGTGCTCGCGCTCTTTGCCGCTTCGTTTGGAGTCGGCCCAGAAGCGATCGGATTTGCGGTGGCTATCTCAACCGTGACCGGGATCTTCTTCAAGATGCCCGCGGGAGTGCTTTCCGACGTGATCGGCAGGACCCGCACTCTGTTCATGGGTCTGATCGTATTCGCATTGGTACCGCTGGGGTACTTCTTTGTCACGTCGTACGAAGCGCTCGTTGTGGTTCGCTTCTTCCATGGTTTCGCCACTGCCATATACGGCCCGGTGGTCATGGCGGTGATTGTGGAGTTCGCGGGCACAAGACGGGCAGAAATGCTTTCCTGGTTTTCCTCTATTACGATCATTGGTAACCTCGTTGGTGCGCCATTGGGCGGCCTTCTTCTCACTCTTCTCACCTGGCTTTCCGCGACCGATTCTCCGAGTCTGACTCACTTCCACATCGTGTACGGAATTGTCGCGGCCTTTGGAATGGCCTCACTCTTCATCGCTCTGTGGGTAATGCAGGGCCGCTGGGATGCCCCCAGCCACCACGACGGAAAGGCACTCTCCGCGGTGTGGGCGAAGTTTCGTACCGGAGTTCGAGAAATCCTTATGGATCGCCGAGTGCTCCTCACAAGTAATATGGAAGGGATACAGAACCTCTCTGTCGGAGCTCTGGAAGCGTTCCTGCCTATCTACGCGGTCATGGTCTGTGGATTCTCAGCGTTTCATGCAGGACTGCTCTGGGGCGTCCAAATTGGCGTTAGCGTGCTGTCCAAGCCGCTTATGGGGAAGATCTCTGATCGGCACGGCCGCCAGAGTCTCGTTTTCTGGGGCATGTTCGTGTGTGCAATTCCCTTCGCGTTGATCCCCTGGTTCCATAGCTTCAGCATCTTGCTGATACTTGCCGCCATCTTCGGATTGGGAGAGGCGATAGTGACTTCATCGGCAGCCGCGCTGGTGGCGGACTTCTGCCGACAAGACCATCTCGGCTGTGCTATGGGAACCTTCGGAACGATCTTTGACGTGGGACACGCGTCCGGACCGCTGCTGGCCGGGTTCCTCATCGGAATCGTCGGTTCCGGGACTGATTACCGCATTCCGTTTGCGGTTGTGGCTCTGTTTCTTGTCGCCGCAGCCTTTCTATTCAGAGCCGGCGTGACCGTAGAGCAGCACAAAGCGACTCAATAGAGAAAAACAGAAGAGACAATGCATCCTGAACTACCAGGGCTCCACGAAAGGAGAAACGATCATGCCCACTATGGATGTCGACAGCAAGGCAAATTACAAGAGGCCCTTCAATTTCGAAGAAGCGAGAGAAAGGGGCTTCACCCGGAAGACGCTTTTCGAAACACCGCACATGCGATACAGCATTTACATGATTTTACCGGGGCAGGAAAATCCGCTGCATCGACACCCGGAGTCTGACGAAATTCTCGGATTTACTCATGGCGAGGGAGAGTGCGTGGTAGGAGACGAGGTCATTCCCGTGCAGGCGGGGGCCGTGATCTTCATCGCCAAAAACGTGCCTCATGCAGTCAGAAATACCCATAAGTCGGAGATACTTGGTTGCACTGTCACACAATCTCCGCTCCCCTGTGAACACGTGATGGTAAGTTAAGACGAGCAGCCTCTGGCGGGAACGCGAGGCGACATGTTTTACGGAAACGCCGCGAGGATATGGTTCCGGGACGGCATGCGCTTATGGCCTAGGAGGAGATCCTGGGACTCGGGCTTCAAAAACCGTGACGATTCCGCCGGTCATGCGGAAATAGGACGTGTCCGCGAATCCAGCGTTTTGAATAACGGAAACAAATCTGTCCGCGTCGGGGAAGTCTGCCATGGAATCGGTAAGGTACCGATACGCGGAGACAGAAGACATCACCTTGGTCACCAAAGGCATCACCACATCCGAATAGAGTCTGAACAACGGCTTCATGGTGCCCACAGGGTCGGTGAGTTCAAGGATCACCAAGGATCCTCCTGGTCGAATCACTCGACACATTTCGCGCAAGCCCCTGAGCCGATCTGTGACGTTGCGTATGCAAAACGCGGTGATCGCACCGTCAAATGAGTTGTCCGGGAACTGAAGATTCAGCACATCACCTCTGAGCAGTGACACCGCTTCGGAGAGGCCGGCTGCTTGGATCTTTTGTCTGCCAATGGCGAGCATCCCCTCCGATGGATCTATCCCCACCACTCGACAGCCCGGGGCCTTCCTCAGTACCTCAACACACATGTCCCCGGTGCCGCATCCCACATCGAGGTAGAGGCCGCCTGGTCTGGGAGAAAGCCGATCCACCGCTCGGCGTCGCCAGTAACGGTCGAAACCTAGAGAGAGAATGCGGTTCGTGCCGTCATAGTACGAGGCGATTCTATCGAACATCACTCGGTTTTCGTCTGCGGAAACGAGTGAATCATGGAGTCGTCCGGCAATATTGTCTGCTCTCTTCGGCATCTAGGCTTGCCTTCCTTAGTAAAGTAGGACCGTCTCGGTAGGGTTTTTCGCAATCTTGAGAATCATTATAACTTGACTGCTTTCAGTGCCGATGTACATTTGGCACAAGACCGAAAGAGCCGGGCTTGGACAAAGGGGGATATTGATATGACCAAATACACGCCTCCAAAGGCGATTACCTGGTGGATTTCGCTCGTGCTATGCATATTCGCCGTGCTTATGGCGCTGGGCTTCGTGAGTGTTCATGTGCTGGGAGGATATACAGCATGGGTACCCATTGCGGGGCTCGTGCTGATGTTGGTGGCGACCCGGCTCAAGGGCCTCTAACACCGATCTTGGCTAAGAGTGGCAGCGTTCCGGTCGTGGAACACAATGAACAATATCCTGCGTCGCCCCTTTACTGAAGGAAGCGAGGCAGGATATTGAAAACCGATTTCTGGGCCGCGGGTGGTTCTGCTGTCGCCGAGGCATCGGGATCAAACCGCGGCACTTGCGGCTGCCGTTACCCAGACTGAATCGTCGGTCTCGGGTATCTTCCTCAGGACCGCCAGCGGCACAGCCTCTACTTTTCGATAGACCTCTCTCGGCGTTCGCTTCACGCCGTCCACGGTGAGGAGGTCGTCAAGCTTGATGCCGAAATGGCCTTCATTCTCGAGAAGGTAAGGCCGAATCAAATCCCAATCCGCGTCGGACAGCTCCCTGAACTCCCCACCGTTTAGTTGTTCGTCCACAACCTTCTTGTGGGGGTCTCTTATGTACAGAGCGCCTCCGGAAGCAAGAGAGAACAGATTCGAACCCGGGTACGGCCTGTCGAGAAAGACGATGTTGCCGTCCTCGTCACGAGTCAGTCCGTTTACGATGACAAAGCCGCCGCCGGCCAAAGGATCGCCTGCCATGAAGCTCTCAGCTAGGAAGTCCAAAGCTGTGCCGTTGATCACGGCTCTCGGGCGTCCCGCAGCATTGATCAGCGGTCGTCCCGCGGCATTGCCGAGGACAAATGTGGTGCCGCCCTTGGCGCCGTAAAGGAAGCACTGGCCTACATCGCCGTGAATCACCAGCGTTCCTTTCTTCATAATCTGCCCGATCTGATCCTGGGCGTTGCCATGAATACGGATTTCCATCCCGTCGATGCCGCTGGCAACGTAGTCGCCTGAGGAACCGTAAAGGTCGATTCGTATCTCCTCGGTCTTCGGCCCGAATCCGCATCCTTCGAACCGCTGGCCCCGCAAATCGAAGACGATGAACTTCTTCCAGCCCATCTTGTACGCATCCGAGAGGAGCGAAGCGTCGCACACGTCGCCTTCGGCAACGAAATCCTTTGCATCAACCACGAGGGTGGTTTCAATCGCAATGGGTGGGCGCAGCTGGTTGCGTGTATCCGCGTCAACCAAGGCGTAGTGACCGAGTTGGGCTCCACCTGTGATGCGGGGCAACGTTCGCAGGGTCTCGTAGAGCTGATCCGTGACAATCCGGCTAAGCGCAGAGTTCTTCTTGTCTCCAAGAGGGACTCGTCGATCGATGAGAAGCGTGAGCGCGTCGATCACATGAGGCAATGCCTTTGTGCTCTTGGAGGCCGCGCGTCCGATGCGGCTCACGGCCCAGCGCAAGGCGTTGTAGTCCCACCAGGCCGCGTGGGTCCGAAAATATTGGAAGATCCTTTGCGCATCTCCTTTTTCAAGTGCCTCTTGCAGTGATGTATCGATATCGGCCGCGTGCTTTTCCGGCTTGTGGACAGGCTTGGTTATATCGAGCGGCCTGCGAGATGTGACCGGGACCGGCACACCAAATTTGTTCTGGCAGACCAGCTCTCGTCCGCCGTTCTCTCCGAGCTGAACGCTGAACATGAACGCTCCGCCGTCGTCGAACGAACCTCCACGGGCATTCCAATATTTGTCCGCGACCGGGCTAAAACGCGGATCCTCTGCTGCAAGCGACCGAAGGGTGGCGTCAATGGCCTGTTTTTCCGAGCAGACCAGGCCGATCTGAACGTCGCCATCATAGAGAGAGAATACCTGTGGCCGCAGCATCGCGGTGTCGGTAATACCGATGAGCTGGTACGTCCGCGTTTCGGGAATGTTCCTCGCGATGATAAAGAACCACGGGCCGTCGGGTGACGCATGAACATGCGTGGTCTGAATTGAATCGTAGAGTCGTTGCTTCTCCGGCGGGAGGAGGTCGAAGTCCAGCTCGGTGGTAGGCGCGAGCGCCTCGATGATGACTTCCAGCGGATAGCCGTACACGCGGTTCCATAGGTCAAAGAGCATCACGCTCACTTCGGTGTCGGTCATGAAGAGCGGTTCCATGCCCCTTTGCCTGAGATAGTCCGAAGTGGCGTAATAGTTGGCAAAGTCGCCGTTGTGGACCAGCGCTTCGTTTAGGCCTGTGAATGGATGAGCGCCGCCCGGATGCCATACTCGGCCGCGAGTAGGGTAACGCTGGTGAGCAATCCAGACGTGAGCTTCCAGATCCTCCAGTTGATAATACTGGACCACGTGCTCGGCATAGCCCACGATCTTCACTATCATCACATTTCGGCCGTGGGAGAGCACAAAAGCCTGCTTGTCACCAAGTGAGCTGTAAAGTTGCTTGTTGAGGCGAAATGAGTTGCGGCTGATGAACTCGTCTTCTGCGTGACGAGGATCCATGCCGTCCAGGCCGGTTTCTTTGATGAACTTCTCCAGGACCGCGGGCTTCACACGCACAAAGGAACGCAACACTTCCGGAGGCCTAATCTCAAGGCCCTCGATCTCCCGGTGGTCAGGAACGTGTTCCAGGAGTTCCTCCTTGGCCACGTCAAAGTACGGATCGAAGAAAGTCTCTCTGAGCGTAGGCAGGCAGGAAGGCTCCAAGAGCGATATGTGAAGCATGTAGTGCGAATCCAGCTCGTCCTGGGACACCCCGAGCCGGGAAGGATTGATCCCGACCGCAGCGATACCACCACCTTTGCCGTTTCCCCGGTTGTGCATCCGGATAGAGGGCTCGAATATGTGGCGGCCCGCCACGGGGATGCTGCATGCAAAGCCGGTAACACCACAACCGCCTTCATCGGCTGCCTTGACATTCCTCTCCGGATCGATTGGGCCACATTCCCGCAAGCGGGATGCAATGATTTTGTCAGCGAAAGAACCGTTGTATTTCATGGCCCACCTCAATAGATCGCCTGTCTGATGTCGTCGTCCTGCACATTGGAGTTGTAGTCCAGATGCGCCAGAACATCGGTCCGGCCGACGAGCTCTCGTACACTGCTCATGCCCAAGCGATACAGGATTTCACGCAACTGGTCTCTCCAGCAAGAAAGCATGTTGACAATGCGTCGCGTGCCCCATTCCAGATCCATCAGCCCCACCAGCTCCAGGTCCGTGGTGGCAATACCTCTTGCGCATCCTCGACCGCTCTCGCAGTTGTGACACCGCACGCATTCCAGGGCAACAAGGTCAGAAGTTCCGGTTACCACGCCGTCCGCTCCCAGCGCGATTGCTTTGGCTACGTCATAGGCTGTGCGAGCTCCACCTGAGGCTATAAGGCAAATTTGGTCCCGGACTCCCTCATCCACGAGGAACTTGTGGACCTTGGGGATAGCGTACTCGATGGGCATCGCGATGTTCTTCTTGGCTACGTCGGGCGCCGCCCCGGTGCCGCCGTACGACCCGTCCAGATGCACGATATGTGCTCCCGCGTAATAGGACCCCACCGCCACCATGTCCACGTCGGAAGGTGTGGAAACCTTGACCGACACAAGTCCGCGCTTGTTGACCGCCTTGATCCAGTCAATGTGCTTCTTGTGGTCTTCAACGGAGTAAACCGAATGGAACGGGAAAGGACTGAAGAGCGACGAGCCCGGCACAGTCTCTCGTATGCGGGCAACTGCGGGAGTGACCTTGTCTCCCAGTAAGTGTCCGCCCAGGCCGGGCTTTGCACCCTGGGCATACTTGAATTCGACGATCTTCACCCGCTGGATTGTTTCTTCACGGACCCCGAAGAGGCCCGTGGCAACTTGCGTAATGATATGGTCGTCAAACGGGAACAAGATTTCCGGATAACCGCCTTCGCCCGTGCAGCAGAAAGAGCCCCAGGCCGCGTATGCCCGAATGCGGCTCAGCATAGTTACCTGGCTTATGGAACCAAATGACATGCCTCCGCCGTATACAGGGATGGGGATATCGATCTTCTCGCGGTTATCGCTCCTCCTGTTCAGAGTGATGGAGGTATCAATATCGTTCTTGTTAAGATCCGGCTTCGGGGGCCGCTTGGGAAACACAAAGCGCAGTCGATCGAACCCGCCTTGAGAACCGCCGACTCGATACTCAAGGTCGTTCTTTGGTAGGATTCCTGTCTCAGCCATGTACCACGTGCTCATCAAGAGGTCCGCGGTCCATCGCCTATCTCCCAGGGCCTTGATGGAAGGATTCACGCCGACTCGAATCGCGGCTGCCGGACAATTCGCAATGCATCGATTCGACTTCTTGGAACACTCAATACCGAGACACAAATGATCTCGCGGGGGCTCCAGCTTGTTCCCACGAGCTTCAAAAACGTTCTCCGGACATACAACCACACATTTCAGACAGTGGTCGCACGCGTCCGACACCATCACCGTATACTTGCCGAGACCTCGGCGGAATCGAGAAGGAGTGGCGATTACTTCACGGAGAGGAACCTCACTCCAGATGTTCTTATAGTGCATTGCTCACCTGTTCCTCTTATCCCTCTCTCTCCTGGAAGAGCCTGGCGAAGGTGTCGTTTTCCAGGTCCTCGAAGAACATGACCCGGCCCTGTTCACCTCGGAGCCTCCGGGCCTCCCGGATACCCATCGCTCCCATCATTTCCAGACACTGATTGTGCCACGCGCCCACCAGGTTCACGATCCTCTGTGCTCCCCATTTCGGGTCAATTGTGGAGAGCTTTACCGGACACTCGCCGCCTTCTCTGCAATTGCGACATAAGCGGCATTCCAGGGCAAGCAGCAGCGGAAGATCCATGCCGACCACATTCGCGCCGCAGAGCATCGCTTTGACCACGTGTTCAGCCATAGCAATGCCGCCGCTCGCCATGAGGGTAATCTCGTCTCTGACCCCGCGTTCTACCAGTGCGCCGTGTTGGGCCCGCATCACATCCTTAAGATGCTTGGCGTCGGCAACTCCAGGTTCGTAGCCTCTCTCGTCAGCTACGAAGTGGATTATGTCCACTCCATGCTCGCTCAATTCCCAGGCACGGGAAACTGCCGCCACGGTCGCTGGAACTCGCACGGAAACAACGATGCTTGCATCGATAGCCTTGATCCGATCGAATTGCTCAACAGCATCGGAGCCATCCGGCACTTCAACCATGCGGAACTGTCGGATCCATTTCTTGTCCCAGCCATCGCCATTAAGGAGAGGAACCAGAGATGACTTGAGATCGGTCAGTTGCTCGACCTGGGCCTGTGGGACGATAGCAAGTGTCCCTAGCTCAGACGCGGCCAAAGCAATAGCACGCCAGACCTGAGGAGACATGTCGCCAAACGCGGGTATGTCGAGTAACACAGGTATGGGAAG
>JBMOME010000319.1:32179-35919 GCA_049323095.1 Thermodesulfobacteriota bacterium
CAGTTTCCCGTTGTCGTCGAACTCGAGGTTGGCAGGTCGCCTACCCAGGTCCACCACTGTCGAAATGTACTCCCGACCATGAATGCCGTCGCGCGTGGGCCGGACGATTTCACTCATGTCGGTCCACATGGAGTCAAATCCCTTCCCCACGAACGCTCCGCCGTATCCCGCGCCCGAAACAGGGATCTTGCCGGTCTTGGCCTGCTCCCAGTTCGCAGCGACGATCTCCGGCGTGTAAACGTCGTCCCCAAGGGTTTCCCATTCAGGATTCAGGGCTTTGTGTATCAGGCGCTTTGGGCATCCCTGAACGCAGCGGAAGCAGTCTTTGCACAGCTCGTCTATGGTATCCGCCATGATTTCCGCTGAAAATGTGCGCTGTCGATACACGTTGTACACGCACTCATGCTTAACGCATGACGGGCACTTGAGGCATCCTTCGCCCCAATCGACTATCCCGGATCGCCCGATCTGAGGGTACCGATTCGGCACGGGGCGGACTTCGATGTGGTATTTCTTCGGCATCTTTGTACTCTCACCAGGACTGCCGAGCCATTGGGCCAGGCTCCTGTTCAAACACTGAATCGGCAGCCGGAAACTCAGCGCCCACGATAGGTATTGCAGCCAAATCAGACCTTAGGACGCTTATCCAAGCCGGCCGCGGACAGTATCTCGGGCAAGTGCTCTTCCCATTCAATGGCCATGACGTGCACGCCGGCAATGCCCTTGATTTCCTTCACTTGTTCGATCGTCTCCACAGCGATTTTGATTCCTTCGTCAGCCTGCTTCTTCTTGGGAACACCAGCCATGCGGTTGATAACGTCTTCGGGCACATCCATTCCCGCTACCTTGGTAGCCATGTACTTGGCCATCCCGACGCTCTTGAGCGGAGTGATACCCGCGAGGATGCTGACCTTCTCAGTAAGGCCCATGTCTCTGGCCTGGGCCATGAATTCCGAGAAGCGCTGCATATTGTAGATGCATTGGGTCTGGATGAAGTCCGCGCCCGCTTGAACCTTCTTCGCGAGCCGAACCACACGCCACGCAGCCGGATCGGCAAAAGGATTGGCCGCGGCTCCCACAAACATCTTCGGGGGTGACTCAATATCTCCACCACCAATTATGGTCCCATTTTCGCGCATGTCGCGAACAGTCCTGACCAGTTGAATCGAATCCAGGTCAAAGACACCCACCGCTTCCTTCTGGTTCCCGAAGACCTGATGATCTCCGGTCAAACAAAGCACATTGCGAATCCCGAGCGCATACGCACCGAACAGATCGCTCTGGAGCGCGATGCGGTTGCGGTCTCTCGTGGTCATCTGGAGGATCGGCTCGTGGCCCATGCTCTTGAGAATCGCACACGCTGCCAAAGAAGCCATCCGGACTGTAGCGGCCTGATTGTCCGTGACATTGACCGCGTCGACGCATCCCAGGAGGAGCTTGCCCTTTTTCTCGACGACTGTAGGATCCGAACCCTTGGGCGGACCGCATTCTGCGGTCACCGCAAAATGCCCGGCCTGGAGAACTTTCTCAAGACGACTTTCGGTCTTCACGGTTTCTGATCCTCCCTTTCCACTCTCCGCGGCCCTCCGGAATGAGACGTGGACCAGTCTACCGGGGGTACGTATTCGCTCAGCCTATCCAGCTCACCAAGTGTCTCCAGGCGATTGATGATCATCTGCCATCCGCAGCGGATTTCCGGATTCACTTCGCACTTGCCGTCTTTGGAGCCGCCGCAGGGACCGTTCATCAGCTTCTTGGAACAGCGGGTTACGGGGCAGACAGCGCCGAAGTATCCGAGTTTGCACTTGCCACAGCCCAGGCAGTTCTCCTGCCAGATGCCCCGCATTTCGGTCTCGCCGATGAAAAGCGTGTCCAACGCGGGCAAGATCGGTTTGTCCGTATACACCCGTGCTAGAGCCTGCACACCCGCGCCGCAACCCAGGGAGAGTATCGCCTCATGTTCCGGGACCAGGTGAGCGATCTGTTCGATGAAATCGTCGACGCATTGCCGGTCGAGACATGCTTCGGTGATGCGGGGATTCTTGCCGTCCTGCTGGAAGGAGAGCTTCAACGCGGCAGCAAGCAGCATGGTCTCACGATGGCCGCCTGCGGCGCACTCTGCCACGCAAGAGTCGCATCCAACCACCAGGATGGAGGAATACCGATCGACCATCCGGCGTATTTCTTCAATCTTCTTTCGTTCAGCAACAACCACGGTTGTCCTCCAAGGCTCGGAAGCCCGTCGCGTCAAGTCCCTCAGGCCCGAAGTGAGCCCTTCTGTGGCGCCGGAAGCCGGGGCCGATCAGAAGCCGGCTTTCTGCAAGGGGGTTAGAGGTTCCTGTTGAGGGGGGAAACTTCCGAGGGTCTGCAATTTCCGAGAAAACTCCTCCAGGATGGATTCGAGGGCTCTCAAATCCATCGGCCGCATATGCACGAATCTTATCCTATCGGGCTCGATTCCCAACTCTTCCAGCCAGGAGCGCGCATACTCGAACCGCTTGTGAGAGCGGTGCGAACCTTCCAGGAACTGGCACGCATTTTCCGCGCACGCCAGAACCAAGACTCCCTGGGCTCCGCCTGCAAGCGTCTTGAGCAGATGGTGTGCTTCGACTTTGCCGGAGCATGGCACGGCCACGAGTCTGAGCCCTGGGTGCGAACGGGCGAAGCTCTTCTGTTCTCCATTCTTGAAGAGCAGCAGGTTACGGCAGTGATATACGAGTATGTTCAAGGTCTTGTCATCCAGCGTGGAACTCGGTGATGCCACCGGCGAAGTCCGCAATTTTTCAATATGCCACTGAAAGGGCTCCTATTTCAAGCCTCTTTTTCTCGCGCGCACCTCCTTCACGGAGGTCGTTGAGCCTTGAGCAAGATCTGAAGCTACAATGTGCGATGGAGCAAAGAGAGCGTATTGCCGAGAAGTTAGTATGGCTAATAACAGACTGCCTTGTTTAGCCTTTTCCTCTATTCTACACTCGTTTACTATTAAATCCGGTCCTGCCCGCCATGTCAAGGCCGTCAGCGCTTCTTGAGTTCCTCCACAAGGATTTGGTTTACCATCGCGGGGTTGGCTTTGCCTTGGGTGGCCTTCATCACCTGACCCACAAAGAAGCCCATGAGCTTGGTCTTCCCTTCGAGATACTTCTCGACTTCGGACGGATTGTCTTCGAGCACTTTGCGAGCAATTTGCACCAGCGCGTCCTGGTCCGAGATCTGGACCAGGCCTTTCTCGTCGATAATTACTGAAGGGTCCTTTCCGGTGTCGTACATCTCGTCGAAGACAGTCTTGGCGATCTTGCCCGAGATGCTGCCGTCATCCACGAGTTTGAGCAGCGCTGCGAGCTGCCCAACCTTGATCGAGCACGAGTCGATGCCACATTCTTCCCCTTTGAGCCGTCGCATGAGTTCGGTCATGATCCAGTTGCTCACCATCTTGGGCTTCGGAAACAGCTTCACTGTCTCCTCAAAGTATTCGGCCAGATATCGCGACGCGGTGAGCACCCCAGCATCGTAAGCGGGGATGCCGAATTCATTCACGAAACGCGCCTTTTTCTCTGAAGGGAGTTCGGGAAGCTCGGCCCGGAGTCGTTCCACAAGGGCAGGCTCCACTCTGATGGGGAGCAGGTCAGGATCGGGGAAGTACCGGTAATCATGGGCGTACTCTTTGCTCCTCATGGACGCTGTGGTTCCTGTGGCGGAATCGAAAAGCCGGGTCTCTTGAACAATGCGCTCCCCTGACTTGA
>JBMOME010000320.1:0-4263 GCA_049323095.1 Thermodesulfobacteriota bacterium
GTTCCGTATGGTGTCTACAGCTTGTCGGACGGATTGACGCTTTACCTCGTCGATAGCCTTTTGGTCCATTCCTAAGGTAATGGCGTAGCCTTGTGAGACCGGTTCCCCTGACAGCTTCCTGAAGTTCGGGATTTTGTCTAAGACCTGGCTGTCGAACTGGAGCTCTTGAGAAGCATCCCTCAGTATCACCTTGAAGCTGGAAGGAGACACCCGTTCCACATCCGTATACCGTATCTTGACCTCAGATTCCTTCATCAGGGCAGAGACTTCGGCCATGGTTTGATCCACGACTGTTTCCACGGCTTTTTCCGTCTGGACCTCCAGGACCATGTGCAAGCCGCCCTGCAAATCAAGCCCGAGCCGGATGGGACTTGCGGGAAAGTACTTGGACCACGCTTCCGGCACGGGGCCGATCGATGGATAGATCAAGAACACACTGGCAATCAACACCACCAGTATTACCGCGCCACGCCACTGAAGATTCTGCATCATCGAGCGAAACTCCTCATCAACTTTGGTCGTCCGGAGGGGCCGCGGCGATTCCGGATATGTGGGCCCGAGAAACACGGACTCGCACCTTGTCAGCAATTTCCAGGGTGACGATCTGGTCGGTGATAGCGTAGATCTTGCCGTACAGCCCGCCCTGGGTAATGACCGCGTCCCCCTTCTTGAGATTCTCCAGCAACTTCTTGTGCTCCTGGGCTTTCTTCTGCTGCGGACGTATCAGCAGCAGGTAGAAGACGGCAAAAATCAGGATCATGGGCAAAAAGCCCACCAGGAAGCTGCTATCGCCGCCTTCCGCAGGGGGCGCCATGGCGTACGCGATGTCAATCATCTATTTCCTCCATCCGAGCTTTGCACTCACGGGCGAACGTATCAAGCCTGTTGTCTCTGATCGCCTCTCGCATCCCGCGCATCAATTTGCCGTAAAAGCACAGGTTATGCAAGGTGGCCAGCCTGTGCCCGTAGATCTCCTTCTCCAGGAAGAGGTGACGGAGATATGCCCTGGAATAACGGCTGCAGAGGGAGCATGTGCACTGGGGATCCACAGGGGCCGGGTCGTCACGATGTCGGGCGTTTCTGATGTTCAGCGGGCCTCGCGAGGTGAAGAGCATCCCGTTGCGAGCGTTACGAGTGGGAAGCACGCAGTCGAACAGATCAACCCCTCGGAGCACTCCATCCACTATGTCTTGCGGCTTGCCGACTCCCATGAGGTACCGAGGAGATCTCTCGGGAAGATGAGGCACGGTCACCTCAATCATCTCGATCATGAGCTCCCGGGGTTCACCCACACTCAGGCCGCCGATGGCATATCCGTCCAGATCCAGGGAAGTGAGGCCTTCAGCGCTCAGCCGCCTCAGATCCGAAAACGTCGAACCTTGTACTATGCCAAACAAGGCAGGGTCAACTTTTTTTTTGGAATCCAGGCACCTAGCAGCCCACCGCGTGGTTCTGAGGACTGCCTCATGGGCTTCTTCCCGTTCCACCGGGTATTCTTTCACGTCATCCAAGCACATGATGAAGTCCGCTCCCAGGGCCTCCTGGACCTCAACGCTCAATTCCGGCGTGAACATGTGCATACTTCCGTCAACATGGGACTGAAACAGGACGCCTTCCTCGCTTACCTTCCTTAACCGTTCCAGACTGAAGACCTGAAATCCTCCGCTATCTGTCAGCAACGCGCCCGGCCAATCCATGAAACGGTGCAAACCGCCCATCTGCTCCACCAGCTGGTGCCCCGGGCGCAAATAAAGGTGGTAAGCATTCGCGAGCACAAGACGATAACCCATGTTCCAGAGCTCGTCGGGAGATATAGCTTTGACCACACCTCTCGTGCCCACAGGCATGAACGCGGGGGTTGCCACTTCGCCACGAGATGTGACCAGTCGCCCGACGCGAGCCTGGTTGCTTGAATCGCGGGATGTCACTTCAAAAGAAAAGGCCATAGAGCCACCAAATCCATTGCCGTTCGCAGAGGAGACTCTTTTCTGCGAGGATTTTGAATTCATGAAACGGTCAAGCCATTGAGAGTATACACAAAATGCCTGACCGGGAAAGAGGTACCCAGGAATCGTTGTAAGGATTCAGTTACGTGCTGGATCGAAGCCTATCTTACCTGTCATTGCGAGGACCCCGGACGTGATCTGGGGGACGAAGCAATCTCCTCTCGCACGAAGGGGAGATTGCTTCGTCCCGCGTCCCGCAGGACTCGCAATGACACTCTTTACTCGCGAGACCGAATGGTTGCGAATCATTTCCGTGGCATCGTACGCTCGATGACCACCGCAATTGAGAAAACCTCCTGATGATGCTACAGGTGAATACCTGAGCAATCCCGGATTGCACGGTGCACATGAACGGCTCGCAGACGAACATCATACACAATAGGGGACTGGTAGCGCTCTTTCGTGAGCTGGCTTTGGCTTATCCAGGACGCACAGCTCTCGGGCTTGTCCTTTCGACCTTGTCGGGCCTGGCTGAAGGGCTTGGCATTGCCACGCTGTTGCCCCTGCTGGGAGTTATATTGGACCCGGGCGCGGCTTCCGCAGGCGGTTTGACCCAAAGCTTGCTGACAGCGCTGGCTGTGATCGGCGTGAAACCGACAATCGGTTCGCTGCTCACATTCATTGTTCTTGTGATGCTGCTCAAATCGGGTCTCTATCTTCTGGCCTCTACAACCATCGGTTTTTCCGCGGCTCATGTGGGAAATGATTTGCGGACTTCCCTGACCAAGTCCCTCCTTCGCGCGCGGTGGGAGCATTTTATCCATCTGCCGCCAGGAGGTCTTGCAACTGCGGTCACCGCGGAGGTGAGTCGGTCGGAGAGCGCCTATGCGCTGATCTGTACTTTGATGGCCGATGTGATCCAGGTTGCAGTGTATGGCGTGCTTGCGCTCATGATTTCCTGGCAGGTGACGGTGGCCGCGGCCGCGTGCGGGACGCTCATCGTCCTGCTGCTCTCCGGGCTGGTTCGATGGGCACGCCGAGCCGGCGTCAGGCTTACCGAATCCCAACGGAGCATCGCCGCGGAATTGGTGGATGGCGTGCAGGGTATCCAAGCACTAAAGGCTATGGGATGCGAAAGGCTCCTTGAGCCGTTCCTGAATAACACCATCGAAGAGCTCAGACGAGCGCAACGAGACTACGCGATCAGCACCTATGCGCTTATCGGACTTCAGGAACCCGTGACCGTGGTCTTTCTCGCTGTGGGCATCTATTTCACGGTCACGGTCTGGCACGTTCCTTTTGACAACGTCATGGTGCTCGGACTGCTGTTCTGGCGGACCGCAATGCGAGTCAACATCTTGCAGCGGAACTACCAGCAAGTAGGAGGTCAAGAGAGTGGGTTCCGGTCGCTTAAATCCACGATGGACGCGGCAGAAGCCGCTGAGGAACGCTCGTCCGCTGGTAAAACTCCATCGCTGAAACAGGGCATTTCACTGGAACGGGTGACCTTTGCGTACGACGGATCGGCTCCGGTGCTGGCGGATGTGTCGCTCACGATCCCCACGGGCCGTTTTACCGCGATTATCGGTGCATCGGGCTCGGGCAAGACCACCATAGCCGATCTGATCGTCGGGTTCTTCGAGCCCCAGTCCGGCCGCGTCCTGGTGGACGAGATGCCGCTCCAGCAGATCGATCTGAAGGCTTGGCGACGGATGATCGGATATGTGGGCCAGGAAGTGACCTTGTTTCACGACACAGTCCTGGCAAACGTCACGCTTGGTGATCCTTCCATAGGCCATCCGGAAGCTGAGGCCGCGCTCAAGCTTGCCGGCGCGTGGGAATTCGTCTGCGAGTTGGAACACGGTGTGGGAACCGTGGTTGGCGAACTGGGCGGAAAGCTGTCCGGCGGTCAGAGACAACGCATCGCGCTGGCAAGAGCCCTGGCGCGAAGACCGAAGCTCCTGATCCTTGACGAAGTGACCACGGGATTGGACCCTGCAACTGAAGCCGCGATTTGTGCGACCCTCAAAGACATCAGCCGAACAGTCACGATCCTGGCCATATCCCACCAACCCGCGCTTGTTGACGCCGCGGAACTGGTCTACCGCCTCGAACACGGACGCATAGAACCTTTAACCAAATCTTGAAGCAGCGAACCAACGGCCCTGCAAGCGTTTCTTGTAGGATGCGGTGATCCCGCGGAACACGGGGAACCCCTCCCGCGAAACGCGGGATCCGCGGTCTTTCTAATAGATGGGGCTAGCTTCGCTCAACGCGTCTCGCTGTTTGAAAACCCTTTCGGTAGCGGCGCACGGCC
>JBMOME010000321.1:0-4261 GCA_049323095.1 Thermodesulfobacteriota bacterium
GTCTACGGCTCGGCCGCCAAAGGAGCGCGACATCTCGTCTTCCAGGGATTTTATGAAAGCGGCAAAATCCAAGTCCAGAAGCGATGGGGGAATCGGTTCCAGCACCCGCCACACCCGGCCCTGCGGATTTTCAGGGAGCAGATGAGCCACATGAGCCATTGTGGGCAAGCCCTGGTGGTCAACACCGACCGAAGCAACCAGATCGAGCCGCAATAGAGCAAGGTCGGAGAGATCTTCCTGGCTCAACGGCTCGTCGTTGACATGAGTGTGTATCAGCCGGAGCCCTCGAAGTCGCCCTGGGCCGACCCGCCAGCCGTCCAGCTTGGGAATGAGAATCGAACGCCCGTTGCCCACCAGAACCTTTCTTACCAAGCCCTTGCGGTCAACGAGGATTCCTATCTGACGGCCGATTTCTGCGGAAAGCTCAGTGAGCTGACGAGAGATCTCCTGAGTGAGCGCTTTGTCCGGCGGGACCCTCCTGAGTGCCAGCTTTTCCAACCGAGTGCGTTGAGATGGTTTAAGACCTTTGAGTGAACCGAAAACAGCGCTCACCGAGGGACCCCGCGGGTGTCAAACGTTTCTTCTCTCATATAAAGTACGACAGCTCCTTCAGGGAAGGGGTTTGCTTATTTCTCATTTTCTTCGGGCAAGATCTTCACAATCGCGCATCGGTCAGGATCGAGATACTTCTTGGCAACCGCCAACACTTGGTCTGCTTTTACCTCGGAAAGCTTCTTGATGTAAATCTTGTCGTAATCGTATCCCAGATCGTAGAGCGTATTCAACACAGTATTCTCCGCTCGTGACCACGAACTCTGAAGATTGATCAAATGATTCCCGATCAGGTTCTCTTTGGACCGGTTCAGTTCCTCGTCACTTAGCGGGTTCTGTCTCGCCTCCCGGATTTCACGGAAGAGGCTCTGAACGGCCTGATCGATCTTTGATGCATCACATGCAATGTAGAAGGCGAAGAGCCCCGGGTCCATGCCGGGGCGGAAAATCGATGTCACGATGTAAGCGAGCGACTCCTTGTCCCTCAACTGGAAGAAGAGCCGACCGCCCTGGCCCGCAAGCGCATTGTTCAGCACGGCAAGGGGATAGCGATCCTCATCCTTGAAGGTGGACCCTCCAAATCCCACGACCAGGTGCGCCTTGGCACGAGGGATCTTCACCGTCTTCTCTTTCACTTTCTTCAGCGGCTTCTCTGCAGGCAGAGGAGGCGGGTCGAACTGCTTGGCAGGGATCTTGCCGAAGAGCTCCGTGATCCGCTGCATGGCTCGTTCAACGTCCATGTCGCCGACGCCCGTGATAACCGTATTGGCCGGCACTGCGAGGCGCCGATACGTATGGATCAGGTCGTCCCTAGTGAAGCCGGCTACGGACTCCAATGTCCCTTCCTTATTGAATCCGTACGGATGACTCCCAAAGAACGTTTCATTGAGCTGGTTCAGGGCGAAGGGAACGGGTCGGTCGGGCTGGGTCTTAATCTGATTGATGATCAGGGCGCGTTCTCGATCCAATATCTCCTGCGGGAAGGACGCGTCGGTATAGACCTGAGACAACAAATCCAGACCCTGGTCCACGTACCGACCAAAGAAGCTCGCAGAGAGCCCAAAGGAGTCATAACCCGAGAAGCCGCTCAGGCGGCCGCCCATATCCTCGATCTTGCGGTTTATGTCAAGTTCGCTCATCGCAGAGGTTCCTTTGGTGACCATCTGCGCTATGAAGTTCGAGATTCCTTCCGTCTGCTTCGTCTCAAAACGCTTCCCTCCCAAAGAAGCCACACGGAACGAAACAATCGGATTTGAATCGTCCGGCATAAGGACCACTCTGATGCCATTGGGAAGCGTCCGGGTTATCGCGCCTGAAGCCGCAGCTTCTTCAGCGTCTTTAGATTTCTTGGGCTTGAATTCGCCCACAATTTCTGCGAGTCGAGCGATCTGGAATTCCTTTGCGTCGCCTTCCGGCATCAGCACCGTCATGGTGACGTTGGGCGGAACCAGATATCGGCGAACGGCTTCGGAAACTTCCTGTGCTGTAGTTGCCGCGTTGAGTCGCAGGTATTTTTCTTCGTAGAGCGCATCGTCAATGGTGGCCTTGAAGCTCCCCATACTTCGCGCCAGCCCTTCCACGGTCTCCCTTGCGTACAAATGATCGGATTCAATGTCCGTCTTGGCCCGCTTAAGCTCTTCAGCGGAAGGAGCCGCTTGGTCCAGCTGTCGGACCTCCTCCATGATCGCCTTTGTAGCAGCCTCGAGATTCGTGCCGTTGAGCGTCGCGGAGATCAGGAACAAGCCAGGTTCCTTGGGCGTCAGAGCGTGGGAGGAAATCGAATTCACCAGTTGCTTTTCTTTCTTGAGGACCCGGACCAGCCGAGAACTCTCTCTCCCGCCGAGGATACTGGCCGCAAGGTCGAGCGCGTTGACGTCGGCTCCTTTCAGGGACGGAACGTGAAAAGCCATGAGCAAACGGGCTTCTCGTGCGTTCTTGTCTCTGAGCAGAGCGTCTCGAATCTTCTTTTGCACCGGCTCCTGCGCGCGTGGAGCCCGGAAGAAGCCCGTGGGCTTGAAATTTGCCGTAAGTCGCTCGATCTCAGGCCGGATCGCGGCCGGGTCCACATCTCCTACGATGAGGAGAAACATATTTTCCGGCACATACCACTTCTTGCGGAAGGAGATGACGTTGTCTCGGGTAAAACTTTCAACGGTTTTCTTATATCCAATGATTGGGTACCGGTACGGGCTGTTTGTGTACGCCGTCTCAAAGAGGAGTTTTGAAGCTTTCTTATTCGGACGTTCCTCGCCTTCCAGGATCTCTTCAATTACTACCTGTTTCTCTTTGTCCAGCTCTCCCGGGTCTATTACCGGATTGAGCACCGCGTCCGTGATAATATCGAGCCCTTGTAGTATGGCGCGCGATGGGACCGTGACGTGAAACACGGTTTCATCCCAGCTCGTGTACGCGTTCATCTCGCCGCCCAGAGATTCCACTTCCGACGCGATTTTGCCTACTCCACGGCGCTCAGTACCCTTGAATGCCATGTGCTCTATCAAGTGGCTGATCCCGCGCTCAGGTTCCTCTTCGTCCGCGCTGCCCACAAGAACCCAATACTGCAAGGTAGCCACTTTGCGAGCATGGTCCTCCAGGACAATGACTTCCAATCCGTTGGAAAGCGTGTAACGACTCAAGTTGGCCGGCCTGGCCTCAGCATTGTACGGTATCATGAGCAACCCCGCCACGAGCATAACCCAGATCCATCGAAGAGCATCGCGAGCTTTCAGGGCCATAAGGCTCCTCCTGTGGCATCCGAAATCTCTTCTCCAAACTCTTCCTAGATATAGGACCTTGATGCGTGAAGTCAACCGGCCCGACCAGAAAGGCCCAGTCTCAAGCTACGTACGTCCTTTACCGCTTTCTCATCGGGGAGCAGGCCCCGGAACACCGTGACATACACTTCACCCTGTTGTTCGACAATCGTGCGCAATGAGTCGCGGTACTCCCGATCTACTCGTTCTCCTATTTCACGGAGCAAATCCACTATCTTCAAGTTTAGCAGCCATTTGGGGATGAAAGGAACGATTGCCGTGTTCAGGAGCGCGTCAAGGAGCGTGAAGCCTCCTCCCAGCACAATCTCCGCGGTGACTAACAACAGCGCCCATACAGTGTAAGAACCATAGAGCTTGAGCTCGTCTCCAAGAGTCAGGCCTGCGCGCAGGCGGTCGAATTCAGCCTCCAGCAAACTTTGGACCCCCGGAAAGGCCTTTTCAAAGCGTCGGCGAATTTCCGCTTCGTCCAATGTCGGCACATCAGTTCGAGCAACGCTACGGAGGTCTTCTAGTGTGGGATCCGAGGCGAGCATTTCGGCTATTCTCAGGTTGAGCTTCGCCACCGCGGACTGAAGCGGCTCCAGCCGGACGGACGAACGGGTAGTCTCCAAGTCTTCGGAACGCAGTGCCTTTTCCCCATTCTCGCTTTCTCTGGTGGAAGAAAACAGCAGTTCCGCCACCAGTCCGAGGGCCTTCTTAACCGCATTACGAATGATCATACGAGGTACGAAGAATATGTCATACTTTCTGAGTAGTTGCTGAAGCCGTTCCTGGATGTGGGCCTCCACGTCAACCGAAACAACGTCGTCCAGTTCTGCGTTCAGCTCTTGACGAACTCCGTCAAGGAGCGCTCCGATCCGTTCATTGACCCGATTGATTCGGTCGAACTGCACGCTGAGCGATTCTTCGAGAGTTTCCAATCTGAGACGTGTTTG
>JBMOME010000322.1:0-4231 GCA_049323095.1 Thermodesulfobacteriota bacterium
ATAGATCTGAACCCGAAAGGTCCGACCCGGTCAGGTCCGAACCTGAGAGAACCGCCTGGGTCAGGTCTATTTCGGAAAGGTCGGTCGCAGCCAGGGCTGCGTTGTATAGCTTAACTTTTTCAGCCTTCTTGATCCCAACCTTAGCCAAGATAAGGTTGGGCATTGTCCCATCAAGCCCTGCTGTCGCGGCAGACTGGACCAGCTCTTTCAGGGAACCCGCCCGTCCACTGAAGATGACCGTACCGGTCTTTCTGTTCTTAATCTCGAACTTGGGCATTCCGTCAACTCCCCACGCTCACGTTGATGGTCACTATATCACGCCTGGATCGCAGGACAGCAGTAATTTTAGGGTTCCGTTCCGATCCGGAAGGACACGGGATGCGCACCACTTCGATGACACCGTCTTCGCGGAACGAGCCTCAAATGCGCTCTGAATAGGTGAAGATGACTTCCCTCAAAATCAACACTGACCTGGGGACCAGGTCAGTGGCACCCAACGGCCAATTAGCATCCGCTTTGGGGTGCCACGGACCTGAGCGTGCTCAGGTCCGTGCTGGATCAGACAGACTGTTCACTGTTTGAACGACACCTCGTATCACGCGGTGCTTGGCGCTTCTCGATGAGGCCGGAACTTGCCACGTAAGCGTCGAAAAACTTTGAGCCCATAATAGGTCGGCACTAAGACCGTCACCAGTCCCGTCAAAATAGCGATCCCGAACAAGGCTTCGACAGGCAAGTAGCTCACCGCCTTGCCCAGCAGTTTTGTCACGCGTTGATTCCAGATGCTTCGTGTGGCTCTCGTTGAATATTTGGCGATCCGCACGTAATTCAAAAAAGCGCTTGGCCCGGTACGTTGCAGCAGCCTCATGCCTTCAGGGCCGTACTGTATGGCAGTATCCACGGCCTGTTTGACTTCCTTATTCTTCGTGCCGAATCGGCGTAACACATTAACCGGTGCGTCACCACCCAGTTTGAGGAATTTCCCCGTCTGTTTACCATAGGTAGCAGTGACCTTTTCCATGAACTTGATGTCGCTCAAGCTCCTGCTGCGGGACAACACGGTCATGAAGTCGGAAACTTTCAGACCGTCGACTTTTGAGATCCGGTAAAGAGATTCGCTTACGGGAGTGAGTGGCTTGAGGCTCTTTGCTTTTGCGGTCTGACGGAACACGCGAATCAGGGATTTCTGGAGCGGGTCCGGGAGCTTGCCCAACTTCTTGGCCAACTTGAGCAGGGAAACCGAGGTCTTCGCTGTCACGCCCGCGGGCGCCGCAGTTCCGGCGGAAGCCGGGGTCGCGACCGCGGTAACGCCGCTCAAGACAATGCCCATCCCTGCCAGGGCCATGGTGAACTCATCCGCGTCCTGCCCCTGGTACTTTTTGATTACTCCCCAGGTCAGATCCCGGATATCGCCGATAATCAGGAAGTCGGAAACGGTCGCCGCGATCAGAGATTCCGCACAGGCCCCTTTTCCCTTCCACAGACCTCGGAACGCGTCTGAAGCGCTAAAACTCAGGGCGTCTCTCTTGGATTTGATCTCGTTATAGAGCCTGGTGACTTCCGGATCGTCTCGCACGTAGTCGTAATCCCGGAAGTAGTCCAGATACTCCAGCGCTTCGCAATACTCGCCCGCGTCGGCAAGCTCCTGAGCCCGAGGGATGGGATTCACCCGTTGAAGCGCCTGGAACTGGTTGAAGAGCTTCAGCTCCTGATGCTGGTCTATGGCATAGAGTGAGACGACAAAGAGCATCGCCACGGCAAGGTATGCCAATACCTTGGACAACAGAATACTGGTTCCGAAGAATCGCCCCAGCATTGCGCGCCCCTTAACCTCTAGACCTCCTCAAATTAGTCAGTTCGCCGGATGCGGAAGTTCCTCCGTTGCCGTGCAAGATCCAGCATTTGTCGCGAGGGGCGCGGGCTCGGTACGGCAGTACACGTTGGGATCTACGAAACTTCCAGGAGCGCGAGAGCCTTTGCCTTCTGTTGTTCCTTCGCGGCGATCGCGTCCGCGTGATCTAAGAGAGCCCTGGCCCGTTTGTAGATCGGCGTGTCGACCATGCGCCCATTCAGGCTGACTGCTGCACGACCTGCCTCAACACCTTCTTCGAAGACCCGGACGACCCGACGGGCATGGTCCACTTCGGCTTCGGTAGGCGAGAAGACCCGGTTCAGGACCGTGACCTGATCCGGGTGAATACACAAAGCTCCTGACGTGCCTAATTCTCGGCCCCGTCGTGCGGCACGTTCAAAAGCCGTCAGATCTGAATATTCAGCTACGCTTGCGAGCAATCCCATGGGCAGGATCTTTCTCGCTCTGCACGCCATCACGATCAGGCTCAAAGGGAGAAAGAGCTCCGAGCCATCGCCCGTCTGCTCCAGACCCATTTCCAGGCAGTAGTCATCCACCCCGAGGCTCATGGATTCGGTGCGTTCGCTCGCGTAGGCGATTTCGCGAATGTTCAGGATACCCACGGGACTCTCTACGTGCAACGACAGACGTATTGCACCCAAAGGCATGTTCCGGTTCTTTTCAAGATTCTCGATGATCCCTTCCACGTTCGCCACGTCTTTCGCCGACTCGACCTTGGGAACGAAGACAGCATGAACACCCGGCCATATCGCCGCCGCGAGATCATGCTCCAGCAGCGAGGGATCGTTGTTCACTCGAACCAGCACATCTGCTCCTCCCCGGCCCGCGAGAACAACAGCCTCCTGGACGAATCCTCGAGCCTCCTCTTTCTGCGCGGCAGGCACCGAGTCTTCCAGGTCGAGAACTACGGCGTCCGCGCCTCGCAAATAAGCCTTCTCGACGAAACGCTTCACATGCACAGGCAGTATAAGCATGGATCGTTGAACGGTGCTATCCATGAGTTTTCACTCCCTTTGAAAGAACAAAAGACGACCCGCAGCATGTGCGGGCCGTCTCAGATCAAGTTTCGATCACTTGCTCGTAAAGTAGTCCGCCAATTGGATCGCGCCTCAGTGGTCCATCCCGGCCGGCTGCTGCTGTCGAACCGCGACCGCAATCTTGTACAGCAAGGTCAGGATCAGAGCTCCCAGGGCCCAAACACCGAGGGTGATGGACATTTCCGGCAAAGTCGGAGCGTACTGAGTCACCATCTCGAAGGGGTTGGGGATGAAACCCACGACCACCAGCTGAATACCCTTCTCCATCCACAGCGAGACGAACGCCAGCGCACACGCGATGGGTAAGATCGTGTCACTGTTTCGAGTCTGTGGAATGATCAGCAGGATTGTGGCCAGAAGCCCCATGATGATGACTCCCCACCACAGCGGCACCATGCCGGACTTGCCTTGCAGGCCGCTGAACAGATAGGTGAAATGGCTCACGTGCTCCGGTACCTGGCTGTAGTACACCGTGAACAGCTCGCACACCACAAAGAAGCAGCTCACCACCATGGCATAGGTCACGATCTTTGCGAGGGCCTGGATTGCCTCCCGGCCAGGATCAAACGTGGTGGTCCGGCGCAACAAGTATGCCAACAGGATCAGGAGGCTCGGACCGGATGCGAACGCGGAACCAAGAAACCGGGGCGCCATGATCGCGGTGAGCCAGTATCCTCTACCCGGGAGACCCGCGTACAGAAACGCCGTCACCGTATGGATGCTGATGGCCCAGGGAATGGAGAGGTAGATAAAGGGCTTGATCCACTTTGGTGGCGGCGCACCCCGCTGCTCGCATCCCAACACTGTCCATCCTACGAGAAGGTTCAGGAAGAGATACCCGTTGAGCACGATCATGTCCCAGAAGAGGACGGAGTTGGGAGTGGGATAGAGCAGCACATTGAACGCACGGTCAGGCCGCCCCAAATCGACGATGATGAATGAGAGGCACATGGTGACCGCTGCAATGGCCACGAATTCTCCCAGAATGGTGATCTTCCCGAAAACCTTATAGTTATGCAGATAGTAGGGCAGGACGAGCATCACGGCCGAGGCCGCAACACCGACCAGAAAGGTGAACTGGCCGATATAAAGGCCCCAGGAAACGTCTCTGCTCATTCCGGTTATTCCTAACCCGAATTCCCACTGTCGAAGGTAGTTGGCGAAACCGGCCCCCAGTACCAGCAACAGGAGAATAATCCAGGCCCAGTAACCTTTACTTCCCCTTAACGCGTTTTCAAACATGGTTCCCTCACACTATGTAGTAAATCTGGGGTTGGGTGCCGAGCTGCGGCTTCCGCCGAACGGCGAAGTTGTTACGAAG
>JBMOME010000323.1:0-4229 GCA_049323095.1 Thermodesulfobacteriota bacterium
CAAAAACCGGTACTTCTGGATGTAGTTCTTCTTTATCGTCTGATCTTGGCTGTTGATTCTCATGGACTCACTACCTCTCCCTCAGGGTACTTTGTCCACGAATTATCTAACATCTACAGCAATGACATTGACTCGCGTTCTGGCCAGGTCACTGATTTGAAAGCTTATGGCTGGACGCTACTCTTATGCTCTTGGCAGCCCTTCTCCGGCGGGGCATCCTTTGAGGTGCCAGAGCCACAGTGCCGACCGCACACGGAACCGTTGGGTAATGCTCCCTGCCTTGCCGAGAGTCAAGAGCGTAGCTGCTCCCAAAACAATCACGTTCAGCGTGAGATTGAGCATCAGCACCGTCTTCAACACACCCGCGCTCGCGGCCCCGTAGTGCTTTCTGAAAAAGATATAACGGGATCGGTAGAATTCGATGCGTGCACTCGCTTCGTGGGTTTTCGCGGTGGCGCCCTGTAAGTGAGCCGCGAGCGCACGAGGCTCATGAATCACCTTCCATCCTTGTTGCCTCATGCGCACCGCAAGATCGGTCTCTTCCAGGAAAAAGAAATAATCCTCGTCGAATAGTCCCACATCGAGCAGAGCGTCCCGCCTGAGCATCATCACCGCGCCGATGAGGGCTTCCACGGCCTCGGAGCCGGCCACGGTTCGATGTTTTCCGGGATAACGCTGCGGAAAGAGCCGTTTGAGAAGGCTCCGGTTCAGCGTCTCGGTGGCCAGGGTGGGAACGGCTTCATAAGAGGTCTGGACCGAGCCGTCCGCGTTCACAAGCTGGGGGCCTGCCATGCCGATCCGAGGGTCCTGCTGCATTACCGCCAACAAGGCCGCAGCACAATTGGGCTCCACCATCGCGTCCGTATTGACCAGGAGCACGAACTCCCCGCGTGCCCCTTCCAATGCCCTGTTGTTGGCCGCGGCAAACCCGAGGTTTTTTCCTGCCTCAATGACCGTGGCCTGTGAATATGAGCGTTTGACCTGTTCCACCGATCCATCGGTAGAACCGTTGTCTACAACTATGACCTGGGGAGGTTCACTAAGATGAGATGCGCAGATATGCCGAAGACACTCAATCAGAAGATCTGCGGTGTTCCTGTTTACAACGATCACCGAAAGGGTCTGAGAGACCGACGCCTTCATGCCCTAGCTTCCACCAAAGCGCTTTCAATGAAGTAAACCACGGGGGAAACTTCTTTGTGTAAAGAAGTTTCCCCCGGACCCCCTTCAAGAAACGCTATATTCCACTTGCATCCCGGCTTCCTGTGCCAGGAAGCCGGGATGCAAGTGGCGTATAGAAGTTTTTGGAAAGGGGTTCGGGGAGGAACCTTTTTACAAAAAGGTTCTCCCCGTCTTACTTTCTTGAAAGCGCTTTACATCAGCCGCCTATGCGGCTCATGGGTTCGCAGGCCAGTTTGGCGCCTTTCGCGCCGTGATCAGGTTTGGCTCTAACTGCGCCGCGAATGATGGAGGAGAGTTCCTCGCGGGTTGCGCCGTTTCGCAGCGCAGCCTTGATATCGATCTCTCCGGGAGACAGCAAACATGGGCGCAGCGTGCCGCGCGCCGTGAGGCGTAATCTGTTGCACGCGCCGCAGAAATGACCAGTCACCGCGTCCACGATGCCAATGCGGCCCTGAGCTCCTCTGAGTTGGAAAAGCGATGCCGGGCCGTCCAGAGGGCCGCTCTCAACGGGGATCAGCTCCCCCACTTCTCGCTCGATTATGCTAAAGACCTTGTGCGCGCTCAACGGGAGCGGTGTATCGGCCGGTGCGGCTTCAGCGAACGGCATACGCTCGATGAAGCGTACGTCCAGGGGCCTATCCAGGGTCATTCGGGCAAAATCCGGCATGTCCTCTTCGTTTATGCCTTCCAGTAGCACCACGTTGATCTTGACCGGATGGAAGCCCAAGGTCAGCGCAGCGTCAATACCCGCGAGAACCTGATCTAACTTGTCCTGGCCAGTGATGCGGGTGAATGTGTCTCTGCGCACCGAGTCGAGGCTGATATTGAGCCGCTTGAGGCCCGCAACCTTGAGATCTTGGGCCATTTCTGTCAAAAGGACGCCGTTCGTGGTAAGCGCCACATCGTCGAGCCCGGGCAGCCGAGTGAGCCGAGTGATGAAATCCACCACCCCACGCCGAACCAGAGGCTCGCCCCCAGTGATTCTCACCTTCCGGATGCCTATCTCAAGAGCCACTTCGACAATGGTGAGGATCTCTTCGTAGCGGAGGATCTCTTCATGGGTAACCAGCTTCACACCTTCAGGCGGCCGGCAGTAGACGCACCTGAAGTTGCAGAGATCCGTTATCGAAACTCTCAGATAATCAATAGTCCGTCCGTGGGTATCCAATAATAAGGGCTTCATCCGCGCAACCGATCAGAGTCCCGGTAGGATCGCGTGACGCTATCCGATCCCGGTTCTTGCTTGGTTCTCCCGTACGATAATCACGACAAGCGGAACAGCGAAGATCCGTCTCATAGTTTTGCTATCAAATCCACGATGGCCGAAGGATTTCGGGCGAAGATCCGTATCATGGGGACTTTTCCCCACGCGCCTTTGTCATAGATGGCATCCGGAACCTTGCCCAATTCCTCCATTACATCCTGAACACCCCAAGCGAGGATGCTGCCTTCTTCCATCTGCAAATCCGGCGGTGTGCGACTCCGGTCGAATTCGGCAATGGTGTAGCCCAAGGATCTGATACGGCTCACCAGCGATTCTGAATAAGTTATGCCCATAGCTGCACGGCGCTCAGGGTCATAGTCCATCGCAGCCAGCACCAGGTGGTGGATCTGTCTGGAAGCCCCAAATTTGGCGGAGGCTAGAGTGTCGATGGCGTTGCCGATCCGGATGATCCTTCCTGGAAATGAGGCGACGTCACTCACCGACTCCGCGAAGGGAATCGCGTAAGCTAAGTTGGTTTGCACTTCGGGGATCAAGTGGCTGATGTTCAATCGCTTGAGCCTGTCGAGAGCCTTGTCGAGCTCTTCGATCACATGAGCTCTGGCTATTTCCCTGGTGATCGACGCGTAGTGATTCGCCGGCCCCACTCCTTTGCCGATGCCCAGAGAGAAGCGAAGCGCGCGGTTAAGATACCTCTTGGCTTGGTCGATGCACTCCATCAGCGGCATGCCCCGAGCCAGGAGCGTAGCAATCGCAGAGGCTAGAGTGCACCCTGTCCCGTGGGTATGACGCGTGCGCACCCGCTGAGTGGCAAACTCGTAGTGCTGGGAACCGTCATGGAGCACGTCCACCGGCGACTCCTCTAAATGGCCGCCCTTGACCAGGACGAACTGAGGTCCCATTTTCTGGAGCTTGGCCGCGGTCTTCTTCATCTCTGCTAAAGTGGAAACCGAGCGGTCGGTTATGAATTCAACTTCGGGAATGTTTGGCGTCAGCAGATAGGTCAGGGGAAAGATCTCTTCAACGAGAACCGCAAATCCTTTCTTGTCAAGCAGTTCCGTGCCATCCTTGGCGCGGAACACAGGGTCGACCACAAGCTTTTCTATCTTGTATTCTTTGATCTTGTTGGCCACCACCTTGACGATTTCGCCGTTGATGAGGGCTCCAAGCTTTACACAGTCCGCGCCGATGTCGCTCAACACTGAATCGAGCTGCTTTGCCACCACATCAGGTTCCATAGGGACAACACGCTGAATTCCAAGCGTGTTCTGAGCCGTCACTGCCGTGACCACGCTCATACCATATCCCCCGAGGGAGAGTATGGTCTTGAGGTCGGCCTGGATTCCGGCTCCACCACCCGAATCCGAAGCCGCCACCGTGAGCACTTTGTTCATGATGTTGCTCTCCGGAATGCTCGCGTAGCATTTCAAAATACCACAAAACGGCCCCAAAGAGGAAGGCTCGGCGAGGGGTTCGCTGGACATCCGGTTTCACGGAGCGAAAAGCAGGGGATCTGTGGTCTGGAACCGGTGTCATGTCCCGCATGTACCCTACATATCCGGCAGTGGGAGCCCATCTGAGAGTTACGACTGGGCAGAGGGGGTCCTCCTTTGTCGTTGCGAGCGTAGCGAAGCAATCTCCCGGGGCTGCAAAATAGGCACCTGAGATTGCTTCGTCCCCCGGATCACGTCCGGGGGCCTCGCAATTGTAGATGTTAGATAATTCGTGGACAAAGTACCCTGAGGGAGAGGTAGTGAGTCCATGAGAATCAACAGCCAAGATCAGACGATAAAGAAGAACTACATCCAGAAGTACCGGTTTTTGA
>JBMOME010000324.1:0-4205 GCA_049323095.1 Thermodesulfobacteriota bacterium
GATGACCACCGGTCGGCGCCCCTTCGAGTACACTGATGTGGGGAAAGTGCTCGAGGCGCACCGGAGTGAAGCTGTCCCTGATCCGCGAACGATCAATCCCGACCTTCCACCTGCGTTCGCCGCGTTCATTGCAAAAGCAACACGGAAGGACCCTTCAGATCGGTACCGGAACATGGACGAGGTGTTGGAGGATCTCTTGCCCTTGGCCGAGAGAGCAGGAGTAGCCGTGGAAGCCGATTCAGCGCCGAAGCGGAACATGATGAGCCTGTTCATGTTCTATCGCAAGGATCGTCAGCTCGAACTCAGCCAGCTTGTGGAGAATTTCAACCAAGAACTCAAGAAGATAGGCGCAGAGCTGCGGATGGCGGATTTCCCCGACCTTTAGATCCCTGGTTAAGAAGAGGCGCGATGGGTGCAGTCGTTAACAGGCGAGAATGACCGTAATGTCATCTTTTCCTTCCCGTTCGTGAACCAGCCGAATGAGCGAGTCGCACGCATCCTGGGGATTAGCCGCGTCATTGACGGTCTTAAGAATATCTTTATCTTCAAGCGCGTCGTTGAGCCCGTCCGAACAGAGGCACAGGCACCAATCGCCGTCCCACTTGCATTCGGTGAGCGCGGGCTCGATATCTTCTTCTACACCAAGGGCCATGTACAGGCCTCGCCTTGCTTCGTGCGTGCGAGCCTCCGCAGCCGTGATTAGGCCCTCTTTGACCCACTCTGCGACGAACGAATGATCTTGGGTGAGTTGACGGATCGCGGCCTTGGAAATCATGTACGCACGACTGTCCCCTACGTGACAGATAATCAAGCGATTTCCCACGAAAAGAGCCGCGACCACAGTGGTCCCCATGTCGCTCCATTCCGGGTTGATCGCAGATCGCTCAAGAATGGCGGCGTTCGCCCGAAGCACAGCATCTTCAAGAAGCTTTTTCGGGTCTTGGCACGTCGGAAGTTCTTTGCGTATGAGCCCGGAAATCTCACGCACAGCCAATTCACTGGCAACTTCGCCGGCGCTATGCCCACCCATGCCGTCGGCTACGACGAAGAGCCCCAAATCCGGATCCGCCAGAAAACTGTCCTGGTTCTGATGCCTGGAACCACCCACGTCAGTCTTGAATCCGATTCTGAATTTCGGTTTAGGGGTATGGTGCATATTTGTTCTTATCACTCTGGGAATACCTGTCCGGAGGCCGATTCTGCCGGCCATTGACGGCAGGTTCGCTTTAGCTTTGGAATGAGGTGCGGAACATCCGAATTTGAGTAGAATAGCATAATACCCAATGAAATGCTAACGGGCACTCACATCAACTGCCTTGGCTCAGAAGCTGCCACGAATCAGAAAGAAATCCCTTGAAAAGCAAACAACGGCTACGTATGATGAATAAGACTATGCCTATAACGCCTCGCACGAGCGAAGGGGGGAAATCATGAATATCTCTCTGGGACGTGTTTTCATCGTTTATTCGCTGGTTGTCGGTCTGCTGACCTTTTGTCCCGTGGTGGGCCCTGCTGCGGCTGCGGATGACGCACACCCGGTACAGAAGTGGCTCTCCATCGGCCAGCCGGGACTCAAGGCCATTGAGCTGACCGTGTGGGCCGAAAGCCCGGAAGGGAAGGAGATCAAGGCCGGCGATCCTGTTGTCATTCATCTCAAGTCGGCTAAGAAAGGGTATGTGACCGCGCTGTACGTTTCGCCGATGGGCGACACGACGGTTCTCTTTCCCAATAAGGCCAACCCGAACAACATTGTTGAACCGGGCAAGCAGTACACCTTATTCAAACCGGATTCCGGCGTCAAACTCGCTCTGGGCGATCAGACCAAGGACGCGAGGATTGTCTTCTTCGCTTCGGACAAACCGCTGGATCTGGCCCCACTGAAGATTGCGGAGGGCGAGTCCTGGCTCAGCGTTCCAATGACCGCAAAGCAGGACATGGACGTCCTGGTGAAGAAGATCGAGGCATTGACAAAGGATGAGGGATTCAACAAGCAGGTCTTGGCCCTCAAGTCCGGCGGCAAAAAGGGTGTCAGCCTGATGGGGCTTCCCGTGAACGTGAAGAGCAGCAAACCCGAAGGCATCGCAGGAGTGCAGGGCGCCAAGACCAAGGTGGGCGATTCGGGGAAAGAATAAGGGTCGTAGTCAACGGGGTCAGGTCTGGAAGCGTGTGGGCATCTGGGTGAGTCCTTCCGAGCGGGGGAAGATCCTAAAAACCTCGATGTCCCGATCGATCCCTTTGACTCGGACGAAATCCGGGCCTTTGCAGTCTATTTCGTCTTTGATGAGCCCTCTTGTCCGAGCGGTCATGATGATGCCTCCCGGCGGTGCAAGAGACTGGAGGCGACTGGCAATATTTACAGCAGACCCAAGGACCGTGTACTCCAAGCGTCGCGTGGAGCCGACGTTTCCTACGATGATATGACCGGTATTGATGCCGATCCGGATGCGCACCCCCTTTTCCAGTTCCGCAATTCCGGAAGCCGCATACTTGATATTGAGCTGACGCATCTCTTCCTGCATAGCGAGCGAGGCTCGGACCGCGGCTAGGGCATGATTATCCAACGGCACCGGATCCCCGAAGAAGGCCAGCAGGCCGTCTCCCAGGAACTTATCAACCGTCCCCTGGTGCTCAAAGATCGCCTGAGTCATCCGCTCGAAAAAGTCATTCAGGAATTGATTGATATACTCGACTTCCACCGTTTCAGAAATGGTCGAAAACCCCTGGATGTCCACGAAAACTACGGTGAGCTCACGCCTTTTGGTGGACAGGTCCAGCTCTGCGCCGCTATCCACAATGCTTGAAAGAAGTGCCGGGGACAGGTATCGTTCTAGCGCTTTTGAAGTGCGGTATGCCTGCAATTCTACGGACCCGGCTCTCCCGACCAGCGAGATGGCAGCCGCTGGAGCAAACACCACAAGGAACTCGAACGCTGGAAGGTCGTACCGCATGAACATGTAGGTTAGGACACACAGCGCAACGAATCCAGCGCACACCACCACGCTTAAGATGATACCCAGACTAAGCCGCAACCGCGTCGAAGCGAGCGCGAAAAGAACTCCCAAAATACCGGCAATGATCACCAGGTATGGGAACGCACGCACGCTCACGATGAACTGTTCCATCATGATGGTGCTCAGGGCATTGGAATGAATCCGGCTGAGGGGGCTTTGTGCACCCAGAGGCGTGACACCGAAATCCGTGCTTCCAGTCCCAATTAATGCGACGATAACGATCTTGCCCCGGTAACGGGATGCTCGCGCATCATCGGGTTCATCACTGAGAACATCCCTGACGGAATAATGCTTGAATTCATCCCAGACGCCGGCCCAGTTAATCATCATCATACCTTTGGAGTCCACCGGTATCTTGACAGGCCGCCCGTCCCGGATGATCTCCACGGCGCCCTTTTGGTTGAGCTTGATGTCGTCAGTAGATAGCTTCCCGTACACTTTGAGCGTGGCAAGGCACAAGCTAGGAACCAGTCCCTCAGAGTATTTCACTAAGAGGGGTATTCTCCTGTGCACACCGTCACTGTCCGGGCTCGCCGTTATGTGTCCCAGTGCGGCTGAGTTGGCAATGACGGGAACCAAAGGCACGAAGCTGTTTTTCAGGTCCGTGGTCTTCAGCAATTGACACCAGCGCGGCACATGCACCTGCCACGCCTGTCTATCATAAAGGGCGTCCTTACGGTTCTCATCCGCTTTCCAATCTTTGGAATCTTTCGGCTCGTTTTCGGTGAGGGTCATCGTCACTGCGGATACAACCATGCCAGCTTTCTTTATGGCCTCAAAGAATTGCTCGTTTCCCTCCGGGCTACGCCCATCCGAGGTATACAGAATGTCAAAGACCACTGCCTTCGCGCCGAACTCAGCCAGCCGATCGACTATTTTAGCGCTCAGTGCCCTGTCCCAAGGCCATTGGCCGTATTTGATAATGGCTTCATCATCCACGTCCAGGTGCACAACCTCCGGAGCAGGCTCGGGCCGTTGGCATACGCCCGTTTTCCAGTCGTAGAATCTGTTGTTTGCCGTGTCGAATGTGTCAGGAAAGATGAAGAGCAGAACCACAGAGGCTACACACCAGGCGATGGACAACGCAGGTATGATGAATGACACCTGCTTCTTCTTGAGCTCAGTCTGCGAACCCATGACCACCACCACATTCCCGGCAAAGGGCACGATGGTCGAGAATCCCCCTGCGTAGCT
>JBMOME010000325.1:0-4200 GCA_049323095.1 Thermodesulfobacteriota bacterium
CGCCCTGCAGATCCGGGCCGAAGTTTTCGCCGCCACCCCAAACGCCTCCGTTGGTGCAGTATTGGACTTCGCCGCGTCTGCAGCCCGGGCAGGTCCCGCAGAAGCATCCGGGCGGAACAGCAACCCGATCGCCCACTTTGAAGCGGGTGACGTCAGAGCCGGCCTCTGCTATGGTGCCGACGAACTCATGCCCCATCACCGTGCCTACCGGGATGCCGGGTATGAGCCCATGCTTTGCGTGGAGGTCTGAACCGCAAATAGCCGCAGTCGTGACTTTGACGATGACATCGTCGTTCTTTTGGAGTTTAGGCTCGGGGACATCTTCCATCCCGAACTGATTGCCCGCCTGCAACACCACCGCTTTCATGGACAAACTCCTTTCCACCCTCTCTGATTAAACAAGCCATCAGCGCTTCAGTTGAATGCCCGCTTTTTCTCGATCCCAGGTGTCGGGCGTGATTCCTTCTTCCCGCAACTGATATTTCTGGACCCGCTCGGTAGCGGTCTTGGGCAGCACTTGCATGAAGCGAAGGTATCGGGGGACCATGAAGTAGGCCATGTTCTCCTGACAGTAAGCGATCAATTCCTCCGGCTTGAGAGATTGGTCCGGCTTCAAGGTCAGGCAGACCATGACCTCGTCTTCACCAATGTCTGATTTGGCAGCGATTGCAGCGCATTCCAGCACCTTGGGGTGCGATCTGATCACTTTCTCGACCTCGAAGGATGAGATATTCTCGCCTCGTCGCCGCAAAGCGTCCTTCTTGCGGTCAACGAAATAGAAGTACCCGTCCTTGTCGTAAGCGAGGTAATCGCCGGTGTGAAACCAAAGATCCTGCCATGCCTCGACAGTCTTCTCCGGCATCTTGTAGTATTCGAGGAGCATGGAATAAGGCTTTCGGGTGCGGATCAGCAGCTCCCCGGGGACGCCTGGGCCCACTTCCAGCCCGCAGTCATCAACCACCTTTACTTCGTAGTCGTGACGCACTCTTCCGCAGGTGCCCCGCTTGCGTTCTTTGGCTGTATTCATTAAAGGCAAGCCGATTTCGCTCATCCCGTACCCTTCTATGAGCGTGACTCCGAATCTCTGCTCGAACGGCTCAAAGAGGTCCGGGGGAGCGCCGCCTCCGAGCATTACTCGGAGCGGATTGTCCGCGTCGTCAGGTCTGGGGTCGGCCTTGTAAAGGATGGGTAAGATTCCGCCGATATAGTTGAACTCCGTGCATCCGTAGCGCTTCACATCGTCCCAGAAGCGGCCTGCAGAGAACCGATCGCCCAGCACCATGCGAGCACCGCAAATGAGCGCGGGCATGGTGGAGAGCACCTGAGCATTGCCATGAAAGAGCGGCAACACGTTGTAGAAACAGTCGTTCTCGCCCATGCCGCTTGCATCCGCGACGATCTCACCCATGTACAGACCGTAATTCTGCGGCATGACCGATCCTTTAGAGGGGCCGGTGGTCCCCGACGTAAACATGATGATAAATGGATCGGACCAGAGGACTTCCACCTGGTCGTATGCACCGCTGTTGTTGGTGACACGTGTGAAATCAAGGGCAGGCTTATCCAATGCTGGCAGCTGCTCCCCAGGCTCGCTCAGAACCATGACCTTCTCCAAAGTTGGTAGATCTTTGAGCACTGGAGCGACTCGGTCCAGGAAGACCGATTCAGCCACCATGAATTTGCAGTCGGACTTATCCACCATATAGGTGAGGAGAGCTCCGCGATGTGCTGTATTGATGGGAACTTCCACCGCTCCAAGCTTGCTCAAACCGAACCAGAGGAACAGGAACTCCGGTCGGTTCCTCATCAGAATGGCGACTTTGTCTCCCCTTACGACTCCGATTTCCTGAAGGCCGGCAGCAACTTGATTTGAAGCACGATCGAAGTCCTCGTACCCATAAACTTGATCGCCGAAACGGAAGAATTCACGATTACCGAACTGCTGAGCTTTTGCACTCAGTACTCGGTGGATGACTCTTTCATGGAGAAGGTCCGCGGTTTTCATTGCCAACCTCTTTCTACGCCTCTGTTTCAATTACATGGGAAACATGGGGTTCGGGATGGTGTCACGCGGATGCGGGTACGAGCCGAAATGTTGCAGAATTCTTCCCGAAGGCCGCAGCTTGAGCCACTCGGCTTCAAATTCCGCATAAGGTTTGCCTCGCGCTTTGCGTTCGGCCCGGGCTTCGTCACGCAAAGCCTTTGTCTTTTCCGGGTCCAGGCGCAAGGTTTGTTCGTCGTATGCGAGTTTGTATATGTTCTGCGCGGCCCAATGAGTGGTCATGGCTTCACGCAGATCACGGATTACGAGCTCGGGATCTCTCTCAAGCGGATCGCCGTAACCCGCGCCGCCTCCGACAGGAACGTAGAAGCTATCCCCATTGAGAAACGGCTGTATAGGAAGGTTGATGTGGTGGTATTCGGCCAGGCCGGTCTCGGGGTTCGTTCCTTGATACATCTGGTCCATGGTGGTGGGCAGCTCGGTGGAGCCATCAGCGAGCAGCCCCTTTATATTGCTCCCGCGTACGTATCGAATGAAAGTAGGGGGCACGGCATAGCCGCCAAAGATCCCCAGGGTGCAAGGGAACTTTGAGCCATAACCAAGCGCTCCCATTGCGACCCAGGGCACATGATGCATGATCAAACCGTAGCCTACGCCGGAGCCGCCACGGAACTTGCCGTGACCGTACGAGGTCTGGAAATAGTTTCTGAAAGCATAGAGAAACGGCCTGTCCGACTCTGTTGTTTCTACATCGGAACAGTCGCTCATCGTTGCGAACCATGAACCCGACCCATCCACTCCGTCCTCGTCAGGACGCGCGCCGGCTCCTGTGGCATTGAGCTCAGCCGTGATGTCCGCGATAGGCTCGCCCCACTGGTTGATGCCTCCGTAGATCGGGACCCCGAATCCTTGAAACCAAGCTGCCACCGCCCTGAGCGGATCAAGGTGATAGGTCATGCGCGCGCCGCACAGAAACACGCCGTGGGCAAAGCAAACCTGAGGCATGGGCGCCAACGAAGTGGGGGCGTCACCCTGTGCGTTGACAAATGTATTGGGCGGGAATTCCCACTCCAGGACTTCCAGCAATCCGTTGTTCGCGGGCAAATCGTGTAGGAACCACCCGCAGAAATAGACCATTGCCAGGCCGATCATTCCTTGGAAATAACTGTTGCATGGTTTGTCCGGCAGGAGAGGGGAGGTGTCGTCAAACGACAGCTTGATGCTCTCGCCCTTCTTGGTCATGGTGATGTTGATTTTCGTCAGCCCAGGTTCGTCTCCCAGGGAATCCATGAAACGCGGCTGCCGAAAAACGCCATCATTTAGCCGACTCACTTTCTTCTTCGCCGCGTCGGCCGTGACGGTGAGAATCCGTCGTAATGCGCCGGTGAAGAACTCGAGACCCTTTTGTTCGATGAATTCCACGATGCGACGTTGCGCGATCCTTGATGCGGCCAGCCGGGCCTTTATGTCCAGAATCATGGTCCTCGGATCGCGATTCATGGACGCGAACATGGTGAGGATGTCTTCCTTGAGAGCGTAGTTCTCGCCGATTTTTACCGGTGGGCACAGCAGACCTTCATCGTATTTGGACCGAGCCCGTGTGCTCATGCCGCCCGGATCGGTCGCGCCGTTCTCGCCTGTGTGAACGATCGCTCCCGTGAAGCAGACCAGCTTACCTTTGTAGAAGACGGGCGCGGCCAGGCCCATATCAGCGCCGTGCACGCCTCCATAGAACGGATCGTTCCAGAAGAACGAATCACCGTCCTTGACTCCCACGGACGGCTCGTTGAGCCAGTGCTTGACTACGTATTTCACGGGGATCTGGCCGAGCACAGCGTGAAACCAAATGCCGGTGGCCACTACGGCAAGGTCGCCTTGGGCCGTATAGATGCCGAAAGCCACGTCGCCCCAGCGCATGCCGGTGGATGCGCCGAGCTTCATGGTGGTTTCTTTGCCTTCCTGGGCAATCATATTCATCTTGTGGACGAAGATATCGAAGTCGACAGGATCGACTTTAGCTTGAGCCGCTTCCTCTTCGGGCGTCATCGGTTCGGGCTTGAGCCTCTGGACGACCTCTGAATCCCTTCCGTAGGCCATACCGTTCATGAGTCTCCTCCGTCCTGAGTGGGTAACCTGGTCGAGCTAGAGTCGTTCCAGGACGCCGTTGTGGTATTGGTCAAGGCTGAATTTCCCGCCGG
>JBMOME010000326.1:0-4175 GCA_049323095.1 Thermodesulfobacteriota bacterium
CAAAAACCGGTACTTCTGGATGTAGTTCTTCTTTATCGTCTGATCTTGGCTGTTGATTCTCATGGACTCACTACCTCTCCCTCAGGGTACTTTGTCCACGAATTATCTAACATCTACAGCAATGACACGTTTTGGTCTGGGAAGAGGGAAAGCAAGAACTCGTCTTTTCACAGTCGCTACTTCTTTCCTCCAACCGGCGTGAGGATACTCTTAAAGTCCGTTATACCCTCAAGATTTGCGTTCTTCGCGAACCGGGCGTCTACCAGTCCCGATATCTCATTGTTCTGTACCAGGCCGAATTTCACCATCTGGTCCGCCATGTAACGAATTTCAGGCTCTTCAGGGACAAAACGATCGTACACGATCCTGTTGGGCGGAGTTTGAAGTGCGTATTCCACAAGCTCACGAGGCTGATTCCAATAGGTGCACGCGATACGAGCAGCCTCCTGAGGATTGGCTTTGGCCCACAAGCCGGACCTGGCCGCGGCCTGAACAAGCGCCTGCACTCGCTCCGGCTTCCGGTCAATAAAGTCTTGCTTCACCAGGAGCAAATTGCAGATAAAATTGGGCCACACCTGCTCGACATAATAGAGCACCTTTGACTCACCAGCCCAAATCGTCTTCGCAGCGAACGGCTCTCCCACGAAGTACGCGTCAAGCGCGCCTGTGGCTAGCGCTGAAGCCATGTCCGGCGGATTCATCTCCACGATGTTCAAGTCCGCGCCGCTCAAGCCGAACTTTTGCGCCAATTCCCTCGTACAGAGGTTGTGCCCGGAATATCGCAGCGGCACTGCAATGCTCTTGCCGGCAAGGTCGCGGAAATCCCTTACCGCAAGATCCTTTCGGTATACCAGCGTGCTTTCATGCCGATTGCCGATATACACGATCCTCGCGCCTGCGCCCTGCTGGTGAAGCACCACGGAGAGCGGCGCAATGATGAACGCAGCCTGAATCTTCCCCTGCCTGAGCGCTTCACCCATTTCAGCGAAGGACGAAAACTTGAGCGCTTCGTACCGCACTCCGGACCCATCTTTGGTCGCATAATCCAATAGGGGAGCGGCCAGGTTCGTGATCACGGGCATGTATCCCATGAGCACCCGTTCCCTATCCGCATGGGAAGAATTGACCCAAAAGTGCAGGCCGGAAATCACCACGAGCCACGAGACGGCGATGATCAACACCAGCCATCCCACGGATAATCTCGCTGTCATCCGGTGAATGAGATTAGAGCGCATAATGCACACCCAATTCAGTGTACACGTCTCTCCGCAGATTTTCCAATTCATCGAATGAACGGAAATCACGAGGATGCGGGAACTCCAGCTTGAGGTCCAGCTGAACCTTCGCGGGCCGATCGGTGAACACCACCACCCTATCGCCCATCACCAGAGCCTCATCGATATCATGGGTGATGAACACGATGGTCTTCTGGATGAACTCATGCATATTGATGATTTCTTCCCGCATCTTGAGTCTGGTGAGGAAGTCCAGTCCCGCAAAAGGCTCGTCCATGAAGAGCACTTCCGGATCTGCAACAAGGGCTCTCGCTAACTCGGCCCGTCTCTGCATGCCTCCGGAGAGCTGGTGAGGATACAGGTGTTCGTAACCGGTCAAGTTCACCACATCCAGGTATTCTTGCACCTTGGCGGCCATCGCCTCTTTGTCCTTGACGCGTCGCACGCCGAGGCGAACGTTCTCCCAGACCGTCATCCAGGGGAAAAGGCCTGAATGCTGGAACACAAAGATGTGCTCCGAGCTGGGCCCTTTCACCTCTTCGCCATCAATCAAGACGGTGCCGGATGTGGGCTGGTCAAAGCCTGCGATCACCCTGGCCAAGGTGGTCTTGCCGCAACCCGACGGACCCAGGATGCACACCAATTCCCCGTTTGCGAACTCCAAGTCGATGCCGTCCAGGACAGGCAGGTGGTTTCCCATGTGTAGGTCAGGGTCGCCATTCATCTGTCGCCGGGCTGCGCGGCGCTCCACGAACTCTTTGGTGAGATCCTTGATGAGAATATGACCCATCCTACGCTCGACCCCATGCCACGGATTTGATCCTGTTCAACTGAACAATAACTCGGTCCAGACAAATCCCGATTAGGCCGATGGCAATCATCGCGTCCATGACGTAATCCATGCGAAGCGCGTTGCGGGAATCCAGGATCAGATAACCAAGCCCGGATTTGACCGCAATCATCTCCGCAGCCACCACCACCAGCCAAGCAATCCCCAGAGAAATACGGAGGGCCGGCAAAATGTCAGGCAAGATCGCAGGGAAGATGACCCTAGTGATCGTCTCGAACCTGGTGAAATTGAAGTTCGCAGCTACCTGGAAGTAAATGGTACGGATATGGTTCACCGAATAGATGGTCGATACCAGCAGTGGGAAGAAACTGGAAAGGAAGATAAGGAAGACCGCCGGCCTGTCGCCGATCCCGAACCAGAGCATGGCCAGCGGGATCCACGCTAACGGCGAAATGGGCCTGAGAAACTGGATCAATCCATTGGTAAGCAACTGACCGGTCTTCCACCAGCCAAGGATGATCCCCAGCGGCACTCCGATCACCACAGCCAAGTAGTACCCCATGGTCACCCGAAAGAGGCTCGCGACCGAGTGTTTCAAAAGGGTGCCGTCACGAATGAGCTCCCACATCCCCACCGCGGCATCCAACGGCCCGGGAAAGACCGAGGGACTCCACCCACTCAAACGCCTGGCAATTCCCCAGACCGCGACCACGACGGCAAAGGACAGAACAGGCAAGAGATAGAGCCGGAGACGACTATAGCTCATGGGGCACCTGGCAAGCATTGAAAGAAACGAAGTCCACGCTTCGGAAAGCTATGGCCGCATGATGACACTCTGCCCCGAAGCGTCCGCGGGGCTACGAAAGCAACTGAACCTTCTATGTTTCGGCACGAAGAAGACGCGAGCCCGAAGATAATACTTTTACCAAAGGCAGCCCCGAGAGAGAAGCAGAATCGGCACAGTAATCAGTAGGACCGGCATCTTGCCGGTCCAGGGTGTAAGTGCGACCGCGTACCGGACCGGCAAGATGTGGGTTTCCAGGCTGGTACGAGCTCAGAACTGCGATCCCTACGAACAAAGTGTGACTATCGGAAGACCTGGTACCAGGGCTCTCGATGGACCGCAGACCATGTGCCACGGGGGAATGGACCGGCAAGATGCCGGTCCTACTAAGTATAATTCACCTTATTACACTAGGTTAACTACATTTAATGAGATTTAGCTTTGGCAATATCTATATCATACCGCGGTTCAACAAATATTTTGCCGCACACTGCTTCAGATTTCCCTTGACCCTCACCCCACTCGTTGGTAGGGAAACCTCAACCGAACTCTGGGGTTTTGGAGTAGCTAAGCGGTAATGCTCATTTTTCACATTAACTACTCCGGCAGCCCGGACCAGGCCCGTTCGGTTATCCAACAACTTGGGGGAATAAAGCCCATTTCGGAGGGAGGCTCCTTATGAAGACGACGACTCTCACACTCAGCGCTATCTTGTGCATTGTTATTCTCACCGCACCAATGCCGGCCATTGCCGCCGGCGACCAACAGCTTGTCATTGACAGATCCACCCGCAGCAAGGTGCTCAACGACTATGTCCTGCTCACCAGGGATGCCATACAACAGGTCTGGCGCACTCCGGTCACGCTGGAAGGCACTGGTTCCGTTAAAGGCCGGGTCAAGGTCAACTACACGCTGACCAGGAGCGGCACGCTCGATTCAATCCAACTGGTGGAAAGCTCCGGCAATCCGGAAATGGACAAGACGCTCTTGCAGGCCATTCGCGCGGCGCAGCCTTTTCCACCTTTTCCCGACGACGTGCAGGCTCCGCGAATCATGATACGAGCCAATTTCGTAGTGGCAGACCTGCCCACCGCGCCGGTGGTCACCGTGAATCAGCCTATCGACTCGCCTGACACACCCACGCAAGATGCTCCAAAGGCCGAAAAGAAGAAGCTCCTCTGGGGCAAACCCGCTGAAACTGCCGCGCCCAAGGATTCCAACGTGGATGCGGGCCGACCCATGCCCGAACCGCCTCTCAGAGCAACCAAAATCCCCTGGGGCAAACAGGAGTAACAGCGCCCGGGAAAGAGGGAATTCTTGAAGAATTGGGGGGGGGGGGGGGGGGGGGGGGGGGGGGGGGGGGGGG
>JBMOME010000327.1:0-35041 GCA_049323095.1 Thermodesulfobacteriota bacterium
GCAATCGGAGATAGCACAGGAAACTGACCGCCTTCGGGCTGCCATAACCCAAGATGAGAAGAAACTGGACAGCCTTGTACACGACCTCGATGTGACGTACAAGCTCATCCAGGACCTCACGGTGCAGCAGGCAGGGATCCGCAAAGATCGTGAAGTGCTCGATGCCGAAATCCAGAGCTCTCAGCGACGTCTTGGCGTGATTAACTTGGAAGAGGAGCGCCTGACAAAGGAATTGGAAGAGCTTTCCGTCCAGACTCAGACCTGCGAAGAGAAGCTACGAGTGCTGGAAGCTCGACGAGAAGAACTGGAGCAGAAAGGCCGCGACGCGGCACAAGCAGTTCAGCAACTCGCAGAGACCACCACGAAAGTATCCGGCGCGTCGTCTGAGATTCGAGTGCGGCTGGCCCAGATGGACGAGCGTGCTCGATCGATGGAGCGGGAATTAAAGACCTCACGAGAGAGCTTTGCCGGCCTGCAGAGTCGTTGGTCCGCGCTCGTCGAAGAGATGAAGCGGAACTCCGATGAAGAGCTTTCCCTGGGCGAGACGATCGGCCAAAACCAGGACCGCGAGCGCGAGCTCATGGAGCGTCATGCAAACCAGGCAGGCAAGATCGAAACCTTGAAGCACGATTCGGAGGGTAGCGCTCGCGCAGTGCAGTCCCTCCAAGTGCAAGTCCAGCAAGAAGAAAAGAGCATTCGCGACCTGGGAGAAACAGTACACGCGGGGGAAACTGAATCGGTCCGCGTCGAACAGTCCTTAGAAGGGATAGTCGAAAAGATCCTGGATCGATATCGGATCGACCCGCGAACCGTCACTCCGCCTGAGAGCGTCCCCGATCAGAATGAGATCCACGAGCTCAAAGGCAAACTCGAGACGTTCGGGGAAGTCAACCTGGCAGCCATCGCAGAAAGCCGCCAGATTGAAGAGCGCTTGGAATTCTTGCAGGAACAAGAGGCTGACCTCAAGCAGGCCGTGGAATCTCTCTTTGAAACCATCCACAAGATCAACAAGACCACACGGGAACGCTTCCGCGAGGCATTTGAACAGGTCAACGAGAAATTCCAGGAGATCTTTCCGTTTCTCTTCAGAGGCGGAGAGGCTCGATTGGAACTAACCGACGAACAGGACCTGCTTGAGACCGGCGTGGAAATCCTCGCGCGCCCCCCAGGCAAGAAGATCCGTAATATGGACCTCCTTTCCGGCGGAGAAAAGGCGCTCACCGCTGTTGCGCTTATCTTTGCCATTTTCCTCACCCGCCCGTCGCCCTTCTGCCTCCTCGATGAGGTGGACGCGTCTCTCGATGAAGCAAACATTATTCGTTTCAACGAGATGCTGCGCAGGCTCTCCGACAAAACCCAATTCCTGGTCATCACCCACAACAAGCGCACCATGGAAGCCGCAGACACCTTGTACGGCGTCACCATGGAAGACCCCGGGTCCTCCGGAGTGGTCTCTGTCGAATTCGCTGCCTAATAGTGTTTCAGGGCCGAGGAATGGTAGGTCGGGTTGAGCAGAGCGAAACCCGACTTAAAGACTTGAAGGAACAATGGACTTCTCTGCGCACGGGTGCCACTGCCGGCTTGTCCAACAGTGCATTCCGCGAAGACACTGCTGGGGGAGTCGGCAGTGGCACCCACCAAGGGGAAATCAGCCTGATGGTTCACCCCCGTACGAGAATAGATGGTTGGAAGATTGGTCCTATGCGACTGGCGGCCGACGGACTTCTCCGTGCGGATTCTCTTGACAATAAGTCCTGAAAGATATATGAGTTACTCCACTTATTTAAAGTAATTTATCTGCTTCGTGGCCCAATACCGTGCAGGATAAAGTTAAAAAGACAATTGTAACAGCGTGGCTCACCGTCCTCCTCTTCGCACTCCTCGGAAATGTCCACGCATGGGAAGTTCCGGCATACTTGCGCTTCAATGGTGGCGCTCGCCTCTGGTTCAGTGCCATTGACGGAGATCTTATTCAGGGCGACCGGACCAAGCTGGGCTTCACCGGAAACATGGGCTTGACTCAAGACGTTTTCACCTGGGAACTGTTCGCGAGCCTCAGGTACAACAACATCCACGCGTTGCGTCTCAGGGGCGAACCGTACACCGGGTATACTTCGTCTGCAAACGGCTCCTACCAGAAGGTGCGCAACTTGCGCATCGGGTACGACGGCGACTATTACATGTCACCTCAGGTGCTTATCGGCCTGAATGTGGATCTCGATGTGCTGAACTTGGATACCCGAGTGAGTAACGTGACGGTGGGCAATGTGGTCTACAACTATTCCGAGACTCAGACCTGGGCTATTCCGTCGATCGGGCTGCACGGCACATTCTATCCGATTATCGACGGCATTTCCTTAAGGCCCAACATTTCCAGTCGGTTCAACTGGTGGGATATGGACAGCCGTTCCATGTGGGATTGGGAGGTTGCCACGGCCGTGGACATCCCGATCAATCCGCTCTGGACATGGACCATCGCGGGTGGTTACCGCATGTGGAACACGAAAATAGACCGCAGTCGAGACACCATCGATATGACCCGCCGCGGCTTCTACATCGAAACAGCCATCCTGTTCTGATTGAATCTTACTGCAAGCGGTCGCAAAAATTATGAGCTTTGGAAGAAGCTGCCGGGGAAGCCTTTTTTGCACAAAAAAATTCTCCCCCAGCCCTCCTTTTCAAGAAGACCCCCACCTTAGCGACTCTTGTCAGCAGGCCATGGCCGCGATTCGGCTTTCCACTGTTTCGGCCAGGCGCTGGACGATTTCCCCTGCGCTTCCCAGAAGGAGTATGTCCGTGACCTGTTTGTGGAGTGCGGATGGTTCGCGATTGATTTCAATGACTTGGGCCGGCGGATATCTGAGCTTTACTGACAGAGGAATTTGCGCGGCTGGGTAGACCTGCAATGATGTGCCCACAACGAGGAGCACGTCGGTTCTTTGGGACTGAACATGGGATACGGAGAGGGCCTTGGGAGGAATGGCTTCTCCGAAAAAGACCGCGTCGGGCTTCACCAACCCGCCGCACTTGCGACATCTGGGCGTCTCTTCCTCGCCGGTTGCGACCCTGGTTTCCACGTCTCCGATGGGCTCTAAAGCTCGGCACTTGATGCAGGCTGCCCGGAGCAAGTTGCCGTGGAATTCCACCACTTCGATTGATCCTGCCTTCTGGTGCAGGTTATCCACATTTTGAGTAATAACGGTCTTAATGACGCCCAGTTGTTCCATGCGGGCCAGCGCATAATGCGCGGGATTGGGCTGGGCCGACCCGAGATCGAAGTGCCCGGAGGCTTTCAGCTCCAGATGAATACGCCAGAACCGGCCGGGATTTTGCAAGAACCGGTCAATGGAAAACTCCCCCGGGTCTATGATTTCCCAAAGCCCGCCTGGGCTTCTGAAGTCAGGAATGCCTGATTCCGTGCTAATACCTGCGCCTGTGAGCGCAATCGCGTTGCGCGAGCGGGCCAGCAAGTCCGCTGCTTGCTCTATTCGATCATGCATAGGTGAACCTCTGTGAGATTGATGATAACGACAGGATCATCAATCTGCAACCAAATTCTCATGCGGGATGGGCTCCCAAAAGGCGTGCAGTTGCACGGTTTCGTCTCGATGTTGGACGCTTTTCGCGGGGAACATCCGAATCGAGGTTTTTCGCGGGCACGATTTGCATCGGTCTCCGGCGTGTTGTTCAGCAATCCATGCGCTTCGTAGCCACTCCTGGACCGCCTCAGCCCGGGCCTTTGGTCTTGACACGGATCGGATATCAAGACTATGCTGACGAAATGGGGCGATCGCGCAACCCAATCATAATTGAGCTGTCACCATAGTATAATTTAAAATGAAAACGAACGACGACAGCGCGACAATAGCAAAAGTACTTGACGGAGATTATAACGCCTTTGAGGCGCTGGTTGAAAAGTACCAGGCCAGGATCTATCGTCACCTCAGGAAGATGGTGAAGGACGCCCATCTTGCGGAAGATCTCTTGCAGGAAACATTCCTGAATGCTTATAAGGGGTTGGCGGGGTTCTCCGGTACTTCGTCTTTTTCCACCTGGCTCTTCCGGATCGCCACGAACACTGCCTTGATGTCCTTGAGGAAGCAGCGCCCGGAGAGCGTGGAATACGACGATGCCATAAAGAACGACCTGTATTACTCTCGGATGTCCGCGTCGCGGGAATTCATTCAAACCCCGGCTGAGATCATGCTATCCGCGGAAGGGCGCCAGAAGATCGAGGAAGCTATTGAAAGCCTTCCCGTATTGTATCGCACGGTGCTTGTCCTAAGGGATGTGGAAGGTTTTTCTTTGGAGGAGGTCTCCCAGATTGTGGATTCGTCGGTGGCCGCGGTGAAATCTCGCCTTCACCGCGCCAGGAACGCTGTCCGGGAGCAACTCATGGGTTACTATGACGAGAAGAAACTCGCGTCGGCAAAGGCTTTGTGATGAGTCAAACAAAGGGTTGCGAGTACTTCTGTGAACAGTTGTCCGATTATCTCGACGGAGAAATCGGCAAAGACGAATGCCTGCTCCTTGAGGAGCACCTGCGGTCCTGTCCGCCCTGTGCGATTATATTTGAGTCGCTCCGTACGACCGTGTCCGTTTGCTGCCAAGGGGTAGTCGAGGAAATCCCGGAAGACGTTCGAATCCGCTTGAAGGCGTTTCTCAGGGAGCATTGCCAAAAGACATAGGCATACTGATAGAGGAGTAGCACAATGGCTGAAAGCACGCAGATTTCCGTGGTCACAGACGGTGACTTTGACGAACAGATCCTGAAATCAGATCTTCCCGCGCTGGTTGATTTCTGGGCTGCATGGTGCGGACCCTGCCGAACCGTTGCTCCGGTGGTGGAGCAACTGGCCGGCGAATATGCCGGCAAGGTAAAGGTCGCCAAACTCAATGTGGACGACAATCGGGAGACTGCCAACCGATATGGGATCAGGGGCATTCCTACTTTGATGCTCTTCAAGGACGGTCAAGTGGTTGACCAGATTGTGGGAGCGGTGCCCAGAGACCGAATAAAGGAGCTACTGGACAAGGTCTCATAAGATGAAGACGGACCTGATCATTCTCGGGGGAGGGCCGGCAGGGTTAACCGCCGGCCTTTATGCGTCCCGAGCTCGAATTCCTACAATTCTCTTGGAACGGTCCATTCCCGGCGGGCAGATGACGGCTACGGAATGGGTCGAGAACTATCCAGGAATCACCGAGCCCATTCTTGGGGTGGAGCTTGCCCAGCGAATGGAAGCGCACGCGCGCAAGTTCGGGTTGGACATCCACCAGGAAGATGTGACCGAAGTCTCGGCCACGGACGCCGGATATAGCGTGAGGACCGACTCCGGAAAGACGTATGAGTGCCGTGCAATGATCTTGGCCACCGGCGCCTCTCCGGTGAAGCTGGGTGTTCCAGGAGAACGGGAGTTTGCCGGCAAAGGCGTGAGCTACTGCGCGGTCTGCGATGGCCCTTTCTTCCGCGATCTGGAGGTAGCCGTCATCGGAGGCGGTGATTCGGCCGTTGAGGAGGCAGTATACCTTGCCCATCTTGCAACACGGGTGCATGTAATTCACCGGCGTGACCAGCTCCGAGCAGTAAAGGAAATTCAAGAGAAGGCCTTTGCTGAACCCAAGATCACGATCCATTGGAGCACTGTTCCGGTTTCCGTGAATGGAGAGAGGGATGTCCGGTCCCTGACAATACAATCGGTGAAGGACGGCTCGAAGCAAGAGCTGCCCGTAGCCGGTGTTTTCTTCTACGTAGGATTGACCCCGACTAATCAGGCATTCTCTCATTTGGTACAGATCGACCGCAACGGATTCGTAATTACCGATCCGCAAATGGCCTGCTCCAGGCCCGGTCTTTTTGCGGCAGGCGACATCCGGTCAAAGACACTGCGTCAGATCTCCACCGCGGTCGGGGAAGGCGCACAGGCCGCTTACAGCGCTCAGCAGTATCTGCAAGGATTCTGAAAGGCGGGACGCGCAGGAAATTGGACGTTGCGGAACAGAGAAGCCGCAGGAAGAGATCGTGATCCGCTCCCCGCGGCTCTGTGAAGGTGCTTATCTTGTAGGCCCGTTATACCAGAAAGGATCCGGGCTGAAGTAGTCTTGGCTGCCGAAAGTGTCGTTCCTTGTTCCATATACCGGATCGAGCGTGGGGCCGTATTCCGGTTTCCAGAAGGTGAGCATCTCGAGAACACCGAGAGTGGTCCTCTGGACTCCCCGATACAGACCGTAGAAGAATCCCGCTATATAACCATTGGTTGACCCTGCCAGATATCCTTGGAGCCCGCCGTCGTACGCCCCGACGTAGGCTCCCTTTACCGCCTGGTTGGCCATATTGGTGAACAGTTCGTACGGTCCTGCGGCCGTATTGGTAAATCCTCTGCCGAGCTTCCACCACATCAGATTTCCGTCATAGCGCCTGATGTCGTCGAAATCGGTCTCGAAGGCATGGGCCCAACAACCCAATCCAACAAGAAGCACCGCTGTCGCAATTAAGATCAATGACCGTTTCATCGTCTCCTCCGGGATCAGCCATAGGATCTACGGTTCGAGCTGATCCTCTGCTGATCGTGTTTCCGTGCGTGAGATCTTTTGAAGTGCTCTCTCCTGGTCAAGGGAGTTCCGCAGGAGGATCTTACCACAACAAGAACGCGAAGACAACAGATTTTACTCATTATTCCACTATGATGTATTAAATAACCAGAAATTGGTTGCAATATGGGTTCGCCCTTGCGCTCTATCAGCCTATCATGTATAATGAATTTGGGCATTTGACGCTCGCCCGAACCCCGGAGATCTCCGCATCGAGGATCGCTATGAAACGATGGATACTGGCCGCCCTTGTCCTCGTCGCACTCGGCGGCTGCTCATGGCAGAAGGCCGTAAAGTGGCTCGACGAGTTGGACTGGGAGCGGGATGACAAGACCATCCGCATCATAGAGATTATCCCCAGGTAGATTTCCTTTAGAGGGGGAAGGGGGGGCCCTATTCCCACGATGAATAGTGTTCGTTGATTATTAGCCATCTCCGGGATATCCGTATCAGGCCTTATAGCCGCGGAGGTATAATGGGATCCGACAAACGCGCGGACGATCTAACGATCGACTTTGAGAAATCCGGCGGGCTGGTTCCGGCTATAGCGCAGGATGTGCGCACCGGCGCGGTGCTGATGCTCGCCTACATGAATCGTGAAGCGCTTGAAACTACTCTTCGGGAAGGACGCGCTTGTTACTGGAGTCGCTCCAGGCAAGAACTTTGGCGCAAGGGCGCCACATCGGGAAACGTGCAGGTCGTAAGGGAAGTGCGCGTGGATTGCGACCAGGACACCATTCTCCTCTTAGTAGATCAGACCGGGAAGGGAGCCTGTCACACTGGCGAATGGACTTGTTTTTTTAGCCGGATAACGCCCCAAGGAGAGATTGAGAAGATTGATGACGAGAGAACCGCTTAGACTGGTGATACCGAAAGGGAGCCTTGAACAGGCCACTATTGAGCTTTTTCAGCGGGCCGGGTGGAACATTTCCGGTTCACCCCGAAGCTATTTTCCTGCCGTGGATGACGAAGAGATCGTTATGGCTCGGCTCAGGGCCCAAGAAATTTCACGGTATGTGGAAGACGGGATCTTTGACGCAGGTCTCACGGGCAAGGACTGGATACTGGAAAATCAGTCGGACGTAGTGGTTATCGATGACCTGGTCTACTCCAAGGTCTCTCAGAGCCCTGCTCGTTGGGTCCTGGCCGTGGACGGCGAATCCCCGTACGACAAACCCGAAGACCTGGACGGCAAGCGCATCGCAACCGAGTTGGTGCGGTTTACCCGCTCTTTCTTCGAAGATCGCGGCGTAAAAGTGGAAGTGGAATTCTCATGGGGCAGCACAGAAGCCAAGGTACGTGAAGGGGTTGTGGACGCGATCGTGGATGTGACGGAGACCGGGAGCACCTTGAGGGCCAACGGACTACGAATCATTCATACGCTGCTGACAACGAATACTCAGTTCATCGCAAACCGTCAGGCGTATAAGGACCCATTCAAGCGGGAAAAGATGGAGCAGATCCATTTGCTCTTGCAAGCCGCGCTCGAAGCTCGCAAGATGGTGGGGCTCAAGATGAACGTTCCTGGAGACAAACTCGATACTGTGGTTGGAATGCTCCCGTCTCTGAATGCTCCCACGGTGTCGGGTCTGTACAAATCTCCGTGGTTTGCGGTGGAATCGGTGGTTTCGGAAGAAATAGTGCGAAGCCTGATCCCAAAGCTCCTCAAGGCAGGAGCTACCGGGATAATCGAGTACTCGCTCAACAAGGTCCTCTGACGAAAACCGACCCTGAGCATATACGCGAGCAAGAACAGCAGGCTTGTAAGGGCGCACGGCCGTGCGCCCCTGCAATAGGCACCCGCGGAATCTTTTTCAAAAGCTCCTCGGTTTTGCTACAGCATCTACCAAGGGCGCGGGAGAAATCCCGTGCCCTCGTTTGCTGGAGAGGGTCGTGGAAGGGCCTTTCTCCTCGAGATTGATGCGGGGAAAAGGTGAAGGGATAGGAGAATGAGGACAGTATTGGTTGGGGACATTACCCTTGCGGTCAAAAAGTTGTGTATGGAAGCGTGCACCATCTTGGGTGATGATGTGCTCCAGGCTCTGGAACGCGCGCACGCATCCGAGGAATCCCCCGTCGGCCGAGAGATTCTGGGCCGCATCATAGAAAATGCACACATAGCAAAGACCGAAAACCTTCCCCTGTGCCAGGATACGGGCATGGCTGTGATCTTTCTGGAAATAGGCCAGGACGTTCATTTCGAAGGCGGGTCGCTCACGGAGGCAATCCACGAAGGAGTCCGGCTCGGTTACCGGGACGGTCATTTGCGGAAATCGGTGTTGCATCCCATAACCCGAGCAAACACGGGTGATAATACGCCTGCTGTCATTCACACGGAGATCATTCCTGGCGACAGTTTCAAGATCACTATGGCTCCAAAAGGGTTTGGTTCGGAAAACATGAGCCGTGTGGTGATGTTTCCACCGTCTGCGGGAATAGACGGGGTCAAGGAGTTCATTGTACAGCGCGTGGAAGAGTCGGGAGGCAATCCGTGTCCTCCGATCATTGTGGGCGTAGGACTGGGCGGAACCTTTGAAAAGGCCGCGTTGCTTGCCAAGAAGGCGCTCTTAAGGCCGCTCGGAACGACCAATCCCGACAACCTGCTTGCTGAGTTGGAGGCTGATCTCCTGAACCGAATAAACAGTCTCGGTATAGGACCTATGGGGTTGGGTGGGAGGACAACCGCGCTCGCTGTGCACGTGAACGCGTATCCGACGCATATCGCCAGCATCCCCTGCGCGGTGAACATTCAATGCCATTCCAGCCGCCACCGGGAGATTGAGCTATGAACAACGAAATCAAGCATATAGTCGCTCCTCTCGAATTGGGGCTGGTCAAGGAGCTAAGAGCGGGCGACAAGGTGCTGCTGTCAGGAACCATAATCACAGGCCGGGACGCCGCGCACAAACGCATGACCGATCTGATCAAGGCCGGCGAGCGTCTGCCTTTTTCTATCGAAGGCGAGATCATCTACTACGTCGGGCCCACTCCAGCGCCGCCGGGAAGGCCTATCGGAGCAGCCGGACCAACCACTGCGTACCGAATGGATGCCTACGCGCCACTTTTGATCGAACACGGCCTCAAAGGAATGATCGGGAAGGGTCGCAGATCGGACGCAGTGAAGCAGGCGATGGCCCAATGGGGCGCGGTCTACTTCACGTCCGTGGGAGGCGCGGGAGCTCTGATTTCCCAGTGTATCAAACAGGCTGAGATTTTGGCCTGGGAAGATCTGGGCACCGAAGCGGTACGGAGGCTGGTTGTGGAAAACCTTCCGCTAATCGTTGCCACTGATGTGCATGGCGGCGACCTGTATATTTCGGGGCCTGCAGAATACCGACGCTGAAAGATATAGGCACCCCAATATAGCGATTTACAGGGATTTTGATTTCGTCCGCTTCAAGGCAGCCTTATTCCGTCATTCCTGCGGAAGCAGGAATCCAGTGTCGTCAATCCCGCGTTTCGCGTGGGACTGGACCCCGGTTTTCGCCGGGGTGATGGATAATGAATAGGCCATTACTTTTAGCGAATGCTAGAGAAGAGCCCTTTTAGTGCGGATGGTAGGCCCGGGGCCTGCCCCGGAAAACTACGTGCAAGCCCTACGGCAGCACCAAATCTTGCTTCTGTTCGATGGAGCATTTGATCAACTCCAGAGTTTCCATGCCGCGAAGTGCTCGTTCGCCATCCACTACCGGTCGAGACGCGTGCTTTATAGCCCGGAAGAAGTCGTCCAATTCGGCGCGGAGCGGTTCGTGCTGCGGCACTGGCGCGTCTTCACATCGAATATTTCCCATCAGGCAGATTGTCTGGTCCGGGATGGGCACCTCTTCCGCGGTATACACCGTGAGGCTGTTGCACAGAGTATCAACTTCAAAGTAACGCCGCGGTGTAGAAACCGTGATGGTCCGCACTTTCTTCGCGGAGCATTTCCCCGCGCATAGGGCCGCACAAGCCTTATTTTCAAATTCCAGGGTCGCGTGGACCACGTCGATTTGTTGCGAGAAGACAGACCTGCCGGAGGCTGAGACTCTTCGGACAGGCGATCCTGCGATTTCAAGCGCCAGATCCACGTCGTGGATGAGCAGATCGTACAAGACATCCACGTCGAGGCAGCGGGTGCCGTCAAAAGGCGCGAGGCGGCGAGTGTCGATGGATACGATCTCGTCTTGCTCTTGCGTGAGCATTTCCATGAGCTGCTGTACAGCAGGATTGTACCGTTCCACATGCCCGACCATGAGTATGACATCCGCCGCTGCAGCTGCCTCCACCAGCTGCCTGGCCGCATCAAGGTTGTGTGCGAGGGGTTTCTCAACGAGCGCATGGACCCCGCGTGCGATGCACACCTTGCCGATTTCGTGATGTAAAGAGGTCGGAGCAGCGATGCTCACCGCGTCCACGTGGTCAAGGAGTTCATCGACGGTTTCAAACGCCGTGCAGCCGTAGATGGAACAGTATTCCTTCGCCCTCTCCAAATCAGGCTCATGGAATCCAACGAACGTCACGCCTGGGGTTTGAGATACGAGCCTGGCGTGGTGGCGTCCCATGGATCCCACGCCGATCACACCGGCTCTGAGGTTGTCCTGGAGCTTTTTCATGCCCGGGGAAGATACACTGCCGACCTGGTTTCGTCAAAGCCTAAACCGTTTACTTTGTTGAAGCGTTTGTGCTTATATATGGTGCCATTCTTTATCCCAGGAGGTGATCGATGCTCAGAGTCCTCTCCCTCGTGGTGGTAATGTGCCTGGCGCTTGTGGCGCCCTCGTGGGCCGCGGACCCGATCCCTGTTGGCGCCTTGTTGCCCATGACCGGGGTCGTAGCCGCTTACGGCCAGATGGGCTGGAGCGGCATCAAAGTGGCCCACTCAATGGAGCCGGAAGCGCTGGGGAAGAAGGTGGAACTCAAACTTGTGGACACCAAGTCCGATAAGGTTGAAGCTGCCAACGCGGTGTCACGCCTCATAGAAAAGGACAAGGTGAGAGCTATCATCGGAGAAATGATATCGGGGAACACCATTGCCGCGTCCGATGCTGCCGAACGCAGCCAAATTCCCGTGGTCTCGCCCACAGCTACCAACCCAATCGTAACTCAGGGGAAAAAGTACATCTTCCGGGTTTGTTTCATTGACCCGGACCAAGGCCGCATCGCAGCCAAGTTGGCTAAGGATGAGCTGAAAGCCAAGACCGCGGGCCTGATCTACGACATCTCGCAAGACTATTGCGTGGCTCTGGCAGCATTCTTCAAAAAGGAATTCACTCAGGCCGGCGGTAAGATCGCTGCGGAAACCAAGTTCAAGAGCGGAGACAGAGACTTCACCCCCCAATTGAGCAGCATCAAATCAGCCAACCCGGACATCATTTACGCACCCATTTACTACACCGAAGCTGCATTGATCGCCAAACAGGCCAGAGATATGGGCCTGAATGCTCCCATACTGGCCGGAGACGGAGTGCAGGCTCCGGAGTTGATCCAACTGGGTGGTAAGGCCGTGGAAGGCGTTTATTTCACTGCTCACTTCCACAAGGACATGATAAATACCGAGCGCGGCAAGAAATTCGCGGCGCTCTATGAAAAAGAAACCGGCAAGGCGCTCGACGCGTTCAGCGCGATGGCCGCGGATTCGTATTTCGTGATCATGGACGCGATTAAGCGAGCAGGTTCCTCAGACCCGAAGAAGATACGGGAAGCGCTGGTAGCTACCAAGGACTTCGACGGGGTAACGGGGAAGATCACGATGCAGCCTGATGGCAATCCGATCAAAGCGATGGTTATCAACAAGGTCAAGGACGGCCAGTTCGTCTACGTGACCACCATAACTCCTTGATGTGCCTTATCATCCTGAGCATTGAATCGTGAATTTTGAGGCGTTGGTCCAACATCTAATGTTCGGTGTGACCCTCGGTTGCCTCTACGGTCTCCTGGCAATCGGTTACACCATGGTGTACGGCGTCCTGCGGCTGATCAACTTCGCGCACGGCGACTTGCTCATGGTTTCTGCGTACTTTGCTTTCTTCGGCATTGCGATGTTCCACCTGCCTTGGCCCGTGAGTTTCGCGATCGCCGTAGTTTTGACGGGCTTCCTGGGAGTTCTCATTGACCGTGGGGCGTATAAGCCGCTCAGAAGAAGCCCTCGCATCAGCGCCTTGATCACGGCTATCGGTCTTTCCTTCCTGCTGGAGAACCTTGCGCTGGTAATTATTGGGGGCCGGCCCAAGTCTTTTCCTATGCCCTCGCTCTTTGAGGGCGCTTTCATAGGCACCGGAATTCAGATCCCGTACCTCTCCCTCTGGGTCGTTGGAATCACCGCTGTTCTGTTGGTGGTTGTGCTCCTGATCGTTCATCGGACAAGAGTGGGCATGGCCATGAGGGCCCTCTCCAGGGACGTGGAAACGGTCAGACTTATGGGTGTGGATGCGGATCGCGTCATATCGTTTACCTTTGTTCTGGGATCTGCCTTGGCCGCAGCAGGCGGCATGATGTGGTGCATGAAATATCCGGCGCTGGAGCCTTTCATGGGAGTAATTCCCGGGCTGAAGGCTTTCGTGGCAGCGGTCTTGGGCGGAATCGGCAACGTCGCGGGAGCCGCGCTGGGAGGCCTCTTGCTTGGGCTGGCAGAAATCCTGATCGTAGCGATCAAGCCTGAATGGTCAGGATACCGGGACGCAATCGCATTCGGCGTGCTGATCGCGATTCTCTTAACCCGGCCCACTGGTATTCTGGGTGAGGAATTGCCGGAGTAATATCGTAAGCAACATGAGAGCATGGAAGTGGCTGCAAGATCCTCCTATCTCCACAGGCGTTAGCTTAAAGAATCTCGGCATGTGATTTCAAATGGTTAACTCAAATCCATCCCGTCACCCCGGACTTGATCCGGGGTCCAGTCCCGCGCAGAACGCGGGATCGAAAAGACTGGATTCCCGCTTCCGCGGGAATGACGGACGAAAGCACTGGGCAGCTTAACTTATCGCGAGTGCCCCCTCCCCCCCTTTACAAAAGGGGGTCTGCCAGATCCCCCCTTTTCTAAAGGGGGATACAGGGGGATTTTTATTGGCATTCCTATTTTTTTTGAAGGCTTCTGGTTTATGAGTGTGGAAGCGAGTCCGTACAGAGCGCATGTGGTCCGAGACCGGGTACTGTCGGCCGCGTCGCTCGGCGCTCTCTTGCTCTTCCTCTGGTATGCGGACAACCACTTCAGTCCTTACTCCATACGCATCCTCAACGTCACAGCGATCTTTATCATCCTCGCGGTAAGCTATAACCTCATTAACGGAGTGACGGGCCAGTTTTCATTGGAGCCGAACGCCTTTCTTGCGCTTGGCGCGTATACCAGCGCCATCCTGACGTTAACCCCGGCGGAAAAGGCCCGGACGTTTATTATCGAGCCCATGATATGGCCTCTTTCGGATATTGCCGTCTCGTTTCCGCTTTCTCTGGTGGCTGCAGGGCTTGTCACCGCATTCATGGCCTTCCTCATGGCAATCCCGGTCTTTCGAGTCCGCGGCGACTATCTGGCCATTGTGACCCTCGGCTTGGGAGAAGTAATCCAGGTCGTCGCTAACAACCTGGTGCCGATAACAAACGGCTCATTGGGCCTCAAGGGGCTCCATCCCTTTACTAATCTGTGGTGGGCGTGGGGCACGTGCATAGTGACGGTCTTTTGTATTGTTCGGCTGGTAAATTCTTCCTACGGCAGAGCCATGAAGGCGGTACGGGAGGACGAGACCGCGGCCGAGGCCATGGGGATCAACGCGTTCTGGACCAAAACGCTCGCTTTCACCCTGAGCGGGTTCTTCGAAGGCCTGGCCGGAGGTTTGCTCGCTCATCTGATCACAACTATCTCTCCATCGCTCTTCACGTTCTTTTTTACCTTCAACCTGCTGATCATCATCGTAGTGGGCGGACTGGGGAGTACGACAGGTTCCGTAATCGCGGCCGTGCTCTTCACATTGGGCGGTGAGTGGCTTCGGGCCGTGGAGGAGCCTTTCACCATCTTCGGTTACTCATACGCAGGCGTGCCGGGAATGCGCATGGTGATTTTCTCGGTCATCCTGATCCTGGTAATGCTGTTCGCGCGCAAGGGTCTCATGGGACGGAACGAGTTCACGTGGCAGGGGTTGTTTGATTGGACCAGGCGGCTCGCTGCAAAGATACGGGGGGCGGAATGAGCCCCGCGCTCTTGGAAACGCAAGAGCTGAGCGTAACGTTCGGCGGCCTCAAGGCTGTGAATGAGTTGGATCTGCAACTGTACGACGGTGAGATCATTGGCTTAATCGGCCCCAACGGCGCGGGAAAGACAACCGCGTTCAACGCGATCACCGGGCGTATTCGTCCAACAAGAGGAACGGTGATCTTCCAAGGCCAGGAAATCACGGCTTGGCGTCCATACCGGACCGCGAGGATCGGTATCGCCAGGACATTCCAGAACATTCGCCTCTACGACGACCTCACGGTCATCGAAAACGTCATGGTGGCCGGCCATTGCTGCATTCGCTACTCTATTTTTGAGGCCGTCGCCGGATTGGGCCGTTTCAAGACCGACGAGGAAAAGATCAGAGGAAAGGCGGAAGAGCTTCTGCAACTCATGGGGCTGATCGATGCGGCGGGAGAAAAGGCGCACTCACTTCCTTACGGCAGCCAAAGGAAACTGGAAATCGCTCGGGCGCTTGCTCTGGAACCGAAATTGCTCCTCCTCGACGAGCCCGTGGCAGGAATGAATCCGATGGAAACACGGGAATTCGGCGAACTCCTCCGAAGGATTCACTTGGACTTGAGACTGACTATACTTCTCATAGAGCATGACATGCGGTTCGTCATGGGCGTGTGCCAGAAGATCAAAGTGATCGATCACGGCACACCCATAGCCTGGGGCAACCCAGAGGAGATTCAAAACAACCCGAAGGTGATCGCGGCATACCTGGGTAAGAGCCCGTAGAGAGGACGGATTCCCGGTCATGTTACGGTGCCGGATCGGGAGGGAGGCGTAATATGGCAACACCGGATAAACCAGAAGATAAGGAGCTCAAGAAGCTGTTCGAGGATACTAAAACCATCGCGGTGGTAGGGCTTTCAGACAAGGAGTCCAGAGCAAGCAATCGCGTGGCCGCTTATCTGAAGAGCAAGGGCTATAAAATCGTGCCCGTAAACCCTGGCGCTGAAGAGATACTGGGAGAGAAGAGCTACCCTGATCTCAAGTCGATCCCTGAACCGGTTGACGTGGTTGATGTCTTTCGGCGGCCGGAATTTGTCCCAGAAGTCGCGGATGCAGCCATTGAGATCGGGGCAAAAGTTCTGTGGCTCCAGCAGGGCATTACTCACGAAGAGGCCGCAAAGAAAGCTAGAGCCGCGGGACTCACGGTTATTCAGGACGCGTGTATGTACCAGGAGCACTCCCGCCTCGCAGCTTGATGCCACGGCGTTATACCGGTTCTCAAAATCCTTGGCTTCTTGGACAGCCCGCCCTTGAAGAAAGACCGGTAGGGGCCGGCGTCCCCCGGATCAGGTCCGGGGCAGGCTCTGCCGGCCCGAGCTTGTTGATGTTTTTAAGAAAAATGTGGCGGCAGTTCAAAGCAAAGGGAGGTGAGGAGCATGGGAAAAGAGAGCAAAGGGGCCAAAACTGCTTTCGAGGGTTTTCCCAAGAAAGGCGTTGAATTCTTGCAGCAGCTTGCAGAACACAACGACCGGGAATGGTTTTCTCAGCACAAGGACGCATACAATGAGTATTTATTGGCCCCAGCCCGCGATTTTGTGACCGCTCTGGGTGAGCGTCTCCGCAAAATATCTCCAGGCATCATCGCGGATCCTCGAACGGATCGGTCGATATTTCGCATCAACCGAGATACACGGTTCGTCAAGGATAAGTCACCGTACAAGACGCATCTGGGAGTATTTTTCTGGGAGGGGAATAGTCCGAAGATGGAATGCCCGGGCTTCTATTTCCACTTGGAACCGCCCACTTTGATGCTGGCCGCGGGGCTGTACTGCTTTCCAAAGCATCTTTTGGAAACTTACCGCGACGCGGTGGTGAGCCCCAAGCATGGGCCCGCGCTGACAAAGGCGATTCGCGAGGTAACGAAGCCGAAAGGCTATGAGATAGGTGAAATCCACTACAAAAAGACGCCCCGGGGATACGACGCGAATCACGCAAACGCGGAATACTTGCTCTACAGCGGCTTGTACGTGATGGTGAACGAACCGCTGCCAAAGGAACTCTATTCAGGCAAGATTCTGGATTATTGCTTTGACCGATTCCGGCGCATGGCGCCTTTGCACAAATGGCTGCATACGATAACGCAGTGAACGAAATGTCAGGCCGTACGGTCACGCTTTGAGAATTGCGGCAACGGTTCCGGTGCATCCCGATGCATTGCAGGGGCGGGTTTCAAACCCGACCCTACTCCGCTTATCCAGCGGTCTCAAAGCATTTTGCCATAGCGTAATAGCAATTCGCTTTCAGACCCGCAATATCCTGTTCTTGGTGGCATTGGCGTCTTGCCCCTTCTTCTCGGGCCGGCAGGGACGCCGGCCGCTACCGGACCGTTTCAGGCGAGAACCTTACGTATGGCTTCCACCCTGTTCCGGTAGGTGCCGGCGTCCCTGCCGGCACACTTTTTCATCTTTGCGCCGGTGGCGGCCATTGCCGATATCAGTTATTTGACAGCACATTAGCACGACGGGAAGTTCGCAGTTCTGTGGATACCGTGATTATTTTGTGGATACGCTCATGCGCGGAGGAGATTGGTCAAACGTCTCTCAGCCGTTCGGCTACCAGTTCTATGGAATGCCTGATCTGAGGATCTCCCTTTTCACAAAGGTTGCCTGATAGTGTGAGGTTGCATCCGGGGCAACCTGTGGCTACCACCTGCGCGGAAGTTTCACGGACATTTGCTTTCTTGCGGTCCGTAACGCCTGCCGAGATCTTCACGTGCTCAAACTGAAAAGATCCCGCGCCGCCACAACACTGGTCTGACCCCACCATTTCGACCAGCTCCACGTCATTGAGCGCCTTGAGCACCTTTCGGGGTTCGCTGGAAACCTTCATGCTGCGCACCATATGGCAGGGATCATGATACGTCACTCTAAGCGCTGACCTTGCCGCATGTGTGTCCAGCGGCAAGTCTTCGAGGCGTTCTGCCACGATTTCCGTAACATCTTTCACCTTCGAGGCCACACGGCGCGCCCTTTCGGGATCTTGTCCCAGGTCTTCCATGAGGTGAGGGATCGCCTTTTTCAGACCTCCACCGCAAGTCGCGCAATCAACCACGATGAAGTCCGCATCATCTCGATCAAAGATGGCGAGGTTCTTTTTCACGTTTGGAAGCGCTTCCTTTCGTGCGCCGCTCAGGAAGATGGGAACAGAGCAGCAGACCTGATCCTGCGGGATTACCACTTCGATGCCAAGATGTGTCAGCACCTTGACCACAGCTTCTCCCACCTGTTCGTTGATCAGATCTGTCGCGCAGCCGGTGAAATACAGGACTCGACCGGTCCTCTTGCCAACCGCCGGAACAACTTCGCCCATGCGAGCCCTGAACGAAGTCCGGTTAAAAGAGGGGAGCCGGTTTACAGGAATGTTGCCCAGCTTCCAGCTTACATTGAGAGGCGCGAGAAAAACGTGTTGGCCCATCCGACCCAACCTTGCTCCTAGACGCATGAGCAGCGGGTTCTTGAGCGCTGCGAGAAGCGCCCTCTTCGCGAATTTTTCACCGAGCGCCTCGTGAAGCTCCATGCGCATGTTTTCGAAGACGCGGTCCAGACGCACTCCGCTGGGACACGCATTCGCGCAGGCTTCGCACAGAATGCAGCTCATGAGAGCTTCCTGGAGGCTCTTGGTGACTGAAAGATCGCCATCCAGGTATTTCTTTACCATCTGCACGCGGCCTCGGGGGGCGTGGCGTTCCATACGGGTGACCTTAAACGTGGGACACACCGGCTGGCACATGGCACATTTGAAGCAGCTGTACAGATCTTCCTTGATGTTTTCTGCGAACATGTTTCGTCCCTGAATTGCCGGCCTCACCGTGGCCAGGGCCGGCGCGGCTCCTCGTCAGTGATCAATGGGGTCAAACGAATTTCCCTGGATTAAGAATCCCCTTTGGATCCAGGCTCTCTTTGATCCGTCTGGTTACCGACATGCCTACCTCGTCTATCTCCATTGGCAGGAAACGCTTTTTCGCGAGGCCGATTCCGTGCTCGCCGGTCAAAGTTCCGCCGAGGGTCACGGCTTCCCTGAAGATCTCTTCGGTGGCCTGCTCGACTCTGCGCATCTCGTCCTGGTTGCGCGCGTCGAAGAGGATCAGCGGATGAAGGTTCCCGTCACCCGCGTGTGCGAGCACGCCGATCTGCACATCATACTTCTTGGATATTTCCATGATCTTTCTGATCATGGCGGTCATACGAGACACCGGCACCGTCGCGTCTTCAATTCTGGCATTGGGTCGCAATCTTGCCATTGCCGGGATGGCCCCGCGGCGTGCTGCCCAGAGTTTATCCGCTTCTTCGCGGCTTGATGCAGCAGTCACCGTCGCCGCACGCTTATCCTGCAATATCTCTCGGATCTTCTTCACTTGCCCGTCGAGGCTTTCCGGGTCGCCGTCCACTTCAACGAGGAGGATTGCATCAACATCCGTGGGCAGCCCCAATTTCGCGTCGGCCTCCACCGCAGAGATCACCGTTTTGTCCATGAGTTCCAGGCAAGCAGGAACGATGCCTGCACCAATGATGGCTGCAACCGCGTCGGAGCTGTCTTCCAATTTGGGGAAGCTCGCCATGATGGTGCGATTGGCAAGAGGTTTCGGCACGAGGCGAACGATGATCTCGGTCACCACGCCGAGCGTGCCTTCGGAACCGCACATGAGGCGGGTCAGGTCATATCCGGTAACATTCTTGATTGCGCGGCCCCCGGTTTTGAGCACATCTCCATTTGCGAGCACCACTTTCAGCCCAAGCAGATAGTCTCTGGTCACGCCGTACTTGACGGTTTTGGGACCGCCCGCGTTGGTCCCGACCGTTCCTCCCATGGTGGCCATCTTCCAGGAGCTCGGGTCCGGTGGGTACATGAGGCCATGCTTTTCTACTTCCTGCTGGAACTCGAAGTTGATCACGCCTGGTTGAATCCGCGCGAGACGATTCTCCCGATCTATCTCCAGGATCCGGTCCATGCGGGAAAAGGCAAGAACGATGCCGCCTTGCACCGGCACCGTTTCTCCGGCAAGATTCGTCCCTGAGCCTCGCGGAGTCACCGGAATGCCGTCCCGGTGAGCCACCTTCATGATGGACGATACTTCTTCAGTGCAGTCGGGATAGAGCACGATCTCGGGCCGATTCTCTTGAGTATATGGATCGAGCGAGTACGCGACCAGATCTTCGGGCCGGTCAGTGGCCCGTTCAGGCCCCACTATCGCGATAAGCTCTTCCTTGACGCTTTCCTTCATAACAGCCTCTGTCAACGGATCTCTTCAGAAACGCCGCCCTGTCTGGGGCCGGTCACGCGTCTGCGTGGCTCGTGGCGCAATTTCTTCTCATAAGAGGTCATAAGTTATTATCTGGGGAATTCGGAGTCGCAGCTATTCTTCGGACATGCGCGTTCATTAATAACCATATGTGAACCGGAGACAAGATTCAAGCCCCTATGATTTCCCCTCAGAGACCTCGTGCCCGACCGACCCCCTCATTGTTGAGTTGCAATGGTTTGCCAGGGTGCGTATCATGCAGAGTGTTTCTCCACTTAAGACAAGAATCTATCCAATTCGAGGCTGCTCACATGCCAGACAAAATTGCCGCTATCGACGAGTCGCATTTGATAGACACTGCTCAACTCACTGTTCCCCCACGCCTTTTGCTGGGCCCCGGACCTTCCAATGTGCATCCGAGGGTCCGACAGGCAATGGCCATGAACGAGATCGGGCACCTGGATCCTTTCTTCATCAATTTGATGAACGAAGTTCAGGAACTGCTCAGGTACGTTTGGCAGACGGATAATCGGTTCACCATACCGGTAAGCGGCACGGGGAGCGCGGCTATGGAAGCCACGCTGGCCAATTGTGTCGAACCGGGGGACGTGGTCCTCATCGGCGTGAACGGATACTTTGGGGAACGCCTCTGCGACATGGCATCCCGGTACGGCGCGGACGTCAGACGGATCGAAAAGCCTTGGGGAGAAGTTTTCTCGCTCGACGAGATCCGCGAAGGTCTCCGTGAGCACCGTCCGGCTATATTCGGCCTAGTCCACGCGGAGACGTCAACGGGCGCACAACACCCGATGGAAGGCGTGGGAACGCTATGCCGCGAGTTTGATGCCCTTCTGCTCCTGGACACGGTGACCAGCCTTGGTGGCGTGCCGGTGCTCCTCGACAAGTGGCTCGTAGATTTAGCGTACAGCGGGAGCCAAAAGTGCCTGAGCTGCCCGCCGGGCATTGCTCCGCTCACACTCGGGGAGCGGGCTCTGAACAAGCTCAACAATCGTAAGACAAAGGTGCCCAACTGGTACCTGGACATGACTATGGTGGGGAAATACTGGGGCTCCGAACGCACGTACCATCATACCGCGCCGATCACCATGAACTATGGACTCCGGGAAGCCCTCCGGCTGATTGCGGAAGAAGGCCTGGAAAATAGGTGGGAAAGACATCGAAAGACCGCAGAGCTACTCTGGGACGGGTTGGCGGAACTGGGGATCAAGTGCCACGTGGCATTGGATCACCGTTTACCAAGCCTTACCACCGCGATCATTCCGCAGGGTGCGGATGGCAAAGCGGTCAGCGGTTACCTACTTCAGAACTACAATATTGAGATTGCACAGGGTCTGGGGCAACTTGCGGGAAAGGTTTGGCGAATCGGGCTCATGGGCTTCAACAGCCGACCCGAGAACGTGAAGCTGCTCCTCTCTGCAATGAAAGAGGCTCTCGAAGCAGCGAAATAGGCAATTCCATCTCTGGCCTCGCGTTGGAACACTATTGGTCCGCCGCATCTGAGTCCGGGCTTAAGCGCTTCAGTTGCTCAACTAAGGTCGGGAGCCGTTCTACGGCCAAAAGATACAGAGTCTCGTGGTGCACTTTGTCGTACTGGTGGGAGATTACGTTGCGCAGGGCAACGATGTCTTTCCAGGGGACTTCTGGATGCTCGGCCCTGAAATCTTCGCTTAGCCGTCTTGCAGCTTCGCCAATGATCTCGAAACCTCTTTCAACAGCGAGCCGCGTTCTCGCATCATCTTGAAACTGGTTCACGGAAAGCCCTTGGATGAACTCCAGGATTGATTGAGCCGCTTGCAACATATCCCAGATACGTGCTGGGTCGCCTTCCTTAGGCCGCATAGATCACCTCACGGTTTTCTAGGATATGGCGACGTCTGAAAGGGTTTGTGACTGCGCGCTTTTCAACGAGGTCGACTGCACGGCCAAGTAATTCCCCTAGTTCTTGCTCAGCATGCAAATGGTCCCAAAGATCCCATCGAGCTTCTGTTTCGTAATCCACCAAGACGTCAACATCGCTGTCAGGCCGGAATTCGTCCGTCAATACCGAGCCGAAGAGGGAAAACTCGCGGATTCTCCATTTCCGACAGAATGCCTCGATCTTGTCCAATGGGATTTCAATACGTGGCTGCGCCATCTCGGTTTGCCTTCGGATCGTATTGGGGGGTCGCTGAGGCTCCGGCACGCTCTTGCGCATTGTACAGCAGGTTCGGGCTGCACGCCACATGCTTCCTCTGCGAGGACCTGGATTTGTTCCTGCGCCTCTACTGGTGTATGCTAAGGGTCGCGTGAGGGTGAAGACGATGCTGTTCGCAAGGGATAAAAAGAGCCGACTGCTGGAAGCGGTGCTTAAGAACGAGCCCGACCTCGTTAGCGAGCTCCTGCACAAGGGAGCTGACGTCAACTCCAGGGATGAGGCTGGGCGAACCCTCCTCATGAGAGCCGCTGCTGCGGGCAATCTCCGGATGATGAAACTTCTGATCGATGCGCGCGCATCGGTCGAGGCTGTGGATCCGAAGGGCGCGACAAGTCTCATGGTCGCTCTCATGGCCGGCCAGATCCCCTCGGTGAAGTTCTTGTTGGCCGCAGGTGCGAGCACCGAAGCCGCGGATTCCGAGGGTTTCACGCCTTTGATGCGCGCCTCATTGTACGGCAAAGGCGAAATGATTGAACTGCTCTTGCAGAAGGGCGCATCCACCGAGGCCAAGAGCCCGAAGGGCGACACTGCTCTGGCCATTGCGCTCTTTGCCGAAAGACCTCTGATCATGAGTTTGCTTCTGGAACGCGGCGCTGATGCGAACGCAACAGACGGCAGCAGTCGGTCACTTCTCATGCACGCGGCAACAGAGGCAAATATCGGAATCATAAATCTGCTCCTCAAATGGGGAGCGCACGTGAACGCAGGGGATCGTGCGGGGAGAACAGCTCTGATACACGCGGCCCTCAAGGGGCATCGCGAGGTCGTTCAGCGTCTCATCGAGGCGGGCGCGGATATTGACGCGCCGGATAATTCAGGTTGGACACCCTTAATGGTGGCAGCGGACAGAGGACATGGTCCCGTGGCGCGAGCCCTTCTTGATGGAGGCGCGGACGTAAACCGAACGGACAAGGCCGCCAGGACGGCCCTTATGTGGGCAGCTCGAGCGGGCCGCGCTCAAATAGCCAATCTGCTTATAGATCGAGGCGCGGACATCAACGCTGAGGACAGGGCCGGCATGTCTGCGCTCGTATGGGCATCCCAAGAGTCTCATGAGGAAGTGGTGGAACTGCTCTTGGAGCGCGGCGCGCAGTTGACCGCGGAAGCTGAGAAGACCATCGAGGCTATGATTGAAACATCCAACGAGAGCCGCACCGAGACCCTCGAACTCACCATGGATCGGGGGGTCTTAATTGATGCTGCGATCAAGTACGGACCATCGAGTATCCTGGACGCCGCGGCCCGTGGGCTCGTAGAAGAATTGAAAGCTATGCTGGTAAAAGGCGCGCATGTGAACGAGCCTGACCGGTATGGGCTTACACCATTGATGAGGGCCGCGTTCAACGGTCACAAGGAGATTGTTGCGCTTCTGCTGGAACATGGCGCGGACGTGAATCTGAAGGACAAGGACGGAAAAACGGCTCTCATGAAGGCCTCTTCTAGAGGCGATCTGCAGATCGTGAAAACTCTGCTGGATTGGGGCGCCGACGTAGACGCGGTCAATAAATATAATCTGACCGCACTGATGCGCGCGGCGTACAAGGGTCACCTCGACGTGGTCAACCATCTCTTGGATCGAGGCGCAAACCTGTACGCACAGGACAAGCGGGGTTTAACAGCGCTCGACTGGGCTTTGCAACGCGGCCGACCGGACATAGCAGAGGCTCTCCTCTCAAGAGCCCCTGATGCTCAGCTCAGCGCGGCCCCACAGTCGGAAGATGAGATTCAAAGCGTGACTGTGCAGGCAGACGAAGACGCGTCCGTGCCCGAGATTCTCACGGTCCCTGGTGAGACTTCGCAGACGGTTGTCGAGCAGTTGATGGAGGCCTGCACTCAAGGCGATAAGGAGATACTGAAAGAGCTCACCCAGTTGAATGTGGACCTCAACGCGCGAGACAAGACAGGCAGAACCTGCCTAATGTGGGCCTGTTACAAGAAACAGGGAGACATAGCGCGCATGCTTGCAAAAATGGGCGCGGACGTTAATGCACGGGACAGAGGCAATAGGACACCCATCATGTGGGCCGCGCTCTACGGGACACCGGAGCTTGTGGAAACCCTCCTGGAATTCGGAGCGGATGTGAATGCTGCAGATGAACGCGGCCGAACCGGTCTGATGTGGGCTTGTCTTAACCCCGATCCGGAAGTTGTGAAGCTAGCACTCAGTACAGGGCCGAACCTCGACGCGTGTGACCAGGAAGGCAAGACCGCGCTTATGTGGGCGGCTGAAAGAGATCATGCTGAAGGGATTGAATTGCTGCTGCAGTGGGGCGCGGACCCGGCCGCAAAGACCCCCGGAGGCAAGACAGCACTGGATCTGGCCCGCGAGCGAGATGCGCGGCGCGCGGTCGAAGTGTTGGCACGATACGCGGCCGACGATCGCTGACCGATAATGTGCTGCTACCCTATACTGGATGTCATTCGCAGGTGAGCCAATTAGTGCAATCGTGCAAAACCGTAGTTTCTATCTGGCTGCTTCTGGGAATGCTGGTTTTCCCTGCGCTGGGACAAACCCCATCCAGCCGCGAAAAGGTGAAAGCGTCGCGCACTCGCATCTCCGCGGATTCGAGCGATACCCAGATAAGCTGGGGACCGGTTCGCACAGCATTGCGCGCTCGGTCAGCGGCTGCCGTCGCACGCGTCTGTCGGATCTACCCTTCAGCAATTGCGAACCTTCTGAAGGTTCCTGTGACCCGGTCACGCAGGCCATTGCAGACTGACACAGTGGGTAGAGAGCTGAGAGGAATCAATGAAACCCAGCGGCAGATTGACAACCAAATTCGGGACATGCGAGGCATGGTAGAAAGAATCAAACGCATCGATAGGCGTCTTATGCGCTAGCAGCACGCCCTCTTTCACGAAGAAATACCTCGCGCCTTCAAGCGCTTCCTATGCTTGAGGGATCTCATTTGAATAGCCGGGAGATTATCGATGGCAGCAAAACCGGTAATTAATGGATACAAAATGATACGGGACATCAAAGCGGGCCTCACTGATGCTGAGATCATGGAGAAGTACAAACTTTCGTACAAGGGTTTGCAAAGCGTCTTCAGGAAACTGGTGGATGCCAAGTTGATCCGCCCGAGCCAACTGTATGGCCGTTCTACGGAATATGAAGACACCGCGGACATTGGAGATTACCGTCACATGGATCGTGTGTACCTCGAGGTGAACCTGCCGATTAACGAGCTGGGCTCCGCTGAAAAGGTAGGTTTGGTGCGGGACCTGACCGAGCGAGGCATCTGCGTAAAGGGGCTTGAAGCTTCGGCGAACGAATCCAAGACTCTTGTAATCCAAACAGATGAATTGTTTGCCGTACCTCAGATTGTGTTTCAAGCTCATTGTCGCTGGGCAAAGAAAGATGGCGCAATTGATGAATGGTCCGCGGGTTTCGAGATTACCGAGATTTCGCCCGAAAACTTGGAACGCTTTCAGGAAGTTCTGAGACTTCTCTCCTTCAGTGAGTAAGAGTGCTTCCCCTCTCGCCATGCCAATAGAACGGATCACCGCAACAGCAGCTAACCGCAGCAAGGGGCGAAGGATCCCGATCCTTCAGTGGGTGTGATGGTGAACGTACGATTCGTGGCCCTCATGAGCATGAGTGTGGAATCCATGATCTCCTGAGTGCTCGTGGTCGTGGAACGTTTCCGATCCCGCGTGCTCGTGTGGGTGCCTATGCTCGTGCAAATGTTCGTGCGTATGGGTGTGGGAATGCTCATGGGCGTGCTCCTCGCTCCCATGCCCATGCTCGTGGCTGTGGGTGTGAGTATGCTCATGAGCATGCAAATGTTTATGTTCGTGGTCGCCATGCATGGAGGAACTCCTTTCCGGACTGTTGCGTTGACTCCCTGCTCGACTGAATGGCTCTTCTGGCTGCTGAAAAGAGCTTAGGCACCTCTTTGTGTGCTGTCAAGTTCATGGTACGGAACTGCTGCGACGTTACACCCACCGTATACATTTTCCACAAACCTGCATACTTTATGGCATGAAATACCAACTGATATACCGGTTGGCAAAATTCTTGACTCCTTGGACAGAAAAAAATGTGCCGGCACGGAGGCCGGCACCTGCCAAAGCCCAAGCGGCAATCGGACATTATTTTTGACACTTCCTATGACTGTCTGCGCATATACGATGCCGAGGTCTGTGCTCATGCCTTCTTCGTCGATTGGCAGCGGCCCGCGGCCGTGCTACCAGAGGGCTTGGCAGGGTCGGCTCCTCAGGCGTGGAGGCGGATATCATCTGCGTCGATCGGCGCCATCTGCGGATTCGCCGGCCGCCTATGCGTCGGAGTGGATGGCTCCAACCAGATCCTCCTCTCGTTCCGCGGTTGAGCGCCGCATGAGTACGTGCTAGAGGTGTGCTGGGAACCGGAGGGGCCCCTTACTCGTGGGGTTATCAATCAGGAAGAATTTTGACGGGGTTCGGACACGATGCCAAAAGGCCTCCTCATGGTGTACACCGGCAATGGCAAAGGAAAGACAACCGCTGCTTTGGGCCAAGCGTTTCGCGCTCTGGGCCAGGGCATGAGGGTGTGCTTTATCCAGTTCATAAAGGGATCGTGGAAGTACGGTGAGATGACAGCCGCGGAGCGGTTCTCGGATCTTTTGGAATTCCACGTCCTCGGAAGAGGTTTTACCTGGAAATCCGAAGACCTTGAAAAGGATATCGCGGTAGCTCGCGAAGCCTGGGAACTGGCAAAAGACAAGATTTCATCCGCGGCTTTTCAGATGGTTGTGCTTGACGAGCTTACCTACCTCATCAAGTACAATATGGTCGATGAGGCGGAAATAGTGGGCTTTCTTTCGGCCCGTCCCGCGAATCTGCACGTGGTGGTGACCGGCCGAGACGCTTCTGAAGCTCTGATCCAGGCTGCGGATCTGGTTACTGAAATGAGAGAGATCAAGCATCCGTACAGTGCGGGTGTGAAGGCGCAGAAAGGAATAGAATTCTGAATTCAGACAGAGCACGAAGCACCGCGACGGTTCATCCGAAAGGCGCTACAAGAAGGGGTCGTAATCTATGAGTCGGAGCGCGAATCGCCCGCAGATACGCGCGCTTAAGTTTCAGGCCTGTTGACCAAATAGATTCCCGCGGCCACCAGCCCCAATCCCACCCAAAGCGGCGGAGTCAGCGATTCGCCCAATAAGAGGCCGCTCAGGATCACTCCGAACAGAGGTGCGAGGAAAGTGAACGCACTCAGTCGAATCACCTGGTACCGGTGAATCATCCAAAACCAGAGTAGGTAACTGAAGAAGGCCACTACGAAGGTCTGGTACAGAAAGGCGGAAACCATGAGTGTATTCAGCGCCACGGGCTTGTCCCACTCAAAGATGACCCAACCCGCCGCGAGAAAAGGAACCGAATAGAGGAGCTGCGCGAAGAGTGTCTGGAAGTGTGTAATGGGGCGATTTTGGATGACTTTCTTGATATAGATGCTCGTTGATGCCCAGAACAGGGCAGCCACAACCTCCATCAGGTCTCCCAGCCAGTACAATGGCCCCAAAGTGGCTGACCGAGACGTGAACACTGCGGCAAGTCCACCAAAAGCAAGGAGTAATCCTGCTCCCTTGGCCCAGTTCAGGCGATCCCCCACCAGAATGAAATGCGCGCCCAGCGCAGTCCACAACGGTTGAGTATAAAGAAAGATCACGGCTCGGGACGCATCCGTGAACGAAGGCCCCCAGTAGAGAAACAAGAAATCGAACCCGAACAATAGTCCCAGCACCAAACTATGTTTCAGGTCCTGCAACGACAGGAATACGTCTTCGCCCTTCCAGCGAGCGTAGGCCCAGAGCAGGCCCGCGGCCAGGAGCGATCTTAAGGTGGCTGCCAAAATAGGCGGAATACCCTGGTTGCTCACCTTGATGGTTACAATGTTGCCTCCCCACAGGAAGCACACCATAACCAGGAGAAGTATTCCTGTCACCGGTATTGTCTGCGATGCGTGTGACGCAACCTTCTCTTGATCGTCGATCTCAGCCTTTTGAATGCGAATCGGTATTACCTCCCGGAAGGAGAATCTGCTTCTGGCTTCTTGAGGGTTACCAGAGTGGCGCCCCAGCCGCCGGCTTCCAAAGGCGCTTGAGCTATGCTTTGAACCATCGGATATTTCTTGAGCAGCGCCGCGACCCGGTCCCTGAGGACACCCTTTCCTTTGCCATGAATTATTCTCAGCTCCAATATGCCTTTCTCGGCACACGCGGCTATGTAGTCGTCCAGAAGACCAGGCAGCTCTTTTGGCGAAAACGTGTGCAGGTCCAGGACCCCGTCGATGGGCATCTCGATCGGCTCGCCTTCGGCAGTAGAGCCCTCTTCTTCCGGCTCGTATTCCGAGTTACTCATGCGACACTTTCTCGCATGGATGGCTCATTGGTGTAAAGGTTTGCACGCGTTTCGACATGCGGGAACATGGAATCCTCTTTTCTATAGACAGGATGGGGAGGCGTCAGGACAGCGTCACCATATTTAGCCTTGGCAGGCCCCGGAGGGGCAACCGAAAGTAGCCGGGCGATTCATCGCCCGGAAGACCGCCATGGTCTTCGGTCTTGAGAGTCCCAGAGGGACCACTGAAGGCCGGAATTATGCGGGAGGGCACGGTCCGCGTTTCAGAATTGCTCTGCCGTCCCTCCGGGACTTGCACGTCTTATTGGTTGTCGCTTCTCTCTCGGCAATGAATTGCCGAGCTACTATCTCGATATCCCTGCGGGACACCAAAATTACGAGAACAACCTGACCTTGTTTCTTGGAGCTCATTGGCGCAGGGGAGAATTTCCCTTTGGATGCGCGAAGGCACGCTCCCAAAGGCGGGGGATCTATTGTGTTTTCGTCAGTATCATGATAGAGCATGGACCGCGAAAACGCTTCAGATCATGAACACGCTCACGAGCCCATCATCTTCCACGGCTGAGAATCACGGGATTGATAATGCCGGATTTCTTGATCTCCACGAGGTCATTGATATCCTGCGCCCTTTGAGGGTCACCGGTCCGGCCAAAGGCCCGGTATCGGGCGTCTCAATTGATACCCGCAAGCCGCTCGGAGACAACCACATTTTCTGGTCCATTAAAGGCCGCCATTTCAACGGAAACGACTTTGCCGAACTGGCGCTGAACGGAGGAATCAGGGCCGCGGTGGTTAGCCGAGCAGAGCTCTTTGACAGGCCCCTCCCGCCCGGCAAGACATTGATCGAAGTGCAGGATACGCTTGGCGCGTTGCAGGATCTTGCGGCATCGTACAGGCAGCGGTTCAGGTATCCGGTGATCGGCATCACCGGGAGCAACGGCAAGACCCTGGTCAAGGAGATGCTGGCTTCGATTCTGTGCCTGGAGCGCCGAACCTATCGATCGCCCCTTTCGTACAATACTCAGGTGGGCGCTGCTTTGGGACTCCTCGGAATGAGGCCCGAGCACGAGGTAGCGCTCATCGAAGCCGGGATCAGCCTTCCCGGTGAAATGGACCGCCTGGAAGCCATGATCAAGCCCGATCATGGAATCCTCACCGTTATCAGCAAGGCCCACATCGGCGGCCTGGGCAGCCTTCGGAACACGTTGGAAGAGAAACGGCGCCTTTTCACCAATTTGCGCGACGACGCGTTCCTGATCCTCAATGCCGACGATCCGCTCAGCATGAGCCTCGTGCCTGAACTCAAGTGCCGCGTGGTTACCTTCGGCCTCGCGGCTGATGCGAAGGTGCGGGCAGAAGACATCGAATCGATCCCTGAAAAAGGCCATACGTTCAAGATCGTGCTTTCCCGCGATCAAATCCCTGTTACCCTGAATGTTCCGGGCACGTTCAACATCCATAACGCTCTAGCGGCTGCCGCGGCCGCTCACATGCTCGGGGCGTCGAAGGAATCGATCCGCAAGGGCCTGGAGGAATTCCGGCCGTCTCCGATGCGGCTGGAAATCCATACCACCGTTACCGGCGTCACCTTGATCAACGACACGTACAACTCCGATCCAGCGTCCATGAAAGGCGCGCTGGACGTGCTTGCCAAGGTGGGCAAAGGTCGTCGTAAGATTGCCATCCTCAGCGACATGCTCGATCTGGGGCTCTTGAGCCGGGAAGAACACCTGGCCGCGGGCAAAGATGTGGTCAGGGCCGAGGTCGATCAGCTCATCACCGTAGGGCAGTACGCCGCGCTGATCGGTCAGGCCGCGGTGGACGCGGGGATGAATTCCCGGCGGATTATCAATACCAGGAGCTACAGCGAAGCCGCGTCCGAACTGGAAAAGGTCATGAACCGGGGAGACATGATCCTGTTCAAAGGTTCCCGGTGGTTCGGGCTGGAACGCATTGCAAAAGAACTCGTGGGCTCCATCGGGCCGACGAGACTGGTGGTGAACTTGGACGCAATCGCAGCAAACATCAAGTCCGTGCGAGCGATTGTGGGTGAACACGTTGAAATCATGCCCGTGGTGAAGAGCTTCGGATACGGGAACGATTCCATTCGCACATCCAAAGTGGCGCTTGAAAACGGCGTGAACTACCTTGCCGTGGCATTTCCCGACGAAGGGACCACGTTGCGTGAGAATCGTATTGAGGCCCCGATACTGGTCTTCACGGTGCTCGCTGAAGAGGTGGACAAGATTGTTCGTTACCGGTTGAGCTCCGTGGTGAGCTCCAGTGATCTGGCCGTAGCCCTGAATCAGGCTGCCGCACGAAAGGGCAGCAGGATACCGGTCCATATCAAGATCGACACGGGAATGGGGCGCTCCGGAGTATGGGTTGAAGACGCAGTGCCGTTCATCGAAGAGGTTGCTAAGCTTAGGAATCTCGAGATGGAAGGCATCATGACTCATCTTTCGTCCGCAGACGATCCCCGCTCGGACGACTACACACGAAAGCAGATTGATTCCTTTAAGTGGCTGCTGCGGAAGCTGGAACAACGGAGCATTCAGTTCAGATACATCCATGCTGCAAATACGTCCGCTTTGGTGAGGTTCCCCGAGACGCACTTCAATATGGTTCGACCTGGGCTTGGAATTTACGGCATGTACCCGGCGGACGCGATCCGATCTCTGTTGCATCTGGAACAGGTCGTCACTTTCATCACCAAGATTGCGCAAATTAAGGAGCATCCGCCGGGCAGAGCGATCTCCTACAACCGGCGCTTTGTCACAGACCGGCCTTCCCGAATCGCTACGCTTCCGGTGGGATACAATGACGGCTATCCCCGCTTTCAATCAAATGTTGGCGAAGTGCTGGTGCGAGGCAAACGAGTCCCTGTAGTGGGAACTGTCTGCATGGACATGACTATGATTGACGTGACTGATGTGCCTGAAGCCCGAGTCGGCGACGAAGTTGTTCTGATCGGCCGCCAAGGCGATGAAGAAATCCTCGCGGATGAAATCGCTACCAACGGCAACACCATTAATTACGAAATCGTCTGTAAGATTTCCCCCCGCGTTACAAGAATTTTTCTCCAGAGCTGACCGATTCTACCGGCACGGAGCCCGGCGGCTACCTATCTAAAAGAGAACGTAGGTCGGGTTGAGGAACGAAACCCGACACACTTGAGGCTGTCGGGTTGCGCGAAGCAAAACCCGACCTACGGGCTGCCCCGTTATCCCTCCTACTTCAGCGTCTTTCTTGCAATCTCCATAAAAGCATTCCGCGCTGCTGAAACCCATCGCGCCTTAGACCAGATCATGAGCACCGCAACTTCGAGCCCGCCTTCTTCCCATGCCAGTCGGGCCAGCTTGCCGTTCTTAATATCTTCCGAAACAGATACCTCAGGCAGGATCGTAATGCCGGTACCGGCCATTACGCACCGTTTGAGGGTCTCAACGCTGTGAAAAATCAGGCTGGTGCTTATCGAAGCTCCTTCCTCTTCCAATACTCTTTCAAACATCCGCCGGTAACTGCAATCGACCTTGGAGAGCAGCATGAGCTCGCCTTTCAGATCTTGCGTGCGGATAACACTCTCTTTGGCCAGCCGATGGCTCGGAGCTGCTACAAGAATGATCGTCTCAAATCCCAAACTTTCAGCCTCCATATCGGCTGCACTGAATGAGTCCGTGAGCAGAAATGCCAGGTCAATAACGCCTTTTCGAAGGTCTTTTTGGAGACCTTCATGCGCGCAAGTTGTGAAGTTGAGACGCACCTTTGGAAACAGCCGACTGAACTCCTCAATCACGAGCGGCAAACGGTAAATGCCCAAAGACTCGGGAATCCGAATGGTGAGAGATCCTCCCGGTTCCGCGTCGCCACCGATATCGGCCTTGGTTTCATCAGCCAGATCTACAATCTTCTCGGCATACGGGATCAGACGGTTCCCAGCCTCTGTGAGCAATATGCGCCGCCCCAGTCTGTCAAAGAGCTGCGCGCCGAGTTCGGCCTCAAGAGCCTGGATCTGTGCAGATATGCTCGATTGGGCATAGTGAAGACGCTCCGCGGCCTTGTTGAAGCTGAGGAGTTTAGCCACGGTCAGGAAGGTCTTGAGGTGCCGGATTTCCATTTGTCTCCTCCATTGATCGGTCTCGTCGATCAAGCCAATCGATATAAATCGTTTGATTCGATATCTACTTGGCAATAATCTAATTACCAGATAAGTGCCAAATGTCAAGAAATGGAGGTAGTGTTATGAACAACGTGGAACGAACCGTGGATCTTTTTGCCAATGGATTGAACTGCTCCCAAGCCGTGCTTACGGTGTTTGGGGAGTCGTACGGTTTGGATTCCGACATGGCCTCAATGCTGGGACGACCGCTCGGGGGCGGCATCGGGCATATGGCCAAGACCTGCGGCGTGGTGACGGCCGCAGTGCTGATCTTGGGACTCGCAACGGACCATCAGGCGGAAGGAGAGGCAAGGAAGGCCGCGTTCGCGTCTGCGCAGGAATTCTTTCGGCGTTTTGAATCGCTGCACGGCACGACTGAATGCAAGAAGTTGCTTGGCGAGGATATGAGCACCCCGGAAGGGTTGGCCAAGATCCGGGAACAAAACCTTGTTAAGAAAGTATGCGCTCCATATGTGAGGGATGCTGCGGCCATATTAGAAGAATTGACGGCGATCTAAACCGGTTGTCACAATTCTTGGCCTATTGAAGAGCCCGCGCCTGACGAAAATCGGTAGAGGCCGGCGTCCCCCGGATCGGGTCCGGGGCAGGCTCTGCCGGCCCGAGCTGGTTGATATTTTTGAAAGAAATGTGCCGGCACGGAGGCCGGCACCTACCAATGACCGGGGAGTAGTCGGACACTGTTTCCGGACACTCGCTATCCCGAAACAAGGGCCGCAAGAAACACCAATGACACCGTCAATGCTGCAAAAAGACTTCAAGATCCCACTGGTCGCGTACGTTCTCGGGGCCATCCTTTTGGGTGTTACTGTGGGCAAGATCTGGACGCCCCAATGCATTGATTGGGTCATTTACTTCGCTCTTTTGCTGATGCTTTTCCCGCCGATGCTGGAAGTGGATTTTGGAGGCGTCACAAGGGTTTTCAAGGAGCCGCGGCTCGTCACCGCGGCTTTGCTCTTGAATTTTCTCGTGTCGCCTCTCCTTATTTTTGGTCTTCTGCAACTATTCGTGAGGGGAAATGACGGCCACCTGATGGTCGGCATAATCCTCTACGGCGCGGTGCCGGGAGGAGGCATGGCGCCGGCCTTTACCGGAATGCTGAAGGGCAATGTTAATCTCACGGTCACGATCGCGGCCATTGGCAGCATCCTCAGCCTTGGTATCGTTCCTTTATGGGCAAAGCTCCTGACCGGAACCCAAATGGAAGTCCCTGCGCTGCTGATCTTCGAGCATCTCTGCTTTATCATTGTGATTCCTTTGATCCTCGCGGTGCTCACGCGGCGGATCATCGTGTGGAAGAAGGGAGAATCGACCTTCTGTTCGGTCAAAGAGCGGCTGAAGCCTCTGTCGAATCTTGGGCTGTTCCTGATCTTATTCGCTATGTCTCTTTTGTACGGCGATAGGGTTCTGAGCGAACCTTTCTTCGTTCTGAAAATCGCAGCTCCTGTCTCGGCCTTTTTGGCGATCCTATTCTTGATTTCCGGAGCCATCGGAAAGGCATTTGGTGCACCTTACGAAGATGCGATTGCCCTCACCCTCAGCACCACGGCCAAGAACAATGCGATTTCGCTGGCGCTTGCGTTCTCGACCTTTGGCGCGGATGCAGGCCTTGTCAATGCGATCGCCGGCCCATTGGTTCAGTTGCCCATACTTCTGGCCTTCGTTGCCTTGAGGAAAGGCAACACCACGTAAGCGGGCAAGCAATTTATTCCCAGATTCGCGGGGGAGGTCGGACTGATCAGCGGGTTGGCCTCTAGCATTAAGCAGATCGTACAGATTGCCCAAAATAGCGTCTGTTTGACTATGGGATGGGAAATCCCGTTGAACCCCGCCAATAGGCGTTTCATCGTCATTCCCGCGTACGCGGGAATCCAGATGCTCAACAAGTGGATTGTGGAAAACCTTGTGCCAAGCCCCCAAGACTGGATTCCTGCTTTCGCAGGAATGACGGAGTGCAGCCGCCGCGGATCGGACGAACATTTTGACACTCACCATAATTGCGATGCAGGACACCGCATCGTGCACATGCTAATACCGGTGCGCTGTCAAAGAAGTAAAGCATGGGGGAAACTTCTTTGTGTAAAGAAGCTTCCCCCAAAGCCCCCTTCAAGAAACTCTATATTTCGTTGACATTCCTGCTTCCTAGATGGAAGCAGGAATGCCAACGGCGTATAGAAGTTTTTGGAAAGGGGTTCGGGGAGGAACCTTTTTACAAAAAGGTTCTCCCCGTCTTACTTTCTTAAAAGCGAATCGGTATAATATGGCGTTATC
>JBMOME010000328.1:0-4139 GCA_049323095.1 Thermodesulfobacteriota bacterium
GGTCCTGCGCCTTCCAAGAGATGCATGAGAATGTTCAGGAATTAATCTGAATAGCTATCACTTCCGCTTCCGGGCAGGTTTCTTGGTTGCTGCCTTCGGCTTCTTTGCGAACCTCTCTCCGGCCCATCCGACTATGTGGTATCCTACATCGAAGGATATTATTCCCGCGAAGTAGCTCCAGTTGCCGATTATCGCCGGAGCGAGCGCGCCCAGTTTCAGGAACGGCCTCCAGTCGTTCAACGGTCTCAGCTTCCCCACGAAGTCTATCTCATCGAGGAACGCCAGGAACAGGAACGCGGTGACAAGCGCCAGGTCGAGGGATGGGAAGCCGAAGTATATCAGCGAGAGCGCGGCCAAGGTGAATCCCAGCCTGTGCGCCAGTGTATCCACCTTCCTGGCGAACACCTGCGCTATCAGGGCCGCGAGGAAGAGCGCGGCGAAAGGAGCCATGGCGATGAGATAACCCAGGAGGATGCCGTATGCGATCGCGAGAGCGTACTTTATCGGGTGCTTGCTCTTCAAATCGTCATCCAGCCAGTCCACTATCTTCACGAAAAGCCCTGCGACGAACGCGAGCAGATACATCTCCATGGCTTTACACTCGGGCGTGTGTTTTTTATAGGTGACTGGTGTGTTTAAAAACACTTATTCACATGTTGTATAACATGCGTCAGTGCCAGAGGCAGGACGGCCCAAAAAACCATGTAAAAGGACAGCCAAAGCCAGGCCGACCTCTATCTGAAGAGATCCGAAGGCCCGAGATGCCGAAGTTGATAGAAAACAATCCCAGTACCCTCACATTAGATTTCAGGAGCGTGGGGGTTCGCCTGAATGGTTATGCCAGCGACGTCTCAGCTGCGAGAATCTGCCTCCGTGAGCTTGAACGTACACTAGCAAGACCTGTCGACGTTTTGAACCGCGCATTCGTGTTTGAAGGTTATGAAGGCCGAACGAGGGAAGCGCTCCTTGACATCCTGCTTCACTATGCTTTTGATGAAAACGCTAATCTGAGACGCGAAATCTACGAGTCTCTGGGCCGTGTTGCTCCCCCGGAGTTCCTTGTCCAGCGCGCTTTTCAAGAGATTGATAATAGTACGGCATTCATAGGCATAATATTCGGCCTTGAACATGCCACAGAGGGGATGTCTGTCAGGGAGAAGAATACATTGGCCTTGCGATTGAGGGATTTATTGGAGACCCACACGAGGCTATCATCGGAATTGCTCTCTGGATTCATACTCAACCTCGGCACCAGGTTCTCCGTAACAACTGTACTTTCTGATGTGGCGGAGAAACGTGACTTTGACAGGGCCGTGTATATCCTGGGCTCCATCACAGTACTTAGATACTACAGAGGAGTGGATGCTAGGACATTTGCAAGATTTATTGCTACTGCAGCGATGTCAGATGACTTCCCCTCCCGTTTTTTCGAAGACGACCTAAGTTACATAGATATATCTGCACTTTTAGACCATCTAGATGACAGAACAATCTCCCGTCTGACGGTAATTGCTGAGGAAAGACTAGAAAGGCTGGGCTACGGGGAGAATCTTTTCTTTTTGGCGGGGTGCGCGTTTTTCAAACATGCCGCAGCCGGGACTCTAATCGAGACAGAAGTGGGGAATCAGAAAATCCGGTTTTTCACCCTCCCGGAAGAGCTCCTCAAAACCACCGGCATGGTCATTCTAAACATCTGTGTCGTTTCTGAGTCCGTGCCAGAAAAGTTGCGGCCTATCGTCGCCTATCACGAACATGTCGAAGGTCAGACCCGCTCGCATGAGAGGGCCCTTGCGGCTGAGCTGAAAGCGGTCCGCTCTTTAGGTCTGCAGAAAGAATACATCGAATGGGTAGAGAGCAAAGTTGATGTCATGAACGGCAGAGTGGAGCTGCTGGAGCGGCTCAAAGGAACCTCGAAATCATCATCGGGAACGCCACCGTCGCATCGCAGTCCACTGTGACATGGTTCGCCTTCTCCTTTATCTTGCCCCAGGAGATGCCCTCGTTGGTGCGGGCGCCGCTCAAAGAGCCGTCCCAGGGCGAAGAAGTGGTCACATATACCGCGTAGTCGAATCCGCCCCGGAGGAGATTGACTCCTATCGCGTGGTGCTTGGATATCCCGCCGCCGAGCACGATGCCGCCCGTCTTATCCGCATTCAAGGACAACTGGGCCAGTTCGTTCATGTCTTTGGTGACATCGATGCCGAAGTTTCTCCTCTTCTGCTTGTAGAAATATGCCTGCAACCCTATGGCCGAGTCTGTTATCCCAGGGCAGAACACCGGTATCCCGTTCTGCGCGCACCAGTAGAGGAACGAATCCTTCTTGGTCTTCCTGCCTATCTCCCGAGCTATCTCCGAAGGGGCCGCCATGTCAGGCATGCCGTCGAACACCTTTTGCATGAACCCTTCCAGGTACTCGTAGCATTCGTTCGGGACCAGGATGTTGCCTATCCTGTTCGTCCCGCTCTTGTGCAGTTTCGCGTCGTCCATCACGAACTCTCCCATCTCGTACTTCTTGGCTGATTTGATGAGGTCGTGGTCCAGGCTCCCCCCTGCAGTTATTATCGCGTCCACGAACTTCTGTCTGCACATCTCGGCTATCACGCCGCGCAGCCCCGATGCCACCATGTTCGAGGTGAATGTTAGAAAAACGGTCGCCTTCTCCTTCTTCATCCTGCCGATTATCTCTATCGCTCGGCCTATGTTGCTGGCCTGGAAGCCGACGCTATCCAATGGCGGGCAGGCGAATCCCTTCAAGTCTTCTGCAGTGATGTCTTTGACCGGCATGCTATCCCTTCCTCATCTTCATGGCCGCTTCAGCGAGCGTCTCCGCAAGGTCTGAAGCGCAGTAATTGTATCCGTATCTCTTGAAAAGCATGTCTCCGGCGAGGCCGTTTATCTTCGCTCCCATGACCGCCGCGGTGAACAGGTCGTTCTTGCATGCGAGCGCGGCCACCAATCCAGCCAGGACATCTCCTGTCCCGCCTTTGGTCATGCCTGCATTATGGATGGAGTTGGTCTCCAGTCCCCAGTTTCCGGTCCCGAGCCTTGGGTTTCGGGTTCCGGGTCTTGTGTTTTGCGGCCCGCCGCTCTCCGCTCCTCTTCCGTCCGCTATTATGTCGGTCGGCCCTTTCTTGAGTATCACGCACCTATGGGCTTTCGCCATAGCGAGCACGTTCTTCTTGCTGCCTTCGATGCCGAATAGCATCCTGAACTCGTTCTCGTGCGGGGTGAGCAGGCAACCTGCCGGTATCCGGCCTTTCACGCGCTTCAATCCGTCGCCGTCGAAGACGAGTTTCCAGTTTCCGGTCTCGGGTCCAGGGTTCTGTGTCCCGGGTTTTGTTTTGGTTGTCGGACCGGGTAACGGGACCATCGCCTTGCTCATCCCTACGCCATAGAGCACGCAATCGAGCCCCCTTATCGCGGGCGCCCTGTAGCCGTGCACCACTATCGCCTCCGGTATCCGCTTGACAGCGTTTATCAAGAACGCATCGTTCTGCGCAGGATAGAAATAGAGCAGGTCCACGAACCTTCTCGCCGCGAGCAGAGAGAATATGGGCGCCCCATGGTATTCCTCGCTCCCTCCCACGATCAGCAGCCTTCCGTTGTCTCCTTTCCGAGAATCCCTGGCAGGCTTCACGAGCTCCATGGTCAGGCTTCTACCGCATCATTAAAAATCCTGCCCGCGTTCGTTCTCGGATGGCAAAGACGGCAGAAGAGGACGGTCCGCCCGCATTCATCTACCTCGGCGAATCAGAAGGGAAGCCCGCGGAGCTGTCCGCCCGCTTCCTCACCAGGCACGGCATAATCGCCGGCTCCACAGGCACAGGCAAGAGCCGGGCGATGCAGGTGCTGGCAGAGCAGCTTGCGGACGCTGGCGCCAATGTCTTCGTATCGGATGTCAAGGGCGACGCGAGCGGTTTCTGCATGGAGGGAGAACCGAACGAGCGCAACAAGCTCGCCTCTTTCGAGCCCCATCCTTTGAAATCCAACTACTGGAGCGTGAGCGACCGCTTCGCCAGGATGAGATTCTCGGTGAGCGAGACCGGCAGCGTGCTCTTCTCCAGGCTGCTCTCATTGAATCCGACCCAGGAGAGCCATCTCACGATCGCATTCTCATACGCGAGGAAGAAAGGCATCCC
>JBMOME010000329.1:0-34884 GCA_049323095.1 Thermodesulfobacteriota bacterium
TTTCAATAAGAAGGAAGGATCCCCTTCAGAAAACAGTATCGTATTGCCTCTTCTTCCGCTGAGGGACATTGTGGTTTTCCCTAATATGGTTGTCCCCTTGTTTGTGGGTAGAGACCGCTCGGTCAAGGCGCTTGAGCTGGCAGCCAAGAGCGGCAAGACCATATTCCTGGCATCCCAGAAGAATGCCCAGCAGACGAGCCCCAAGCGTGACGACATCTTTTCCACAGGAACTGTGGCCCACATCATCCAAATGCTGAAACTCCCGGACAACACGATAAAAGTCTTCGTGGAAGGCAAGCATCGGGGCCGAATTTGCAACTATCAAGATGACGACGACTTCTTCATGGTGGAGGTGGAGCCGCTGGAGGAAGAGATCGACGAGCGCGAGATCGAAGTCCAGGGCCTGGTTCGCAGCCTGAAATCCGTTTTCGAGAATTACCTCAATTACAACAAGAAGTTGTCCCAGGATTTCATCGCGTCTGTTCGCGAGGTCTCCGACCCGTCAAAGCTATCGGACACCATTGCCGGTCACCTGTCTCTCAAGGTCGAGGACAAACAGCAGCTTCTGGAGCAGACTTCTCCTGTGCCCCGCCTGGAAAAGCTTCTTGAGATAATGCAGAGCGAAATCGAAATCGCGGAAATCGAGAAGCGGATCCGTGAACGGGTCAAGAAGCAGATGGAGAAGAGCCAGAAGGAATACTATCTGAGCGAACAGATGCGCGCCATCCAGAAGGAGATGGGCGAGAAGGACGATTTCAAGAACGAGATAAACGAGCTGGAAGAGCAACTGTCGACTAAGAAGATGCCGCAGCACGCGGAAGCCAAGGTTCGTAAGGAGATCCGGAAGCTTAAGCTCATGTCTCCCATGTCCGCGGAAGCCACGGTGGTGCGGAACTACATCGATTGGTTTCTGGTACTTCCCTGGTCTGAGATATCTCATTCCGAGCTGACCATTGACGACGCGCAGCGAATCCTTGACGAAGACCACTATGGGCTCAAAGAGGTCAAGGAACGTATCGTCGAACACTTGGCGGTACAGCGACTCGCCGCGAAAACCAAGGGCCCGATTCTTTGTCTGGTGGGGCCTCCTGGAGTGGGAAAGACCTCATTGGCCAAGTCAGTTGCAAGGGCCACCGGGCGTGAGTTTGTACGCATTTCTCTGGGTGGTGTGCGTGACGAGGCGGAAATAAGAGGTCACCGCCGCACGTACATCGGAGCGCTGCCGGGCAAGATCATCCAGAGCATGAAGAAGGTTCAGACTATCAACCCGATCATGCTGTTGGACGAAGTGGACAAGATGAGCGCGGATTTCAGGGGCGATCCCGCGGCCGCTCTCTTGGAAGTGCTCGATCCGGAACAGAACCACACCTTCAACGACCATTATCTTGACGTGGATTACGATCTGTCTCAGGTGCTGTTTATTACCACGGCGAACACTTTGCACGGCATACCCGCGCCGCTCCAGGACAGGATGGAAATCATCCGGCTGCCCGGGTACATCGAATTGGAAAAGCTGCGCATTGCCGAGCAGTTCCTCGTGCCCAAGCAACTGGAATCTCATGGCCTTTCACCGGAGAATGTGCGCTTCCCGCGTGGGGCCTTGGTGCGGATCATCCGCCGGTACACGCGCGAAGCGGGTGTGCGAAACCTGGAACGCGAGATCGCTAAAATCTATCGCAAGGTAGCCCGTCAGATGGTCGCGGGCAAGCTGACCGGCAAGCTGGAAATCGGCCCGAAGCACCTGGGAAGATATCTTGGGGTCCCCAAATTCCGCTACGGCATGAAAGAGGAGAAAGAGCGGACCGGAATTGCCACCGGTCTGGCATGGACCGAATTCGGAGGCGAACTTCTTTTTGTGGAAGTAGCGCTCATGCCCGGCGCGGGAAAGTTGACCGTGACGGGTAAATTAGGGGAGGTGATGCAAGAATCAGCCCATGCGGCCATGAGTTATGTCAGATCGCGAGCGTGGCGGTTTGGGCTCAAAGGGGATTTCTATAACAAGATAGACATCCATATCCACGTGCCCGAAGGCGCCACCCCAAAGGATGGTCCTTCCGCGGGCATCACCATGACCTCGGCCATCATCTCCGCGCTGACAAAACGTCCGCTTCCCGGGGACGTGGCCATGACCGGCGAGATCACCCTCAGAGGCCGAGTCCTTCCCATAGGCGGTCTCAAAGAAAAATTGCTCGCTGCGAAACGGGGTCTGGTGGGACGAGTCATTATTCCGCGTGAGAACGAAAAGGACCTTAAAGAAGTTCCGGGGCAAATCCGCAAAGGGCTGGAAATTATCCCGGTCGAGCACATGGATGAGGTAATCAGGATTCTGTTTGGGGAAATGGATCAGGCAGTTTATCCTCAGGACGCGGCGGATTTGGATTCCGCGGTCCACATGAAACAATGAGGCGCTTTTCGCGAAAATTTGGTATAGTATTAAGATTCGGTCCCCCCATCACCACGACCCTAATGGGGGTCGCGCTTTTTGCGTCAAGAGGGGAACCTTCTTAGAACAGAAGTATCTCAGTTTGTAGCGGTTTATAACAGTAGAGGTGGATCATGCTTGAGATGGAAGGCGCCAGAGTCAGGATGACTCCGCACAACGTGCACGTGATGCTCAAAGAAGGACTTAGCTTCAAAGAGATCGCGGCGCGCTGTGACGTTTTCGAAGAAGCGATAGACGCGTCGCTGGTCAGATGGCTCAATGAGGGACGTTGGCCCATTGAAGAGGAGATCCCGGTCAAGAATTGACCGCTCCGCGCAGCTCTGCTCAAATACAGGAGTGCAATCGCCCCGATTTGACGCCAATCACATCCGTATTAGAGAAGCCAACCTCGACAGTGCATCCAGGTTGGCTTCTTGCATTTCCGAGAATAGTTTCCTAGGTTGACACCGTCCTGCCGTTCGCGCACCCGCGAGAGGTAACTTTTGTGATCAAAGGGCCCTCCACTGGTTACGCTTCAAGCACAGAGATGGTATAACATCGCCGTCGACACGGCCCGAAGAATCCGCGGGGTACGCTCGTGAAGTCTGACGAAGGGTCGTGAATCGAGATACCTACATGGACCGTATCCGCAATTTCAGCATTATCGCTCATATCGATCACGGCAAATCCACGCTGGCGGATCGGCTCTTGCAGATCACCGGCGTGGTGGGCGATCACGAGTTCCATGATCAGATGCTAGACACCATGGACATCGAGCGAGAGCGCGGCATTACCATCAAGAGCCAAACCGTGGCTCTCCCGTACCGGGGCAAGGACGGCAAAGACTATATACTGAACCTCATCGACACGCCCGGTCACGCGGACTTCTCTTATGAAGTCTCTCGTGCCCTGGTGTCCTGTGACGGGGCTCTGCTGGTCATCGATGCGAGCCAAGGTATTCAGGCCCAGACGCTGGCAAACTTCTACATGGCCCTGGAGCAGGATCTGGAAGTCATCCCGATAATCAATAAGATCGATCTTCCCAGCGCAGATGTGGAAGGCGTACGGCATCAAATAGAAAAAGACCTGGGCTTGCCCGGAGACAAGGCAGTTCCGGTTTCCGCAAAAGAGGGCATCGGTATCGAAGAGGTGCTGGAGGCAATCGTTCGAGATATCCCGCCTCCGCAGGGCAATCCTGACGCGCCGCTCAAAGCTCTTATCTTCGATTCCCATTGGGACGCGTATCGTGGGACGATCGTGCACTTGCGCATCTTCGATGGCGAGCTGAGGTCTGGTGATACCATTCGTCTTTGGTCCACGGAGAAATGCTACAAGGTGGAAGAAACCGGCGTCTTCCTCATTCAACGCCAGCCGAGGGGCAAGCTCGTCGCGGGGGAAGTGGGATACCTGATCGCAGGGATCAAGACTGTGCGCGATACTCGCATCGGCGACACTGTCACCCTGGACAAGAGACCATGTGATGCGCCATTGAAGGGCTTTCAGCTTGCCAAGCCGGTGGTTTTCTCATCACTATACCCGGTTTCTTCGGACGACTATGATGAGTTGGCTGAGGCGTTGGAAAAGCTCAAGCTCAACGACGCTTCCTTCACGTTTGAGAAAGACCATTCTACCGCGTTGGGTCACGGTTTCAGGTGCGGGTTCCTGGGATTGCTCCACCTTGAGATTGTCCAAGAGCGCTTGGAACGAGAATTCGGGCTGTCTCTAGTCCTCACCGCTCCCTCGGTACAGTACAACGTCGTCTTAAGGGATGATACTGAGATCATTATCGATAATCCCGCGAAATACCCGGACCCTATGCAGATCAAAGAGGCCCGGGAACCTTTTATCCGTGCATCGATCATCTGCCCGGAACAGTTCGTGGGGAATGTGATTAACCTCTGTATCGACCGGCGAGGGATCCAGAAAAATTTCAATTACCTGGACGCTAAGCGCATAGAACTGACCTTTGACCTGCCTCTGGCCGAGGTGCTCTTCGACTTCTACGACAAGCTCAAGTCAGTATCAAAAGGATACGCGTCCTTTGATTACGACTTCCTGGAGTACCGTGCCACGGATCTGGCCAAGGTGGACATCCTAGTGAATAGCGAGAAGGTGGATGCGCTCTCCATGCTGGTGCATCGGGACCGCGCGTACGATCGCGCGCGACGAGCTTGTGAACGGCTAAAGAAAGAGATTCCTCGACAGCTTTTCAAGATCCCGATTCAGGGCGCTATCGGGGGCAAGATCATTTCCAGGGAAACCGTTTCCGCTTTGAGAAAAGACGTGACCGCGAAATGCTACGGCGGAGACATCACACGCAAGAAGAAACTCCTGGAAAAACAAAAGGAAGGCAAAAAGAGGATGAAGCTGGTGGGCAGCGTAGCCATTCCTCAGGCCGCATTCCTCGCAGTCCTGAAAAGCGACGAAGATGAGTAATGATTCGTCGTCGTGAGCATTTCAGGCATCCGTAGGGGCAGGCCTTGTGCCTGCCCAGGTGGGACGAAAGTGATTGACAAACTTCCCGTCCGAAAGGAGGCAATAATACCGTCATCCCGGACTTGATCCGGGATCCATCCCGCGTTCTGCGCGGGACTGGATTCCTGCTCTTGCAGGAATGACGGAGAAGACGCGCGCCGCAAGAACCCCTGCAAACGATCTATCGTGAATGCCCAAATCGAAAAGTCGTTGGCAACTGCGCAAATATTGGGAACAATTCGTGATCTCACGTAGTTGGTTGCCTGGCCGCGGCAGTACCCCAAATTATGTATACCGAGATCGCGGCGGCCACGTACATGAGGATCCCGCCGACCATGTACATCATGGCCAAGCTGGTCACCTCAGCAATATAGCCCCACACAAGCACCGAGAGATTGATCCCCGCTCCGAAGGACCCAGTGAAGAGCCCTACTACCACGGCTCGATTCGTTTCCCGCGAACGGTCCACCATTTGTGCCATCATCGCCGGATAGGACAGGCCCTGGAGCAGACCAAAGAGCACTCCAAGGATCACCATGTGCCAGAGGGTGGAGATCATCGAGGTCAGGATCAACATGCATCCGAATCCCAACAGGCAAGCGAAGATGAGCTTCTTGCGATTCACCCGGTCCGCAATTTCTCCCAGGAGAACCCTGACGACCACGAGGCTGATCCCGTAACAGGTGAAGAAGATGCCCGCTCGCAGCCCGATGCTCTCGGCGTAAAGCGGGAAAAAGGTGTTCATGGCAGCAAAGCCGCTGCCAAAGATCGCTGCAACAAGCATCATGATATAATGCCGGTCTCTGAATGCAGTGGGGAAGAAATCACGAAGGCTTTCGTGGCCGACGCTCCGGCCGGGTTCCTTCACCATCAGCGAGAGCCCGAACCCAAGGAGTCCAAAGCCTGTGAGGAGTAAGAAATAGGCAGTGAATCCCCATGCGTGGAGCACAGTCTCGCCCATGTACGGGCCGATTGCCACGGCAAGAGATCCTGAAACCCCAAAGATCCCAATTCCCTGCGCGCGATGTTCCGGAGGGATCAGGTCAACCACGGCGGTGGAGCATCCATTAAAACACGCGGCAAAGGCCACGCCTTGTAACAACCTTACCAGAATCATGAGTGGCGAATACGCGGGGAATAGGAGAAAACCCAGATTGGAGATTCCCGCGAGGAATATCCCGACGACGATGAAGATCTTACGCCCGTACTTGTCCATAAGATGAGTGAGAAGGGGGATGGATCCCAGCGAGGTCGCTCCTAGGGACCCCATGACAATTCCCACATCTGCAACGTCCCCGCCTATTTCCACGACGAACAAGGGAAGAAAGGCCCACGTAGCCATAATGAGGAAGAGGCAGAGATTGGTTGCCGACACCAGTTGAAACTGGACGTTGAAAATGATGCTCTTCATCGAAGGGGCAATTCCGCGACTACATCGGGTACCAGAAATAAGCTCCGGCGCCCCGATGACACTGGTTTCCTACTAACGTGACAGAGAAAGGCCTGCAAAATTGTGGGGAGGTCCTTTCCGGAACAAGGCCTCCCCGTCAGTTCCTTCAAAAGCCTAAGTTCTGCCGGCCCTGCTAAATGGCGGCGTTCCGCGTGTGATTACCTCTCACCTCGTGGAGCCGGGTCCCAACTTCGCTCCCCGCTCCCTCGATCCCTCCAGATATATCTGCGGGGCGATCTCGTCCCAGGTTCCACCGGCTGCGTCGAGGCCGGTGGCTGGACCTGCGGCTGAGCCTGTCCACCATACGTCGCCGGCGGATCAACCGGCGTCGATTGGGTCTGTGGTCCTTCCTGGGGAGAAGCCGAACTGGTACTGCCGCTTCCGATGTCTTCTTCGTGAATCTGCTGCTTAGCAGTCGATTCCTTGCGTTCGGGCATCACGGTAGAGCACCCGGCCAGAAAGAGGACGGCAAAGATCGGAACGAGCAACGTGAAGACCAACCGAACCACTGGATTCCCCTGAGCAACACGCGGACAACATTCAGATGAATTATACGACACTTCGCCGTTCAAAGCATACCATTCGGAGAGATTTTTCTCTGTTTTGTTTAGCGGGATCTGCCCGGTTCGGGCGAGAAAACCTGGGTCGCATATCCGAGGTTATTGCGGCAGCGGAGTATTCCCACTCCGAGATAACGGTACCTGGGGTTCAGGATGTTCTTCTTGTGGTTCTTGCTCTTCATCCAACCGTGGACTACTTCAGCCGCCCACTTTTCTGTATCGGGGTCCCATGTGCGGTACCCGATGTTTTCCGCGCCCGCGCCCACGCCCGCGGCTTTAAGCCTTTCAGGGAACTTCCTCCAGCCTTTCGGAAACGAGTCCGACTCATGCTGAAAGGCTCGCGTGGAGCACATATGCTCACTGTGCTTGCGGGCAACAGCTCTTAACGACTTGGCAGGTTCCAAAGGCCGCAAGCCGTGTTCACGGCGATGTGCGTTGGTGAATTTCAACACATGGTTTTCCGCGGCCTGGGCTGTCTGCAAGGCGGAATCAGGTGTGGAGGGAGGGATTGCAGGTTTGGCCCACGAGAGCCCAGCAGAACACAGGATGGCGAACCATACAAGTGTGCACATGCGTAGGAAGTACTTATAGTGATTGCCGATAATCCTATCCGCTTGGCGGCGGTTGTACTCCGTCATTCCTGCGAAAGCAGGAATCCAGTTTTGAAGGATTGTCACGAGGTTCCCCACTATCCAATTGTTCAGTTGCTGGATTCCCGCGTACGCGGGAATGACGAAAAAAGCCTCACTGACTTCGTCCGCTTGAAGTTCCCATCTCGTGGCCAAACGGACGTTATTTTTGGCAACCGGTGTAATGGAGGCGGGTGCTCCACGAAACGTGGGATACTTCCGCGAGATAATGGATGTAAGCCGCCTGCCATACCGACCGACAGACATCCATGTTCATAGGAAGAGAGCCTCTCCGCTACTGCCGGCATTTTCCGTTTGCCATGCAAGCCATTGACGTTTATATTGAAAGATCGGTCTTGTCCAGCCTATTTGTGAGCCTGCAAGCCGACAAGAACGCATATAACATCACCTTCATGCTATAAAGTACCAAGCACACGGCCAAGGAGGATTCATTCATGACAGAAGTTGTGATCGTCAACGCAGTACGCACGCCTGTTGGAACATTCGGTGGAGCTCTGAAAGATGTCTCTCCGGTAACCTTGGGGGCCACCGTGGTGCAGGAACTCTTGAAAAGGACCGGGCTGAATCCGGTTGACGTGGAAGAGCTCATATTCGGGTGCGTGCTCCAGGCAGGGCTGGGTCAAAATGTTGCCCGCCAAGTCCTTATCCAGTCGGGAATTCCCAAGGAAGTCCCTGCAATGACCATCAACAAGGTCTGCGCGTCGGGCTTAAGGGCTGTCTCTTTGGCTGCGCAGTGCATCAAGGCAGGTGACGCAGATACCATAATCGCGGGCGGCACTGAAAACATGTCCGCCGCGCCGTACGCTATTTCCAATGCACGATGGGGGGCCCGCCTGAATGACGGCACGGTAGTTGACCTAATGATTCACGATGGGCTCTGGGAGATATTCAACCGATATCATATGGGGGTCACCGCAGAAAATGTTGCGGAACAGTGCGGGATTTCACGGGAGGAGCAGGACGATTTCGGTGTGGAGAGCCAGGCCAGGGCAGCCAAAGCTATTCAGTCGGGGCGATTCAAGGACGAGATCGTTCCTGTTGTCATTCCTCAGCGCAAAGGCGATCCCAAGGTCTTTGACACGGACGAACATCCGCGTCAGACCAGTAAGGAACTTGTGGCCAAGCTCAAACCCGCGTTTAAGAAAGATGGGACCGTCACTGCCGGGAATGCTTCCGGTATCAACGACGGGGCAGCCGCTGTGCTGGTGATGTCCGCGGAAAAGGCGAAGGAAAAGGGCATGAAGCCTATGGCTCGGATCCTTTCTTACGCATCCGCAGGCGTGGACCCGAAGGTCATGGGTTTGGGGCCCATACCGGCCACTCGCAAGGCTCTGGAAAAGGCAGGCCTGACCATCAACGATATCGATCTCATCGAAGCAAATGAGGCTTTTGCAGCCCAGACGCTTGCATGCAAGAAAGACCTGGGTTTCAACCCTGATATCACTAACGTGAACGGCGGCGCGATAGCAATCGGCCATCCCATAGGAGCTTCAGGGGCCCGGATCCTGACGACCCTGCTCTATGAAATGCAGAAACGGCCTGAAGTGAAACGCGGGCTCGCCACGCTGTGCGTTGGCGGAGGCATGGGCGCGGCAATGATCGTGGAGAAAATCTGATCATTAGCACTGGTGGAGTGCCTCATTGAACCGGGGCCCGTCGGGTGTGATCTGAGTTGGCTGCATTCCCCGCAAGAAATGCCTTGAAAAAGGTGCTCCTGGTCGACCTCCCGCGCACCGAATATCGGGATGCGCTGAGGAGCCAGCAGGCGATCATCGAGCGGAAGCTCTTGCGCGGCGGGCCTGACACCTTGCTTCTGCTGGAACATCCGCCGACGATCACCCTCGGGAAGCGAGGTCTCGATTCTCACGTGCTCATGCCGCGAGATCAATTGAAAGCTCGCGGTGTGGCTCTGTACAACGTGGATAGAGGCGGGGGTGCCACGTACCACGGCCCCGGGCAACTTGTGGGCTATCCCATACTGGACCTGAAGAACCCTCGGCGAAGAATCCGTGACTATGTCTCGATGTTAGAAGAGACAATAATACGAACTTTGGAGCACTTCGGGGCGTCGGGTTTCAGACAAGAGGGGAAGGTGGGCGTCTGGACCGGCGCGCAGGACAAAATTGCTTCGATAGGCATCCGGATTCGACGCGGGATCACTTCGCATGGATTTAGCCTGAACGTAGATCTGGACGTGGATCCTCAGGAGCTGATCATTTCCTGTGACATGCCCGAGGCGCGAATGGTGAGCCTTAATCAACTCTTGGAGACGCCTGTAAACCTAGAGTGGGTCAAAGAGGCCATAGCCAGGGAGTTTAGCGTAATCTTCGACGTGTGGCTCGAACGTTCCTCGCTTGAAAGGGCGCTGGCTTGAAGATTCTCGCGTCTGCGGAGTCACCTCTTCCATGAGCAAGTGCACCATTTCTCAAATACGGTCATGGCCTTGGGTGCCACTGACCTGAGCCTGTTCAGGTCAGTGGTAGAGGCACATCCGAGAAGAGCACTGACCCAGCGAAACGCTGGGTCAGTGGCACCCGAACACGTCGCCGAACTTATGAAACAGAGTACTAAGCTTGTTCGTACTTGTGAGTCTCCCCGGATCGGCCGATGACTGTGCTTCTCACCTATGGTCTGCGCAATATCAGAGCGAGAAAGATTACCACCGGTCTCACGGCCGGAGGAATGGCCCTGGTAACGTTTGTCTTTGTGGCCGTTCTCATGCTGGCTGAAGGGCTGGAATACACGCTTACTGAAACGGGCCGCCCTGAGAATGCCATCGTCTTGCGAGGATCGGCCGAGACTGAAGTAAGTAGCGTGATTTCCAGGGGTGAGGCATCCATCATAGAGACTCAGCCCCAGATCGAGCGGGACCCTTCGGGCGAGCCCGTGGTGGCAAAGGAAACCCTGGTGCTGGTGGCCCTCCCCAAAATGGAATCGGGGGCCTTAGCTCATGTGACCGTCCGAGGCGTTGGGCCCCAGTCTTTTGCGCTCCGGCCCCAAGTTAAGCTGGTGGCCGGAAGGATGTTTCGCCCGGGATCCCGTGAAATTATCGTGGGGAGCAGCATTGCGCGACGGATAGAAAACTGCTGTGTCGGCTCCCAACCTCAATTTGCTCTAAGCCGCTGGACGGTGGTGGGCATATTCGACGCGGCGAATACCGCCTTTGATTCCGAGATCTGGGGCGATGTGGACCAACTGATGTCCGCGTTTCGCCGGAACAGCTACTCCGCGATCCTCGCGCGGGTACCCGGCCGCGATCAGTTCCAGGAATTCAGCAAGCAACTCCAGGGCGACCCCCGCTTCACGATTCAGGTGAAGCGCGAATTGGAATTCTACCGTAGCCAATCCGAGATCATGGCCAAGTTCATTCGGATCCTCGGTATGGGCATGACGATCTTTTTCAGTCTTGGAGCCATTCTTGGGGCCATGGTCACCATGTACGCCGCTGTGGCAAATCGCACCCCGGAAATAGGCACATTGAGGGCGCTCGGATTCACCAGGGCGGACATTCTCTCAGCGTTTCTGGCGGAGTCGCTCCTGATCGGCCTTATTGGGGGCGTGGTCGGCCTTCTGTGCGGTTCGTTGCTGCAACTGCTGACGATTTCCACGCTCAACTGGCAGACGTTTTCCGAACTCGCCTTCGGATTCAAGCTCACTACACAGATTTCCGCATACGGCCTCGCGTTTGCTGCAGCGATGGGCTTTTTCGGCGGCTTGCTGCCGGCATGGCGAGCGGGCAGGCTCAAGATCGTCGACGCGCTCAGGGCCTCCTAGCCCTAAGAGACACGTTGATCAAACTCGCTAGTCGCTATATCCTGAATGGGAGAGGGCTCGCTCGCCGTTCTGCAATGCAAGCTGTTGCCGGAATGTCGAACTGAAGCCCTCCCTGCAAAACGAACCTGTTTCATCAAGGCCGATTCCTGAAAAGGAGGTCCCCATGAAGACGGTTCAACCCGGCGATCAGGTGGTAAGTATGGCGTCGGACGGTGCAAACGTCGAGGTGTACACCGTAGTCAAAGTGCTTCCGGATGGCGTGCAGGTGGGTGAGAGTTCAGGAAAGCTCTCAACATCGGCGATTCGGATGTACGACGAAAAAGTGGTCGGACAAATATTAGAGAAAAACGGGAGGATAACAGCCCTAAAACAGGAAATCCGCTCGCTGTACGACGGCATGGATCGCATTGGCTGATCGGTTCGGAAAGTTTATCGGGCGCGAAAACCTAGGGTCGCGGGATTATAGTGATTGTCGAAATCCCTGACCGATTCACGGCCGATGCACCCCGTCATTCCTGCGAAAGCAGGAATCCAGTCTTTCGGGCTCGGTACAAAGTCTTACCACTATCCGCTTGTTGAACTGCTGGATTCCCGCGTGCGCGGGAATGACGAACAAGTGTTCACTTGCTATGTTCCCTTGGAATTTCCATCTCGTGGCTAAACGGACGTTACTTCTTGCGACCGGCAGAAGTCGCGCAACGTCCAGGAGGGGAGGATCCTTGCAGGAAGATCGCTGCGCCCGTTACTATCTCTTCTTGGATTCTCTAATTTTTTCTTCGGCTTGGGTCATCCAAACCTTGAGAATGGACCGCCACTTGGAATTCTTAACGAGCGGCAGAGCTCGCCGATACATTTCCAGGGCTCTAATGTGGTCACCCTTCCTCTCGTACAATTTGCCAAGGTACTCGAGCGCCAGATAATTATCGGGCTTGAGCTGGAGCACCTTTTCATAATCTGAGGCCGCCTCGTCCAGCCTTTGAGCCATTTCGAGGGCAACCGCGCGATGGAAGTACACGTCCGGATTTGCCCCGTCCTCCTGAACTGCACGAGTGTACCACTGAATGGCCTCGTCCCATTCACGGGCCATAGCAGCCCTGTAACCTTCTCGAAGGTAGTCCTGGGCGCGCGAAGCATCAGCAGCGTGCCAAGGTGCGATGAGATTTACCAAAGCAACGCAGGCTACCAGTGCACGTCGCATCATGCCGGGTATCTCCGAACGCGAACAGCGAGACGATTCATTGCAGGATCTTCCTTCACGCGACTGAGCTGTTCGGTTTAACAAGCGGAATAAGCTGGGATTCTAACACAAATGCTTGGTGCGCACAAGGGAAGCGTGTCCGTGCGTAGGGCAGCTCGTCCATGCACGGATGAGGCCCGCGCGGCGCGGGACAGATCCGTGAAACCAGGAATTCCCGGGGGCGTTGGCAGATGGCCGGAGTTTTATGGACGCGATGTCTCCCGGCAACGCTCCCAAGGCTCTCCTCTTTGACATTTCGCCCCGCGGTACTAATTTTATCAGCATAGGCCCATGAATCGGCCTTGCTCATCCGCAAAGCCTGACCAGGGGGTAGCAAAAGATGAGAACAATCCATTTGGACCATGTGGCGGCATCGCCGCTTCTGCCGCAAGTCGTGGACGGGATGACCCCGTTTCTTCGCGACAGGTTCCACAACCCGTCGAGCATTTACTCCGCGGGAGAAGAAGTAACGGAAGCCCTTGAGAAGGCTCGGGACAGAGTGGCCAGCCTGCTCCACGCACAAGAGGATGAGATCGTTTTCACTTCCGGAGGGACAGAAGCGAACAACTGGGCGTTGAAGGGGGTGCTCCAGGCGAATCGCTCACCGGTGAAGCATTTGATCACCTCTTCGATCGAGCATTTCTCAACGCTTCATGCCGCCCGATCCTTGGAGAAAGAGGGCGTAGCTATAACCTTTCTGCCCGTAGACAAGTACGGCATGGTTGATCCTGATGACGTGGAAAAAGCCATAACGCCAAACACTGCGCTCATTTCCGTCATGCACGCGAACAATGAGGTCGGTACGATTCAGCATATCGCTGAAATCGGGCAGGTGGCGCGAAAGCACAAGATTCCGTTCCATACTGACGCAGTGGCCACTACCGGCGTGATCCCGGTCGATGTGCAAGCGCTAAATGTGGATCTGCTCTCACTTGCCGCGAATGCGTTTTACGGCCCTCTAGGGGTCGGTGCCCTTTTCATTCGAAGGGGTACCAAGATTGCGCCTCTCTTGGCCGGAGGCAGGCAAGAACGCGGCTTTCGTGCGGGCACGGAAAACGTTGCCGGAATTGTAGGCATGGGCATAGCCGCAGCAATTGCCGCCCAAGAGATGGAAGCTCGCATCGCGCATCTGACGCCTCTCAGAGACCGCCTAATCCGGGACGTCACGGGACAGATCGAAGAGGTGGTGCTCGTGGGCCATCTTACACGCAGACTTCCAGGCAATGTGAGCGTCCTTGTCCGGTACGTAGAAGGCGAATCCATGTTGCTCTTTTTGGACATGGAAGGGATTCAGGTGGCAAGCGGGTCCGCGTGCATTTCCATGTCTCTTAAAGCGTCCCACGTGCTGCTCGCGATGGGTGTCGATCCAGGATCTGCGCAGGGTTCGCTCCTTTTTACACTCGGCTGTGAAAACACGAACGAAGACATCGACGTGCTCATGAAAGTCTTGCCCCCGGTAATTCAAAGGCTGCGAGACATGTCCCCGCTATACAAGAAAGTGAGTCAATTCAAGCCGGCTCAACCAAAGCTTGCGGTGGTGGGAAAAGAGAAATAATCCAGATCTTCTGATTCTTCCGGCGGTGTTGCGTAACAATGAGAGCATCCAAGCTTATGTCATAATAGTCCGGCTTGACGGGACTTCCGACCTGGTGAACTATAGGGCCACTGCCCATCGAGACGGGGGATATGGTTATGGAGAAGCTCGTAGCGGAGTCCTTTCTGAGCGACCCCAAGGTCCTGGAGGCCAAAAGCCTCATTCTGCAGAGCCTTCGTGCACATCAAGAGCAGCTCACCGGTATCCGTCCCCCAAATCCGGCACTTAAGAAAACCTATGATGACCTCATCGACGAGTTCGGCCGACTTCGAGGTGGGTCGCTCTTCTATCCGTACTTCGGAAGTGGAATCGGCAAGGGCCCGCTTGTTGAGCTGGCTGATGGAAGTGTGAAGTATGATTTCATTTCCGGGATCGGGGTGCACTACCTGGGCCACTCGCATCCGGCTGTGGTCGAAGCTGCTCTGGAGGCTGCGCTTCGTGACACCGTGATGCAGGGTAATCTCCAGCAGAATGAGGAAAGCCTTGATCTGGCCAGGATGTTGGTGACCGCGGCCAACGCGCAGGGAGCCCAGATCAGCCACTGCTTCTTTGCCACAAGCGGCGCAATGGCTAATGAAAACGCGCTCAAGCTGGCCTTCCAGAAGAAGAGCCCCGCGGACAGGCTCCTGGCATTTGAGGGAGGATTTGCAGGCCGCACACTGGCGCTTTCTCAGGTAACGGACAAGCCGGATTATCGGGAAGGGTTACCGGTGACCGTTGCGGTAGATTACGTCCCCTTCTTCGACCCACTCGCTCCGGAAGAGAGCATCGGCCGGGCCCTTGCATCGATCGAACGCTACTTGAAGCGCTACCCCGGCCGGCACGCGGCCATGATTTTTGAGCTCGTTCAGGGCGAAGGAGGCTTTTACCCAGGGGATGCTCGTTTCTTCGCGACCCTTATGAAGCTGCTCAGAGACAACGGCGTGACCGTCATCGTGGATGAAATTCAAACCTTCGGCCGTATTCCTGCGCTCTTTGCATTTCAACACTATGGATTGGACGAGTGGGCGGACATCGTCACTATAGGCAAGTTGTCACAGGTCTGCGCGACGCTCTTTCGCGATAAGTATGTTCCTCGGCCAGGTTTGATCAGCCAGACGTTTACAGCAAGCACCGCGGCAATCTTCGCGTCTTTGGCGATCATCAGAACGCTCAAGTCGGGCGACTATTTCGGCCCCGAAGGGAAAATCGCCCGTCTGCACGAGCACTTCGTGAGCCGCCTGCAAGAGATTGCCGCGCGGCATCCACAGCTCCTCGCCGGCCCGTACGGCATCGGGGCCATGATCGCGTGCACTCCGTTTCAAGGCGAAGCCGAAAAGGTCAAGAAATTCATGCATGCGCTCTTTGGCGCGGGCGTGATTGCGTTCTATTGCGGCTCACACGTGACTCGCGTCCGTTTTCTTATTCCAGTGGGAGCAGTGACCTTTGATGACATCGACAGGGTGACTGAGATTGTGGAAGCTACGCTGGTTCAGGTGGCCGAGACCTTCTGAGGGGGAGCGCACATGGTGATAATTCGCCCGATCGCGGAAACTGATCTGGATGCGTTAGTCGAACTGGCTCACATGGCCGACTTTGGGCTCACCTCATTGCCAAAAGACAGAGATCTGCTCGAAATCCGGATCGCCGACTCGTTGAGAGCTTTTCAGATACCCCCACGAGCGCCAGGGGGAGAACTTTACATCTTCGTGATGGAAGACCTTGAATCCGGCAGAGTTGTCGGCACGAGCTGCATTGTCTCCAAAGTGGGAGGGTTTCAGCCATTTTACGCATACAGGATTGAGAATATCGTTCACGAATCCATGACACTTGGAGTGCGCAAAGAGGTCCGAATCCTGCACCTAGTGACGGAACACAGCGGCCCTTGCGAAATCGGCGGTCTCTTCCTGGCTCCTGAATACCGCAAGCACGGAAACGGCCGGCTCCTGTCGCTGTTCAGGTTCCTGTACATGGCATTGCACCACGAGCGGTTTGAATCGCTCGTTATTGCGGAAATGCGCGGGGTAGTAGACGAAACTGGACACTCCCCATTCTGGGAAGCCCTTGGCAGACACTTCTTTGACATGGACTTCCCCAAGGCGGACTATCTCAGCGTGAAAGACAAGAGATTCATAGCGGAACTCATGCCCGCGTGTCCCATCTACATCTCTGTTTTGCCGGAAGAAGCTCAGGAAGTGATCGGCAAAGTTCATCCCGACACGCAACCTGCGTTGAAGATGCTCGAAGACGAAGGTTTTCGCTTCAGTGGAATGGTGGACATTTTCGAGGCGGGCCCTATCGTGGTAGCGCAGCCCCACGAAATCCGCATAGCGAAAGAGCGTCGACTGGCCTCAGTGGGCCGGATTACAGGAGAAGACATCCAGTCTGAGCGCTTTCTCATTACGAATACTGCTCATGACTTCCGAGCGTGCATGGGATCGCTGGAAGTATTGTCAGATGGAGAAGCCCGCATTCGTGACCACGTAGCTGATGCGCTGCACGTGAGAGAAGGGGACGAGGTCTGTTACGCTCCCTTGAGCCCGAAAAAGGAGCCCCACTGATGGAGAATAAAGTCCACTTTGTGGGCAATGAATGGCGTGGCGGAATAGGGCCTCCTTTTTCATCAACCGATCCGGCCACAGGCCGCGTGATTTGGGAGGGACGAGCCGCGACCGAAGACGAGGTACACGAAGCGGTCTGCATCGCGCGGGATGCTTTCCCATCCTGGGATGCACTCGGGCTTGAGGCGCGAATCAGGCATCTGGAAGCTTTTGGAAAAGAGCTTGAAGCGGAACGGGACCGCCTGGCCGAGGCGATTTGTGTGGATACCGGCAAGCCCCGCTGGGAATCGCTCACTGAAGTGGATTCCATGATCGGCAAAATAGGAGTTTCCATAGAGGCTTACCAGGATCGATGCCGCGTAAAGGTGGAAGAGATGCCGGCCGCGAGAGGGATCACTCGGTTCCGGCCGCATGGCGTAATAGGAGTGTTCGGACCGTTTAACTTTCCTGGGCATCTTCCCAACGGCCATATTGTTCCGGCGCTGCTCGCGGGAAATACCATCGTGTTCAAACCCAGCAGGCAGGCGCCCCTCGTGGCTATGAAGACCCTGGAGTTGTGGGAGCGAACTGGAATTCTGCCAGGTGTGATCAACATGGTGCAGGGCGGCCGCCAGACCGGTGTGGCTTTATCCCGTCATCCTGACCTGAACGGCCTGTTTTTCACGGGAAGCGCTGAGGTGGGACGAGCCTTGCATCAGGCCTTCGGCGGCCAACCGGAGAAGATCCTGGCGTTGGAAATGGGCGGAAACAACCCCCTGATTGTTCATGAGGTAGCGGATCTCAAAGCGGCTGCGTATCTTACGGTAATCTCAGCATTTATTACGGCGGGGCAACGATGCTCCTGCGCTCGTCGGCTCATTGTCCCTGTGGGCCAGAACGGTGACCGTTTCATCGAGCAGCTCGTGGAGCTGATGGGTCATGTGCGGGTCGGAATCTGGACCGATGATCCTGAGCCTTTCATGGGACCAGTCATCTCCGATCAAGTTGCAACTGATTTGCTCGCTGTTCAGAGTCGATTCGCAAAAAGCGGAGGCGTGTCGCTGGTGGAGATGAGGTCGCTTCGGGGGATCAAAGCGCTGCTTTCGCCCGGGCTCATGGATGTGTCCCGAGTTCCCGATCGGCCTGATGAGGAATACTTCGGTCCGTTCTTACAGCTAATCCGTGTGAGCGATTTTGACGAAGCGCTCCGAGAGGCGAACAATACTCGTTATGGCCTTGCCGCTGGACTGCTGAGCGATAATGAAGAGCTTTACGGCGAATTCTATCGAAAGATCCGTGCCGGCGTGGTGAATTGGAATCGCCAGACCGTGGGTGCAAGTTCGAAACTTCCGTTTGGTGGGATCGGCTGGAGCGGTAATCACCGACCATCCGCGTACTTGGCAGCAGATTATTGCTCCTATCCTGTAGCGTCGATCGAAGCGGACAGCGTCGCTGCGCCTGCCACTCCACTCCCTGGTATCGAGCTCTGAGGCGTATCTACGCGTCGAGGCGAAGGTTGCCCCGATGCCGAGCCCAACGACCTCTCAAATTCTCATCCAAACCAGTCTTGTGCTATCGGACAAGCGCTTGACAGAAACCTGGTCTGGATCTATCGTCTTCTGAGCGGGCTCATGAGCAAGACGTAGGAGAACTGAGATGACGGCCTCAACTGTTAGGGAAGAGATTTACAGAGACCTCGGTCGCGTACCAGAGGAGCGGCTCTGGGCGGTAAAGGACTTGCTTTCCTTCGTCATGCGTGAATCCCCCGACCAATTAGAAGTGTTGGAATGTGCTCTCATGTCTAGTTCGGCCTTGTCAAAAGAATTGAATTCTCCGGAAGAGGACGAAGCATGGAGCGATTTCAACAAGGAAGCGTAGTCATAGCGAGATTCATTTTCACGGACGCCAGCCAATCCAAGAACCGCCCAGCCATAGTGATCGCGAACCTACTTGACGGCAATTACATTATGTGTCCGGTAACGAGTCGGCGCAGAGAGAACGATCCGTACCAGATTGAGCTGAAAAAAGGCGAGATCATCGGAGGGGATTTGAAGCGTGATAGTTTCATAAGGCCAAACCTGATAATGACTGTTAATCAAAGCCTGATCCGCTGGAAGGTCGGCGATTTGCCGAACCACAAACTCAAACAGGTAATAAACAAGATCGTCAGCATCATAACTAAGCCACAGTAACTGCCTTGAGCACCGCCTCTGCACCTAGCCGTTCCAGCATCAGGCAAGCTCATCGATCCCCATCTCAAAGAGCAGACTTGAAGCAATTCACATGGAACACGATATAGTGTCACCCGCCGCGCTTTGAAGTGTGCTAGGCTGAGCTTGCACCAAGTGAACGCGGACAGGATCATGGCCGGTCGTGCATTTGAAGTGAATTTTGATGGGTTAGTGGGGCCTACGCACAACTATAGTGGGCTCTCGTACGGGAATATTGCGTCCATGGCCCACGGTTTGACCGTGTCCAACCCAAGGGCTGCCCTGCTGCAAGGGCTCGCCAAAATGAAATTCTTCGCGGACCTGGGTGTGAAGCAGGGTGTGTTGCCGCCACAGGAGCGGCCGGATTTTGATACCTTGCGAAGGTTGGGATTTAGCGGCTCAGAAGCGCAAATCGCCGAAAAAGCTGCAAAGCAGGCCCCGCAGATCCTTGCCTCATGTTACAGCGCATCGAGCATGTGGGCTGCGAATGCTGCCACAGTATCGCCCAGCGCGGATGCGTCCGATAGGCGAGTGCACTTCACACCCGCGAACTTGTTGAGCCAGTTTCATAGATCCATCGAACCTCCGTTTACGGCCGCGATTCTCAAGAAGATTTTCCCAAACGAGTCGCTCTTCGCTCATCATGATCCAGTGCCACGAGCCCTGCATTTCTCCGACGAAGGCGCTGCGAACCATATGCGTCTGTGCGCTTCGTTCGGCGCACCTGGGATTGAGCTTTTTGTTTACGGCCGAACAGGCTTTGATCGTGCCGATCAAGGACCTCGGCGGTTCCCGGCGCGCCAGACCCTGGAAGCGTCGCAAGCAATCGCCCGGCTCCACGGACTCGATCCGACCGCGACCATGTTTGCCCGACAAAGCCCGGAAGCTATTGACGCGGGCGTTTTCCATAACGACGTGATATCAGTAGGGAATCAAAACGTCTTTCTGTATCACGCGGAAGCCTTGTACGAACCTGAGTCGGGCTTGAATGAATTGAAGCGGAAGTTCTTTGACCTCTGTGGAGAAGAGTTGATCCTCATTGATGTGCCCTCTCAAGAAGTCTCGCTTCAAGAAGCTGTGCAGACGTACTTCTTCAATAGCCAGCTTGTTTCGCTTTCCGATGGCACCATGAGCTTGATCGCTCCAGCGGAGAGCGAACAGAATCCGAGAACACGAGCAGCTCTGGAACGGATACAAGCGGGCGACAACCCTATTGCCCGAGTCCATTTCGTGGTTGTGCGACAGAGTATGAAGAACGGCGGCGGGCCGGCATGTTTACGGCTCAGAGTGGTGTTGACCGAAGAGGAGCTTGCATCGACCCATCAGGGGATCATGTTCAGCGATGGTCTTTATCATAGGCTCATTGCCTGGGGAGAACGACATTATCGGGACAAGCTTCAGGTACACGATCTTGCGGACCCAAGCCTAATCAATGAGACCCGCAAGTCCTTGGATGAACTGACAGGAATCTTGGATCTCGGGCCGATATACGGCTTCCAGAAATAAGTATGTCGCGAGTCTGTGAAAGTAAGCATTCAGTTACCCACGGGACTTCGGCCGTCTCTGTAATTGCGAGGACCCCGGACCCGATCCGGGGGACGAAGCAATCTCAGCGCTGAAAGGCAGAGATTGCTTCGCTGCGCTCGCAAGGACAGTATTCCCCGGGTGACTGAATGGCTGCCGAGAAGGAGTTGTGGATGTTTGATTCGCTTCCTCAGAATGCCACAGCAACGCTGGACTGGTCATGGGACCCATTTGAACCCTATTACGCAGAGCTGGCCAAGAGGCCGCTCACCGCGGATAATGTAGAAGCCTTTCTTGCAGACTGGACCCGCCTGGCCGAACTGGTCGATGAAACCCACAGCCGCTTGTACGTAGCCACGACACAAAATACCGCGGATAAGGAAGCTGAAACACGCTTCCATCGGTATCTCGACGAGATCTTTCCGCACGCGGAGCAGGCCGAGCAGCAGCTCAAGACAAAGCTTCTGGAACAGCAACATGTTCCCGATGGGTTCGAAATCCCGCTCCGGAAGATGCGCACTCAGGCAGAGCTCTTTCGAGCGGAAAACCTGCCGCTGCTCACGGATGAAGAAAAACTCTGCAACGAATACGACAAAATCATCGGCGGCCAAACGGTCGAGTGGGAAGGAAAAGAGGTAACCATTCCCCAACTGCGGCCCGTATTCCAGCAGCTTGATCGAGGAATGCGTGAAAAGGCCTGGCGACTAGCACTGCAACGCCAGCTCCGCGACTGGGAAAGCATCGGCGATCTCTGGAAGGATTTCCTGGGCCTGCGCGGCAGAATCGCGGCCAACGCGGGTTTCGCTGACTATCGCTCGTTTCGTTGGAAGGACATGCTCCGCTTTGATTACACGCCTGACGATTGCAAGGCATTTCACCAAGCTATCCAGGAAGCTATCGTGCCGGTCGCGGAACGCATATGCGAGCGCCGCCGCCGGCAGATGGGCTTAGAATCCCTCCGTCCCTGGGACATGGACGTAGATCCGCTGGGACGGGGTCCGCTAAAACCTTTCAAAGAGGCGGACGAGCTCAAAGAAGGGTGTTCTACGATATTCCATCAGGTCCTTCCTCAATTCGGGGACTATTTCGACGTCATGCTAAATGAAGGCCTTCTGGACCTGGAAAATCGGAAAAACAAGGCTCCCGGTGGGTATTGCACTCACTTCGCGGCTGCGAAACGACCATTCATTTTCATGAATGCCGTGGGCATTCACGATGACGTGCAGACATTGCTCCACGAATCGGGCCATGCGTTCCACGATTTCGAGGTTTCCCGCCTGCCGTATTATCAGCAGCGCGGGGTGGGCATGGAATTTGCCGAAGTGGCATCCATGGCTATGGAGCTGCTTGCGGGGCCTTATCTGAGCAAGGCCCAGGGAGGTTTTTACAGCGAGTCCGACACCGCGCGGGCCCTTGTGGATCACCTGGAAAAAAGCATCCTCTTTTGGCCTTACATGGCAGTGGTGGACGCTTTCCAGCACTGGGTGTACGAAAATCCGCAGGAGGCTCAGGACCCAGCAAAATGTGACGCAGCCTTCGCAGCAACGTGGAACCGCTTCATCACGTGGATTGACTGGACCGGCCTGGAAAAGGAACTGGCCACGGGCTGGCAACGTAAGTTGCACATTCACACGGTGCCGTTCTATTACGTGGAATATGGGCTCGCGCAGCTGGGTGCAGTCCAGATCTGGGGCAATTCCCTGGAGGACCGGCATGCCGCGGTGGAAGCGTACAGGCAGGCGCTTTCAAAAGGCGGAACTCTGCCGATCCCTCACCTCTTTGCCACAGCCGGCGCGAAGTTCGCTTTGGACGCGGCGACTTTGAGGTCCGCGGCAGAGCTCATGGAGAAGCAAATCGATTCTTTACGCTTGTAGCATTTGCCAGAAGTAGTGGCCTATTCCTTCCCCGTTACCCCGGCAAACGACCATGATCTATCGGTCACAACGAAACATGAAAATATGCTCGCGAGTCTGGTGCCACGGACGTGCCGCTAGGCTCGTCCGTGCACGGATGAGTCCCGCGAGGCAGGGACACATCCGTGGCACCAATCAAGAGCTGCCCTGTCTATTGAGGGTCGGGCATTTTCATGTAAAAGCTAGGGCCCAGAACATATTGAAAAAGCTGGATTCCTGCTTCCGCAGGAATAACGGATTCGGGCCGACTGGTATCGGACAAAATTTCTGGCAACGCGTGCAACCTCATCGGCTTTACGACCACCTGCCCCTGGCTCCCTCCAGGTCCAGGAGCCGCTTCTTTATATGCGTGCCGGAACCGAACCCGCCCAGGCCGCCATCGGATCTGACCACTCGGTGACACGGGATCAGGATAGGTATGCAATTTGCCCCATTGGCTGACCCCACTGCGCGGGAAGCCAGAGGCTTCCCGATGCGCTCGGCAATCTCTCCGTACGAGGCGGTTTGGCCGTACGGGATGCGGAGAAGTTCCGACCAGACGCGACGTTGAAATGGTGTTCCGCCCTTTGGTGTCACAGGGAGCGTGAACTTAGCCAGGCCGCCTGCGAAATACTTATCCAGCTCGGCAACGAGCTTGGCCAAAAGCGGATGGCTTGTTCCATTCGTGGGTCGGGAAGGTTTCCCTACGAAGTCGACAGCATGGATTCCATCGTCGGACGCCCTGAGCTCCAGCCACCCCACCAGAGGCGAATGATAGTGATGAACAAAGTCTTTTGGCATTGGTAATATTCCTCCTTCGGAGCAAGTCCGGGGGGTTGAATTCCGTTGTAGATGTTATCATAGTAATCCGGTAGGGGAAAAAGATTCCATCCAAGGCTGAAAGTGTGTATATCACACAATGCTGTCAATCATTGACCTCACGGAGGTGGTAGAGTCCTGGTGGGCTCCGCGGTCTTCAAAACCGTAAGCAGAGCGCTAGTACCGTTCTGGGTGGGTTCGATTCCCATGCACCTCCGCCATCTACCCCTTTCTAACGTCCAGGTCTCAATCGACTGAGGGCCTCTCGGAACGAGATGCCTCCCACGTCGTGCGCCCATAGCGTTCCGATGACCAGCGCGATTTCCCGCCGATGTTCCGGGGGAACGATGAAGCCTGGGTTGGGCTGGGTATTCAGCAGACTCGCGGTCGCATCGAGTTCTTCTCCCGATCCATAAGCTATCCCCACGTCCGAGTTGCCAAGAAACTCAAGAAGGTCGAGCAGGTTGCCGTACAGCCCTCCCGTATCCAGGTGTTCCAAAACCTGAAAGAAGACCCCGTTGAGCGTCACGAGGAGCGCGGGCATTTCAGCTTCTCCGTCATCCGCGCATACGCGCGTGGACCACATGCTTCGGCACGCGAACGGTCGAACTTCGTAAATAGCGCAGCCATCTGCATTCCGAAACGGGCATGGTGCTGAATGCCGTAACGAGTATTCAGGCGGCGGCTCATCCTTGCGTAGACAGTATCCGGCTAGCTCATTGACGGTGAGCTTCGGCTGCAGCCTGTTTTCCTGGGAGTCGGGCGGAATCAGCTTGTAAAGCTCTTGGAGCCTTACTTCCGTGAGTTCTTCACGCGCGTACGCCGCCTCCAAAGTGGTGGCGAGCACGTTCCTGGTGCAGCAAGCAGAGCAGTCTTTTCGGCAGGCCGCGGGGAAGCGTCGCACCTCACGGTCATAGAGGTCGTACACGGCGCGGAGCAGCCTCTTCTTGAGCGCAAAGCTCATCGATGCTCGTCTTGTGTGCTCCCATTGTTAAGGGAGGGTGGTGGTATTGAGGCCGTCTCAAAAGTCCTGGCACTTGGAACCTCGAACTACGATGCGTGGGTGGCCGGGACGTCATACGTCCCGGTGCCCAAGGCACAGGAGGTTTATTCTCTTGCTAACTTGTCGAGCAATAAATCCAAAGCCTGCCCGAATGAACCTCCTGTCGCTGCGCGACCCCGACGTGTGACGTCGGGGCGACCCAGTTGGGCCGATTTCAGCAATCGTAGCACGATCTCGAGTGGGATCGTAGTATTGAGACAACCTCCTATTCCGAAGAGTCAGTTCAGACACGTGCTGAAATAGTGGCAGCTCATTAAGTGCCGCACCCGCGAATCGCGGTTGCTTCAATGAGCACCTGCAAGTGCATGGGCAAGCCTGCCACAATCACGGTGCTCCTGGCCGGTGGATCGGAAGGGAAGAAATCCGCGTACGCTTCGTTCAGGGCCTCGAATTGCTCGCTATCAGCCAGGTACACAACGCAGCGGACCACATCGTGCAAAGAAGAGCCCGCGGCTTCCAGGACGGCCTTGATGTTGGCGAGCGCCTGACGAGCCTCTGCTTTCACTCCCCCCTGCACAATCTCGCCTGTGCCGGGATCGACCCCTTTTTCCCCGGAAACAAAGAGCCAATCACCTACCGCTACTGCCTGCGAGTAAGGTCCCGCGGGCAGGCCGGCAGCCGCCGCGCGAATAATTTGTTTTTTCATGCCCTTCCTCCCAACGTCCTTGCAGGATATAATAAATCAAACCATAAATGTGTAAGGTGAAATTTTGATCTTTTGAGACCCGATGATTGCGCTCCGTGATGAGAGTTATGCGTAAAGGGCAGGTTTCCGATACTGAGAACGATAGGATCGCGCGAGCGCATATAAAGACACGAATGCAAGTCAGTGGTGTTGTGTTCCGGACGACGGAAGTCGGTGAATGAAGATTCTGAGCGCGGATTATGTAACTTCTGCTGAACATCAGAAGGACTACCCCAAGTTGGGCCTGAGGGAGCTGGCTTTCGGCGGAAGGTCCAATGTGGGCAAATCTTCGCTGATCAATACGCTCGTGGGCCGACGAAATCTGGTGAAGACCTCCAAGACCCCCGGACATACCCGGAAACTCAATTTCTTCATCATCAACGGAGCCTTTGTATTTGTGGACCTGCCTGGCTACGGTTTCGCGCGGGTGCCCCTAGAGGTGAGGCAGAAATGGGGTCCCATGGTGGAGACTTATCTCACTCAGCGGAGTGAACTGGCAGGCATGGTGATGGTGGTCGATTCACGGCTGCGGCTCACGGACGGAGATAAGGAACTGGCACACTTCCTGCGCCATCACGACATCCCGCTGGTCATTGCAGCCACCAAAGCGGACAAGATTTCTCGCTCGGAGATGATAGCTCGGCGCCAAGCAATTCAGAAAGAGCTTAATCACGACGCTCCTGTAATTCCCTTCTCGGCCCGAAGCGGTCAGGGAAAAAAGGAATTGTGGAAAGAGATCAAAAGCCTTATAGAGTGATGCGGCTTCGGGGCCGGAGCGTTCGTTCCGGCTCGGTAGTCGGCTTCCAGGGCTTCCACCCGAAAACTACGTGAAGGAAACAGAATCGGAATGGCCATGAAAATGCTGATCAATGCCGTTCATCCGGAGGAATGTCGCGTCGCGGTAGTATCCGACGGTCTTCTGGATGAATTGGATGTGCAGGTGAAAACCTATGAGGCCACCCTTGCAAACATCTACAAAGGAGTCATTACGAGGGTGGAGCCTTCTTTGCAGGCGGTGTTCGTCGACTATGGGGCGGAAAAGAACGGTTTCCTGCCCATCAGTGACGTTCATCCGTCATACCTTCCCGAATCGTTCACGGAAGGCCGCAAACGACCTCGCATAGAGGAAGTCTTCAAAAAAGGCGACGAGGTCATCGTGCAGGTGACCAAGGAAGCACGCTCTACGAAGGGCGCGAGTCTCACGACCAACGTGTCGCTTGCCGGGCGATATCTGGTGCTGATGCCCGGGTCCGACCTCCAAGGGATCTCGCGGAAGATCGAGGACGAGGCCGAGCGCGATAAACTAAGAGATATCGTAAAGCAGCTCAAGATCCCGGAAAACATGGGCTGCATTATTCGCACAGCCGGTTTGGGGCGGTCTAAGACGGAGCTCACTAGAGATCTCTCTTACGTGCTCAAGCTATGGAAAACCATAGAAGAGGAGGTCAATCAGGTCACCGCGCCTGCGCTCCTCTACCGGGAAGAGGACTTGGTGATTCGGTCCATTCGGGATCACCTCACGCCGGAAATTAACGAGATCCTCGTAGACGACAAATTCGTGTACAACAAGGCAAAAGAGTTCTTCCGCGAAGTCATGCCGAAATACGAGGGCTTGGTAAAGCTCTACCAGGAGAAACGGCCGATCTTCAACAAGTACCAATTAGAAGAGCAGGTCGAGCAGATCCATCAGAAACGGATCAATCTCAAGTCCGGCGGCTACATCGTCATCGAGCCTACGGAAGCGGTTGTTACAGTGGACGTGAATTCGGGGAGTGCGACGAGGGAAAAGGGAGTCGCAGAGACCGCGTTTCGCGTCAATATGGAAGCTGCCCCCGAAATCGCACGGCAACTGCGCCTACGGGACCTGGGCGGGATAATTATTATCGATTTCATCGACATGGCCTTGAAGAAACACAACCTGGAAGTGGAAAAGGCCCTCAAGGCGGAATTGAAAAAGGATAGAGCCAAGACCAAGGTGCTCAGGATATCCGCCTTGGGCGTGCTGGAACTGTCACGCCAGCGGCTCAAGTCTTCTTTGGGGACCGGCGAATATCTGGAGTGCAGCTATTGCCAAGGATCCGGCAAGGTTCGGTCGCCTGAGATGGTGGCCCTTTCCGTGTATCGCAAAATTAAGTCGCTGGTGATCAAGCCTGATGTTTCTGAGGTTCGCGCCGAAGTCCCGCCAAAGGTTGCCGAATATCTCTTGAACAAAATGCGAGCACTTCTGGTGGAGCTTGAGGATGCTTACGGCCGCGTGATTGTTGTCACCAAAGAAGTGGCGCTCACCAGCGAGGTTTCCATCAACGCAATTAAGCGTCCGGCCGCACCGCAGGCAGCTGCGGGTGAAGCTCCCGGCGAAGCGGTACCTGCAGAAGCCGCGGCAGGCACGGAAAAAGAAGCCGCGGCACAGGAAGCCAAGAAGGGCAAGAAAGCCCCGCGGCGTCGCCGAAGGCCCAAACGGAAATCCGGCGCGGCGCCGGCTCAGAGACCGGAGGCTGCGGAAGCTCCGGAGCTTTTTGGCGAGGAGCCGGCGCGTGGTGTCGAGCGGGCTCGCGAAGCGGAAAGCCCTCAACCTGCCAGAGTTCCGGTCCGCGAGAAAGAAAGGGAGGCAGCAGCGGACGAGGAACCGACAGAGGCCGAGGAGCAAGATACGAAGCGCAAACGAGGTACCTTGCGGCGCTGGCTGCCCTTCTTTTAGCCTACTTGACTCGTCACCATTTGCCACATCCGGATCTTTTTCGGGGCGTCGCGGTTCGCGGGAGTGACCACGCGGGGCATATACGGCTTTTCCATCGATATATAGTGGGGTCCCAAAAATAATCGCAAAATGAGCTCTGGCTCTTGTCTTTCCCCCGAAGGGGGAGCCCCTTGAGTAGTCCCGCGTCCCGCGGGATGAAACCCGTGGTACGCAGCACAAAGAATAAGTTTCTTGCGACCCTGAAAGGGTCGACCCTTTCAGGGTCGTTCTCCGGATTATCGGGGGGACGACTTCCCCTGGGTTTCATCCCGCGATGCGCGGGACTACTCACAGTATTCCCCTTCGGGGAACTCCGGAACGCGGACAAAGTCTGCTGAACGTAACGTTCAGATAACTGGTAAGGCTGGTGTCGCTTCGGCTGGGAGTGCGATCCAATTCCGAAAAAGATTTCGAGAATGGATATAGTGATTCGCAAAGGATTTGTCGGAATGGCGTCGCACTGCTAGACAAACCAGTCCCGCGTTTCGCGGGAGCACCCACGAGTGAATCCGTGATTACGTTCGTGAACCGCTATAGATGCAGGTCCGGCAATCCTGTTGCGTGTGCGGACAAAAACTGTTAGCGTAAACGCATAGGATTCTCCTGATTGAATCCTTCAATAGCCTTTATTCAAACAAACCTTCAACATACTCTTGAGAAAGGAGCATCGCACCATGAGCAAGAGCAAGAGCGTAGTTCATGTGGTGGGCACTGGCACCATCGGTGAACCGTTGATTGGTCTGCTCTGTTCATTCAAGGATCAGGCAGGCTTCAGCGAAGTGACCTTTCACAAACGCTCGCCTGTGGTAAGAGATTTGCCGAAGATCCGGGCGCTGATCAGCCGAGGAGCCAAACTGGTTGTGGACGAACACAAGGTCTCCGATTTCGAGGCCCTGGATCTCAAGCCTGCTATGGTGCACGAGGAAGCCCTGGAAAAAGCCGACGTGGTGATTGATTGCACGCCTTCAGGCGTCGGTATCTCGAACAAGAACGAATTCTACGAGAAATACCTGGAGTCGACGAAGGGATTCATCGCACAGGGGAGCGAATTCGGTTTCGGCAAGATGTATGCCCGCGGCATCAATGATGAAGCGCTCAAGATTGGAGAGGACCGGTTCATTCAAGTGGTGAGCTGCAATACTCACAATTTATGCGCACTGATCAACACCGTGGCCCTGGAGGATGGAGACGACAACCTCGAAGAAGGGCGATTCCTGTGCATCAGGCGCGCCAACGACATCAGCCAGGTCAAAGGCTTTGTTCCGTCTCCTGATGTCGGCAAACACGGTGATCCGATCTTCGGAACGCACCACGCGCGCGATGCATATCACCTTTTCAAGACCAAGGCTCTGGAATTGAATTTGTGGTCTTCCGCGCTCAAGGCCAATACCCAGTACATGCACTGCATTTATTTCACCTTGAAGCTCAAGAGAGCGGTCACGAAAGAAGAAGTGATCCGACGATTTGCAGCGGACGACCGCATCAGCCTTACCAAGAAGCAGTCCGCATGCGAAGTCTTCTCATTCGGCCGCGACCACGGGTACTTTGGGAGGATTCTCAATCAGACCGTGATCGTCGAGCCCTGCATTGAGGTGCGCAACGGCCACGAAGTAATCGGCTTCTGCTTTACGCCTCAGGATGGGAACTCGCTGCTGAGTTCATTCAGCGCGGCCACCTGGTTCCTTTATCCCGACGACTACGCAGAGCGTGTGCAGTGCCTGAAGCCCTACTTCTTCCAGGAGGTCTGATCAAACAGGCACAGGATCAGTCAACGAGATAGCTATCATACCCCGGAGGTGATCTTTTAGCCGGTGCTCTCGATCATGCTCCGGGGTTCGTTTGTGGAGTTGAGAGCTTTTGACGGAAGAAATTAGAACGCCTCGAGAATATCCGTCTCGGCCTCTGGTAGGTGTGGGAGCGGTGATCGTCCTTGACGGTCGAGTTGCGCTGGTCAGGCGTGGTAATCCTCCTGCGAAAGGCCAGTGGAGCATCCCCGGCGGTCTTGTGCGTGTCGGCGAAACCATCAAAGAAGCGGTGGTGAGAGAAGCATCCGAGGAAACGGGTCTTGAGGTGGAACCGCTCGACCTGGTTGATCTGGTTGAGCGAATATTCCCTGATAAAGACGGCCGTATACAGTATCATTACGTACTGGCGGACTATGTTTGTTCGGTAAAGGCAGGGGTCCTCACCGCAGCGTCGGATGTTTCCGAGGCTGCTTGGGTGACGTTGGACGAGATGCCAAGCCTCAAAGTGCCTCGCGTCACCATTGAAGTGATCAGAAAGGCCTTACAGCGGCTGGAGCGAGGCTTCTCGTAAGTCGCGGCCGCATGTGCGCCTGTATTGCGCAAATGCCCATGAGAAACCCTCCAAATATGCCCCAAGAAGCCACACGGCTCGATCCTCTCTCCGAGATGCTTGCCCTTTCTGCACGGGGCAACAGTAAGAACGTGATTGTCATCGGCGTGGAACTCCAGGGCCCTGTGGACCTTGAGCTCATGGTGGAAGCCACTCATCGCGCAGTTAAGGCTTACCCCCACTTTCAGACGTGTCTACGAGAAGTAAAAGAGCGTGGGGGGTATTTTCTTTACCGGGAGCCTCGGCCTGATCTGGAATTCCCTGTGTTCGTCCATTCGATGGAGGAAACTCCTGCTTCACAAACGCCCATGGACGCGGTGCTAAGCCGCATGACCCCTCGCCTGGACAGGGAGTGGGACCTCCTTCGAGAGCTGCCGGCTGAATGCCACTGTTTCCGTTTTTCAGACGATTTTTACGTCGTTTGCCCCGTCATGCATCATTCTGCCGGTGATGGCGGAACAGCCGCGGAATTCGGCAGGGAGATACTCCTCACGTACCACGAACTTCTAACCGGGCAAAAGCCTGGAGCTTCCTGCTACGAACAGGGCATGTCTACAGCCCAGAAACGCATGGCAAGACCGCGAAAGAAGACGTGGAAGGACCTGTTCTTCAGCGCGCGAAATTCGTTGACACCTGTGTTCACCAGATCTTCGCTACCGAAGGGCGCCGGCGAGGCTACGGATCAACGGCAGCACCAAACGAAAAGGATCCTGTCACAAGAGGAAACGGAACGGATCATGAAAGCGTCTCAAGCCCGAGGCGCTTCGCTTATCGATGCGTTGGCAGCATCAACCGCTCTGGCGGTCGACATCTGGAACCGTGACCGAGGTGTTCAACCCGGTGTGCTCACCACCTCCATCAGTGTGAACATGAGAGGGCGTCGCCAGGAACTGGACACAGCCAACAACAGCGGTCTGCTCTATTTCAGATCGACGCCGGAACAGCGCCAAGATGCCGATCAATTTGCGCGACTCATCTCAACGGCCCGAATCAGCCAGTTCCGGAAACACATGGACCTGGAATTCTATGAAAACGTGGTGCGCATGAACAGCGCCCTCAGACGATTGCCCTATGAAGCCAGACGGCGAATAGTGCACTTTATTTCCAACAAACATCAGGTCTCCGTCGCGGTGACGCTCCTGGGAGTGATCTGGCCTGAAGAGAAAAACGGGCGCCCAACCGCTAATTCGTGTCTCATACAGGTTGGCGAAGCTGAAGCGCTCCAAGTCTACGGAATCGGATACAAGCTCCTGTCCAACACACATCTGCTTCTAATCGTGTACTTCTTCCGAAATAGGCTGAACCTTGCGCTGGCTGCATCAGCCTGCCTCTTCACCCGCGAAGAGGCCGAAGCCTTCCTCGACCTGATTCAGCGGCAACTGCTGGAGAGGGCTCCAAGATAGGGCGCACGAAAGGCGACGTTGTATACGAATTATTCACCTGTGATTCCCGGTGACCGAGAGTAGAGTATGTTCTTGAGTGCTTGCTTCGGCGTTTTGCGCGTGGTACATTGCATTTTGATAAACCAGCGAAAAGCGGACGAAGAGGGCCGCGGCAATGACAAAACTGATAACCGAATTCGTGGGCGGCGAGCCTTATGAGTATTACCCTCTGGGCAAGCACGTGGTGCGAGCTAAGGGAATTTGCGGGGGAAAACCAACTTTTAAGTATACTCGTATCGAGATAGCAGGAACTCTGACCCGAATAGACGCCGGCGAAAGCATTGACTCCATCGTCAGAGGCTATCGGGGGCGAGTACCACGGGAAGCAATTCTTGAAGCTATTCAGGTTTCAAAAGAACTGGGCAAGAAACTCAAGAGAAGTCTGTCGAATAAGAAAGCCGCCAAGCGAGCTGCCGCCTAGTGATCGTACTCGATGAACAATTACTTGGTCGGCAACTACAACCGTCTATTGCCGCATGGTATCGCGGCGCCGTTTGTTCCGTGACCGACCTGCGGCCGGGAACACTCATCAGGGATGACGCTATTCCTACGCTCCTGGCAAAGCAACGGCAACCATCCTTTATCACCATCAATATCAGTCATTTTTGGAGACGAACACGGGCAGACAGGCGTTTCTGCATCGTTTGCTTTAAGCTTCTTGACAGGGATGTGCCGAAGATCTCCGATCTCCTGAGACTCCTCCTTCGTAACCGTAATTTCAGCGCCAAAGCTCAGCGAGCGGGATATGTTTTTCGGGTCAACCTCGACGAGCAAGTTCAGTTCTACAATTACGACAATGAGGACATACAGCATTTTCAGTTGTGAAGGACTGCGGCGGCGATCTAGTGTCAGACGAGATTTTCCGGGGGGGCGGGGAGAGGCCCCTTTTGCCCAAGGGGCCTCTGCAGATTTCTAACTCGCGGCCTGGACCTTCTTTGCGCTTATGAGTTCGAGGAAGGTGCCGATCTGGTTTTGTATGGATTCGAGGGTATAGAGTCTGGGGTCGTTGTGGTCCGCTTCGACGATGACTCCAGGGACGCCGGTTTTTTCGGTGACGGCCCGCCGTACTTCCGGAATATCTTGCGAGAGGTATTTGCAGCTTCGGTTCGAGTGGTACAGGAACCCGTTGAGTTTGAATTCTCGTGCGAGTTGTGAATAGTGCTCGATGCGTTTGTTCAAGTGCAAGTTCATTTGGTACAGGTACTGCTCTGTCCAGTCACGGAATGGATCGTCCTCACCCACCGCGAGCTGACTCCAAGCCCACGTATAGATCGACGTGACGACGGCCGCGCCGTGGTCTGACAGAAACGTGGAGAGCGCCCTCATTTCCGGCCAAATGGGCAAGTTGTCCCAGTAGAGCCGGAAGCGTTCGTTTTCCACTGCTCCAATTCCTTGAGCTACCCGCTGCTCCAGCTCGTTTACCAGGGCCTGATAGAAATCCACTGCGGCCTGGGTGCCCCTCTGCGATACGATGGGAAACATTGCAACAAACTGGTCGAATACCGTCAAAGGCGCGGGAACGTTCGCGCCGAGCATCAGCATTCTTGTCCACAGTTCCGAGGCTTTCTGCGAAACGCGGATGGTCTCCTTGAGCCGCTCTTCATCCAGAGTTTTACCGGTGATCTTCTCGGTCACGCCCACCAGATCCTCCAGTTGCGACCGGACGTACCGTTCAGCCGCGGGATCGGGTTCACCTTCACCTGAATGGGGCACGTCGATCAGCACCATGGGGACCTGATAATGTCGGCTGACCACCTCGAACCATTTTGCAAGCGTTCCGCACTGGCAGTTTGAAACGAGGAGAAGGTCAGGTTTGGGCAAACCAAAGGTCGGGCTCAGGCCCGTCTTGATCGCGCCGAAATCGCACCGGGCGTACGAACAGAGGTCGATGGGGTAGCCCATGGCTTCAGCCGCGGGCGCGACATCCGGAGACATTTTGCGAGCCCCGAGGATTGCCGCGTGGTTTTCCGGGTATATGGGAAACATGTCCATCGCGTAGAGAATTTCCACGGGCGTCAACACGTTCACGTACACCACGGGTTTGCCGTTCTGGCGAGCACTGTGTGCTTCGGTGAAGTAATCGATGACGATCTGCTTAATCAGCTTTAGAGATTCTATTGGCTGCATGAGTGTCTCCGTCAGGGCAATTCCTGGCCAATCATTTCGCGGAATGCTTCCAACCTTATACGTACCTGACCCAAGGAAACTCCCCGCGTGGAAGTTTCAAGGATCAAGCTGGGGATTTGTGCCTGCTCCAGCCCTTTCTGGAAGTCGGGAGTGTCGAACGCGGCAGCTTCGCAGAACTTCGGGTTAAGGAAAACCACACCACTGGCGCCGCTTGAACGCACTCGTTCCACAAATTTGCCAACCATGCGTTCCGGGCTTTCATGATAACCGGTGTAAGGGATGGTGGCCATATGCCGCTCGACCAAGGCAGCTATGGGATCGCCGTTGAGCGGTGCATCCTGAGCGATGGATCGCCAGCCGGTTACGATTTCGTCCCGCACGATCATGAGGCCCAATTGATCGAAGAGCTCGAGGATCTGCGGCGGGTCCCAAACCTTGCCACGGACATAGACCGGGATTCGATCCGTTGGAGCTGTTGAGCCTTTCTCGTTCCACGGGAGCGCATCCATCCACTTCAAGTGCTCTTCCCTCGGTGCCCTAAGCGATGATCCGATGAGGAGCTGCACCTTATCCGCAGTCCAGACTGAAGGGTTGGTCCGGTGCAAGTCGTACGCGTCTCTGAGCCTGGCCCTGCTCCGATTATACAAAAGGGCGCTCTCTCCAAGCTCTCGTGAACCCACAGCTTTCCCGGAGACTTTGGCCATTGACTCAAAGAGGCGGGAAAACTCGGCTGCCAGGTAAGCTCGTACCCCCGGATAGTCCAAGCGTTTGGGCATCCTGAGGAACTCGTTTGCCATATTGGGGAATTTCGTGTTCCAAATATGGAAGAGATTCCTCGTGGTATCACAGACATAGGGGATGACCATTCCGTCCAGGACGCTCAATTCGCCCCGCAGGCCCATTTCCATCGCACCCATTGCATGGTTGCAGGTATATGACGGAATAAGAGCCTGCGCATGGGATGCCTGGACACCGCCTCCTTCGATCGCGACCGGCAAGAGGCCGGCTGCGTGGAGTATTTCCTCGGGCACATCCGGGAGCAGATGCCCCACCACCTTCCGTCCGCTTTGTCGCTTCCAGCTCGCAACATGGTCCCAAGGGGTCTGCATGACCTCCCGGAATGGTTTCCACGGATCTGCAACGCTCATGTGATCTCCTTCGTCCCTCACCTCAGAGACCGTGAAGTCATAATTTGCTTGAAGGCTTATCCCCTTTTCTAAGGCGAGTTTTCGTAGCTAACAGGCTATTGCGAAGACCGGCTTTCACGACGCGAGAGGTCTGCGCTCGCCAGGTGGCGTTTTTTGAAAGGGGTCCGGGGAAAACTTTTTTGTAATAAAAAAAGTTTTCCC
>JBMOME010000330.1:0-34356 GCA_049323095.1 Thermodesulfobacteriota bacterium
GAGCACCTCCTCCAAAGGCTGGCACATTCGCCGAGAAAGCGAAAACTAGCCATGACACAACGGTTTGAACTGTGACCCTCAACTTATTTTAACGCCTATGATCTCCCCTCCAAACCTCCCCATACGTAAACCCGAACAGGGGTACCTCATATCGGCGACTTTCGTAGGAACTCAAAGGGCCAATTCTTGGGCGATTCGCCTACGAGCAAGTACGAACCGCGAGCAGTTTCCTACCCGAGCGTAGGGAAATTCCTGCCTTTCGGGAGGGCCGTGCAACCTGAACCACAATCTATTTGCCATATTATATCAGCGTGTTACCCCTGTCTTGAATCAAAATTAATTTCGTTGGCAAAGAGATTGCTCTGCGTTAACCTAACCTAGTACAGCACATCCACGCGCGTCTTCGACCCGGAATTTAGGTTCCATTGAAGACGACACCGGCGGGAACAGGGGGGCTCACCTTCGGTCTTATGGCGAGTCCGACGCCTGTTGTCCCGCTGCCGTGTGTACGTCGGACGTGCCGGGGAACGGAACCAAGACAGGAAAGTGCTCTGACTAGCTGTGACAAGGCAAATTCCATGAAATGCAATTCGTTGGGAGGTAAATGCAAATGAGGAGGGTGAACACAAGGCTAACGGCGCTCGCATGTGCGGTCTGCATTGCGCTCATGGCTGCTCCTGCCCAAGGCTGGGAATTCGAGATGACCGGTTCGATGAACTGGGCATACGAGTTCTACAATCAGCTTGGGCCTAACGGCTTTTTCGGGCCCTATGATGTGGACCGCGGGTTAGGCACCACAACTGCGAACCTGAACTACTGGTGGAACGGAGCACGTTTGGCTCAAAACCTTGTTACGGGCAAGGACGCGAGTCGATCGTACTTCTACGTATTCTTCGATCCCACGTTGAAGATCAATGAAGCGGTGAGACTGAAAGGGAGAATGCGTCTGGGTCAATGGAACAATCCACAAGCAGGATACTACAACACCCTGGACGCGCCTGGGACCGACAACGCGTTCTCCGAAGCCCAATTCACCATGTTCTGGGCGTCGGCCGCCCTCCCCTGGGGGACTTTCGGCATCGGGAAACGGCCGTGGAAGTTCGGCACAGGACTGCAGTATGACGGCTCGGACGGCCTATCAACAGAATCAATGCTCATCAATGCGCCGTACGGGCCTCTTGACATTGGCATGGGCATCTATGTCCACCGACCCGCGAGACCTTCCCCGACCATTGTCATCGATCCGTATGACTTGGTTGCGGCACCCTATTTCAATCATGCGGACAAAAGCGGCGCGTTCATCGCTGATGTGGATGCGTACGTCATGTACAACTCCGGCGTACTCCAGGCAGGAGTTCTCGGAGCGTACGGCAAATATCATATAGGTCCTGAGGGTGCTTTCTACACAGGTCAGGCGCAGGCCACGGCCCTTGCCCAGGATTCGTACTACTTCCACGGCACGGCCTTCACCAAGTACAACAATGGCCGTTTCTTCTTCAATGCCGAGGCAGCGTGGGTATATTGGCGAGATCAGTTGTCCGGTACGGCCTCAGCCGGGTTGGTCAATCCCAGGGATACCGAGCAGTGGCGTTACATGGCCGAGCTGGGAACGGTTTGTGGCCCCGGAAAGGTCGCTCTACTCTTTGCCTGGTCCCCCGGACCGGACAGGAGAAATTACGCGTTGATCGGCAAACAATCCGCGTTGTTTGTATATCATCCGACATTTGACACGTTCCTTGGCAACTTCGATGTGTTCCGACCGTACAGTTTTATATTCAGCTACAATTACGGCTCGGGCTTCAACGCGTACAACCTATCGCTTGACGGCTATTTGAGGGACGCGATGGTCCTCGCAACCAGATTCGATTATGCTGTTGCGGCCAACCTGAATGTGTTCGCGACCTTCTTCTGGGCCGAGCGGACGTCCAACGGATACGGGTGGGCATGTATATCTCCTAACGACGGGTTCATGCCTCCGCAGTTCGTTGCGACGGCCAATAACGGCAATGTGCAGTTTGCTATTAACGGCGCCGCCGGATCTCCTAATATCCCGGACCGTTCTTTGGGCTACGAAATAGATGGAGGTTTTGACTGGCAGCTCCTGGATGGCTGGACTGTCGGTTTGCTTGTGGGTTATTGGCGACCGGGGAAGTGGTTCAATTACGCTTGTATCGACCGGTCGGTTCCCGGCTGGAATGTGCCCGGACCCGGGAATTTCTGGGGCACTCGTCCTGATAAGACGATCGATCCTATTTTAGCGGGTCAATTCACCATGAACTTTGCCTTCTAAGGCAAGGTGCGTGCGCGAAGCTGACGGAGCTACCCGAGATCGATACAAATAAATGCAGAGGAGCTGAGAAATGAGACGAACATTGGTAACGTTATGCCTCGTGGCGCTGGGCGTCATGAGCCTTATCTCCGGGATCCCCGGATTTTCCGACCACGCAGTCCGAAGTGATGCCGTCATCGGCTCATCCATAGACGCGAACAGCAGTTGGTCCCCAGGAATCGCGGGCGGTCTGCTTCCTTTCTCCGGCCAGCCTGCCCTGTTACTTGCCGCAGATGACGCGGAGCAGGAAGCTGACGACGCAGACAAGGAAAAAGCCGGCGACACGACCGAGCCGGGAGTCGAGCGCGTCTGGAGCGTGATCCAGTGGGGATAATGCTTCGCCAAGTGCGTAAATGCTAATTTCAGGGCGGCTCTGTGCGTGGCCATGCAGCGCGCACCGGGGCCGCCTCATCTTCATCCTCGCCGAATTGCACAAATCCCTTCCAAAGCGACAAAAGCCGTTTAGAGAACGCTTTCTGTTTTGCAGCCCTGCACTATTCCTTAGTCGCCGGTTCATTTCCAAACGACCTTTGACAGGGTGTCAAGAATCCTGACAGGCATCCCGTTGCCGCGATGTTTCGGTGCGGGCGTTGCCGATCCACTCCCATTGCCCACTCTCGGCCTCTGTACGCCCTCGCCGCCACTTGGCACATCAATTGCTCCCTCAAAGGATAGGTCGGATCGGCGCTGGCAGGCTTCAATGAAGCTTGCTCCTGCTGGAGCGGTGCGCAGCACACGGACCGACGGATCAGGAGGTACGTAACCCATGGATAAGAAGCTGTTGGAAGCGGCAAAGGAAGGGAATCTGGCGGAGCTGAGAGGCTTGCTGACCGTGGGTGTTGGAGTGGACAGCAAGGATGACATGGGATGGACACCTCTGATGTGGGCCTCGGCAATGGGGTTCCCTGATATCGTGAGGATGTTGTTGGACAGCGGAGCTGATCCCAATGTGAGAGACCAGTACGGCGCCACCGCACTCATGAAGGCTTGTCGGCGGGGTTTTGCCGAGGTGGTGGAGTTTCTGATTGATAACGGAGCAGATTACAACGCGATGGACGATCATGGATTGACCAGCCTCATGCGAGCAGCGCGGGCCGGTCATCTTGAGGTGGTGCGGACTCTGCTCAAGACTTCGGTGGATCTTGAAGTCCCAGACGAGTACGGCGCGACTGCGCTGATCATGGCCGCATACCGCGGTCACACCGCGGTGGTCAAAGAGCTCCTGGACGCAGGTGCGTCCATCAATGCCGCGGACAAGAACGGCTGGACCGCCATGGTGTGGGCCGTGTCCAGGCGCCACAATGACGTGGTCGAGCTCCTAAAACAATATCAGAAGAAATAAGAAACACCCCAAGCCTTGCTGTACGGGCTTGTGCGCACTCAGAGCAGAAAAATCCACTATTCTCTTTGATGAGGATTAGATCATGGAAACCCTGCAAGAACGATCTTCACCCTCGAAAGATGGGGTCTCCACGCCCACGGAAGATAAGCGCTGGCGCCTGGTTAATAGGACCATGCGCATGCACGGCAATCAACCTCACGCGCTCATCGAAACTCTTCACTCGGTGCAAGAGTACTTCGGATTCTTGGATCTGGACGCGCTGAAGTACGTGGCGCAGTCGCTTCGAGTGCCGCTGAGCGTGGTATACGGCGTAGCCACCTTCTACAGCTATTTCACGCTCCAGCCCCCGGGTGAGCACACGTGCGTAGTGTGCAAAGGCACTGCCTGTTACATCTCCGGCGCATCCAGCATCCTGGGCTCGATTGCAAAAACAGTAGGAATTGCTCCAGGTGAGACAACGCCGGACGGCAAAGTTTCCCTGCTAACCGCGCGATGCCTCGGTTCATGCGGTCTCGCCCCTGCTGTAGTCCTTGACGGTCAGGTCTGTGGAAAAATGAACCCCGCAGCCGTGCTCGACCGAATGGAAAAATGGCGGAACGAAGAGTCTCGCGAGCAAGCTCCGCTGCACGGAGAGGTGGACGAACCATGACACTCACCATTGAAGATCTGGAAGGCATAGCCAGAATCGAAAAGGACAAGCGAGAAAGCTTTACCTATCAGATAAACGTCTGCATTGCCGCGGGATGTCTCTCGTGCCAGAGCGGTGTGGTGAAAGAAGCCTTTGAAAAAGAGGTCAATCGCCGCGGGTGGGAGAACTGGTGCAATGTCAAGGGCGTCGGATGTCTTGGCTTGTGCGCGGCTGGACCGCTGATCTCCATACAACCGGACGGAACCTATTATCGCGGGGTTGGAGTGTCCGACGTTTCAGAGATTCTGGAGTCACTTGGCGGCGCGCCGATCCCTCGACTTGATTGCGGGGCTTCAACGCCCTTCTTCGAGCAGCAGCCCAAGATCGTCCTGGAAAACTGCGGCAGGATCGACCCGGAGCGCATCGAGGATTACATAGCTGAAGACGGGTACAAGGCCCTTTACAACGCTTTGCGCATGATGCGCCCCACTGAGGTGATCGAGCAGGTTCTGGCCAGCGGATTGCGAGGCCGGGGTGGAGCGGGGTTCCCCACAGGCGTGAAATGGACCGCAGTTGCCAAAGCCACAAACGGAAACAAGTTCGTTGTGTGCAATGCCGACGAAGGCGATCCCGGCGCATTCATGGACCGGAGCGTTCTGGAGAGCGACCCGCATCGGGTCATCGAAGGCATGGCCATTGCCGCGTACGCGGTCGGCGCAAGCTCTGGCTTTATCTATGTTCGAGCTGAGTATCCACTCGCGGTCCAGCGGGTCCGCACTGCGATCTCTCAGGCACGGCATCTGGGAGTACTCGGCAATCACATCTTCAACTCGCAGTTCAGCTTTGACATCAATGTCCGATTGGGAGCGGGCGCGTTTGTGTGCGGCGAAGAAACCGCTCTGATCGCCTCTATAGAAGGCCGAGGGGGACGACCCCGCCCACGGCCGCCATTCCCAGCGGAATTTGGGCTCTGGGGTCAGCCCACGCTCATCAACAACGTGGAGACGTTTGCCAATATCCCACCCATCATGCGCAAGGGCGGCAAGTGGTTCGCCACAATCGGCACGGAGAAAAGCAAGGGCACGAAGGTTTTTGCCCTGGCCGGAAGGGTGAACAACACCGGCTTAATCGAGGTGCCGATGGGAACCACCCTCAGAGAGATCGTCTTCACGATAGGGGGAGGTATTCCCGACGGCCGGGCGTTCAAGGCTGTTCAGACCGGAGGCCCCTCCGGAGGTTGTATTCCCGAGCAGTTCCTCGACATGGCTGTGGACTACGAGTCCCTCGCGTCGGTGGGTTCCATCATGGGCTCGGGAGGCCTGATCGTAATGGACGATACTTCCTGCATGGTGGATGTGGCTCACTTCTTCATGGAATTCTGCATGTCCGAGTCCTGCGGCAAATGTGTCCCCTGCCGCGTCGGAACCTCGCAGATATACCATCTGCTAAACCAAATCACACACGGTCAAGGAAAGCTGTCCGATCTCGCCATGCTCGAAGACCTTTGCGATCTGCTCAAGAACACGAGCTTGTGCGGCCTTGGCCAGACTGCTCCGAACCCCATAATGAGCACGCTTCGCTATTTTCGAGACGAGTATACTGCTCATATCGAAGAGAAGCGCTGTCCTGCTGGAGCGTGCAAAATCCACGAAGCCAGGGAGGCAATATGAGAGAACCGACGTCTCTTACCGGCAAAGATCTGGGAACTGATGCCAACCCGGCTCGCATCTTCACGATGACAATTGACAATCGCCTGCTCACCGCACGGGAAGACGAGACCATCCTTTCCGTGGCCCGGCAAAACGGCATCTTCATTCCGACGTTGTGCCACATGGAAGGGCTTTCGCTTCGGGGAGCCTGCCGGCTCTGTATCGTGGAAGTAAAAGGTGCGCCCAGAGTGCTGCCTTCGTGCGTGACGCTGGTACGGCAGGACATGGAAGTGATCACCGACTCGGATCGCGTGATCGAGTACCGTCGGAAGATCCTGGAACTAATCTTCTCGGAACGTAACCATGTCTGTTCCGTATGCGTCTCCAACGGTCATTGCGACCTTCAGGCACTCGCTACGGAACTGGGCATGACCCACGTGCGCTACGACTATCTGTATCCGAAACATCCAGTGGACGCGAGCCATCCCCGGTTTTCTGTGGACCATAATCGATGCGTGCTCTGCATGAGATGTGTGCGGGTGTGCGACGAGATCGAAGGCGCACACACGTGGGACATCATGGGCCGCGGCATCACCAGCCGAGTTATCACCGATCTGAATCAGCCCTGGGGATCTTCGGAAACCTGCACCGGCTGCGGAAAGTGCGTGCAGGTTTGCCCCACGGGCGCTCTTTCTGAAAAAGGTAAGTCGGTCGCAGAAATGACTAAACGGAGACAGTTCCTCCCCTACCTCCAGATGATGCGCGGTGAAGGGCGCAAATGAACAACGAGAGGCTCACATGAACAAGGTACGGTTAGCCACAGTTTGGCTTGATGGCTGCTCGGGATGTCACATGTCCCTGCTCGACCTCGACGAAGGATTTGCTGATGTGGCCGGTCGCATCGAGCTCGTATACGGCCCTCTCACGGATGTGAAAGAATTCCCCAAGGATGTGGATGTGACCCTCGTGGAGGGAGCGGTAAGCAGCGACGAAGCTGAAGAGCAAATCCGTCACATCAGAGAACGTACAAACATTGTGGTCTCTTTCGGGGACTGCGCGGTAACCGCGAATGTCCCGGCAATGCGCAACCAGTTCAAGGTGGATGACGTGCTCGCGCGGGGATACCTGGAGAATGCAACGATCAATGAGGGCATTCCCCATGTCGGTATACCTCGCCTGCTACCGCAGGCTCGCCCTGTGCATGAACTGATCGACGTGGAGGTGTTCCTTCCGGGCTGTCCACCGCCGCCAGAGGCCATTCTTTACGTGCTCAGCGAGCTTCTGGAGGGGCGAATGCCCGATCTCAAGCAAAAGACTCGTTTCGGAGCCTAATCGCGGAGTTACCCTCATGACGAAGAATATTGTCATCGAGCCAATAACCCGAATCGAAGGCCACGGCAAGATCACGATCGTCGTCGATGACGACGGGAAGGTCAACGACGCCCAATTCCACGTGACTCAATTCCGTGGCTTCGAGAAATTCTGCGAAGGTCGGCCGTTTTATGAAATGCCGTCCCTTACCCAGCGTATATGCGGAATTTGTCCTATCATCCATTCCATCGCTTCAGCCATGGCATGTGACGCGATCCTCGGGGTGCGCATTCCTGAGGCGGCTCTCAAGCTGCGACGCTTGCTGAATTGTGGGCAGTTGATCCAATCCCACGCGCTGAGCTTCTTCCACCTGTCCGCGCCGGATCTAGTGCTGGGCTTGGACTCTGATCCCGCAAAGCGCAACATTTTGGGATTACTGGAAGCAAATCCCGACATGGCAATGGATGGCATCAACCTTCGGAAGATAGGCCAAGAGATTATCCAGGCCATGGCCGGTAAGCGAATCCACCCAACATGGGTGGTTCCAGGCGGCGTGAGCGCTCCGCTTACCGAGGAGACGAGGCAATTCATATTGTCGCTTCTTCCGCAGGCCCTGGAGATTACGACAAGAACCCTGACTTGGTTCAAGGCATCTCTGGAAGACCACCGGGAGGAGATACGAACCTTCGCGAATTTCCCCACCCTCTTCCTGGCGCTTGTAAACAAGGAAGGCAACCTGGAGCACATCGACGGAACGCTTCGCTTGATTGATTACAAGGGTAACGTGGTCGTGGAAAATGTGGACCCCGCCCATTACCAATTGTACATTGGTGAGGCGCCGGAACCCTGGTCGTATCTTAAGTCACCCTTTTACAAACCTCTGGGTTATCCCGAAGGAATCTACCGAGTGGGACCTGCCGCGCGCTTGAATGTGTGCAGCGGCTGCGGCACTCCTCTGGCCGACCAGGAGTGGGCCGAGTTCCGGGAGCTTGACCGCGGACCAGTGCTCAGCTCGTTCCACAACCATTATGCGCGGCTTATCGAAATCCTGTATGCGATCGAAACCATCGAATCCCTGTTGAATGAACCTTATATTCTCAACACTCGTGTGAGAGTGTTTGCGCAGCCGAACTATAACGAGGGAGTCGGGGTGGTGGAGGCGCCCAGGGGCACTCTTTTCCATCACTACCGAGTCGACGACAAGGGCTTGATCCGGTGGGCCAACTTCATCGTGGCCACCGGCAACAACAACCTGGCCATGAGCCGCGGAATTCTCCAGGTGGCCAAGCGCTTTATCAATGGCGACACCATATCCGAGGGCGCATTGAACCGAGTGGAAGCTGTGGTGAGGGCCTTTGATCCGTGCCTGAGCTGTTCTACTCATGCCCTGGGTCGACTGCCGCTGCGAATCGAGCTCGTGGCGCGTGACGGAACGGTCCTACACGAAACAACGTGACAGGAAATCTACATCTTAGGATATTCAAACTAGGCAAAATTATCTTCCGTTTCTGCTCTCCTGTGGGGCAGGCTTTCCAGCCTGCCGGCGGCCTGGAAAGGCCGCCCCACATGGAAAACTGTGAAAAGGTCCAGTGGCATCCCAGCGTGTGGTGACCTCGCGAGTTAGGGGCCACCGCATCCTGCTCACTCCTTTTTATTGTTTCCTGCCCAATTCTGCGCGAATTCATACAAGTAGCGTCACACGCCTTCAAATGAAGTAGTCCACTAAGAGAAAAGAGGTCCGCGGGACAGGAGGCCGCAATGCCGATACGTATAGAGAAGAACGATCATGTCACCACGGTGATCCTTGACCGCCCGCAAGTCAGGAATGCGGTGGATGGACCTACCGCGCAGGAGATCGCTCAGGCTTTTCGCGAGTTCGATGCGGACGACGATGCGTACGTGGGTGTGTTCTGCGGAGCCGGCGGCCACTTTTGCGCAGGCGCGGACCTCAAGGCGTTCTCAAACCCTCAGGAAGCGCGCCATAATCGCCTAGACCCCCAAGGAGACGCGCCCATGGGTCCCAGCCGAATGAGGTTGAGCAAACCGGTCATCGCGGCCATATCAGGGTACGCGGTAGCGGGCGGCCTGGAACTTGCCTTGTGGTGCGACTTGAGGGTCATGGAAGAGACCGCGACTCTGGGAATCTTCTGTCGTCGTTTTGGGGTGCCTCTTATTGATGGCGGCACCATCCGCTTGCCCCGCCTTATCGGCATGAGCCGAGCCCTGGATCTGATCCTGACCGGGCGGCCTGTTGGAGCACAAGAAGCCTTGGAATTCGGTCTGGTAAATCGCGTTGTGCCCGATGGCCGGGCAAAAGCCGAAGCCCAAGCACTCGCGGCTCAAATTGCGGCATTTCCTCAAGCATGTATGCGCAGTGATCGATTGAGCGCCTACGAACAATGGGACCTGTCATGGGACGAGGCGATAAAGAACGAGTTTGAACGAGGCGTGAGAGTCATAACCAGCGGAGAAACACTCTCCGGCGCACAACGCTTCGCTTCCGGAGAAGGCAAACACGGCGCGTTCTGATACGTATTTCGGGAAGAAACACGGAGCCTCGTCACGACTTGACGCCAAGGAGCCATCGACATGTTGAGAGAGGCCTTATGTGTCATTTCAGCGCTGTCCGTTCTTTTGGCGTACCTCTCGGCAGGGAACGCTGCGATGCCTAAGGACGGGAAGCTTGCTCGCCAGGGCGCCTCCAAGTGCGATACGCCGACAGAGGCTCAACAGATTTCCAAATTTTCCGACAAAGTCTCGCGTCAAGGCGATGAGTTGATTCTGCGACTAAAGGACGGCACGGTGGTATCCAGGAGAAGCTCTCCTGGAGATTGGCCTGGATACTACGATTGCGAGGGCAATGCGAACGTTGCGTACACGTTCCATGACTTCATCGATCCGTGGTACGTAATACGAGTGTCCGAATATGAAGGCAACGGAACGCAACTCATAAACCGGGACACAGGCGAAGTGGTCGAACTGGGCGGGTATGCCATACTTTCTCCAGACAATGCTCGATTCCTCGTCGTGGGATTTGCCGCCGAGGACCCCTCAGACAGGGAGATCTGGAGGCTGTCTCAGACCAAGATAATCAAGGAGTGGGCCTTGGATGACAATGCCGGATATCATTTCCGATGGACGGGCCCGTCAACCGTCGAAGTCTCCAAGGACGACAAGGTGGTTGCACGTCTTAAGCACGACGGCACTTCATGGAAATGCTCTGGTGCGTCCGACATCTGCTACGCCACGCAAATCGCCGGTTCCTCGCAGCGCAGCGCTGAGAGTCCTCCCGGTAATGGGCGAAGCCGGACCCAAGTGGAACACGAGGCCGGGACAGGCGAGACCAGGTCAGCGGCCCGTTTTCCGAGGAGGCAGCGCTATGTTAGTCCAACTGATCCGCAGGCTTTGGCTTTGATCTCGGCAGCTTCGAGAGGTGACGCCGAAGCGGCTGCCCGACTCGTCGCGGAGGGCGCTGACGTCAACGCAATGGACGACCAGGGGTGGACAGCATTGGAACGAGCATCTGATGCAGGTCACGTGAAGGTCGTGGAGCTACTTCTGGGCAAAGGAGCCCGCGTCAATGGAACCAACCCATATGGCTGCTCTCTGGTCCTTGCTGCCAGCCGGGGCCACCTGGGGGTGGTGGAGCTGTTGGTTGGCACGGGCCCTGACGTCAATACTCAGGGCGCGAACGGCTCGACACCACTAATGGTCGCTGCTTGGAACGGTCACTCTGAAGTGGTGAAATACCTACTGGCTAAAGGCGCTGATGCCAATGTGAAGAACGAGGATTGCTACACACCTTTGAATGGGTACAGTCCGGTCACGCCGGATGTAGGGAAATTGCTTCTTGATACGGGAGCAGAGGTTGATGCAAGAAACAGGGAAGGCCAAACCGCGCTCATGAAGGCTGCGTGGCAGGGACACTCGGAACTTGTGAAACTGCTTCTTGAGAGGCGCGCAGATGTTAACGCACAGGACGCGCACGGAGTCACGCCTCTGATGGAGGCTTCTGGCCGGGGTTACCTGGACGTGGTGAAATTACTCTTGGAGAAGGGGGCCGAAAGGAACATTAAAACTAGAAACGGCGTAACGGCTGTGAATTGGGCTGCCGATTGGAGCAAGCCGGAGGTGGCGAAAACGATTTTGATGATGGCTGGCGAGGTCAATGCGAGGGATGACACGGGAGTCACCCCCTTGATGGAGGCGGCCGGAAGGGGGTACCTGGGCGTGGTCAAAGCACTCCTGGAGAAGGGCGCCGATGTCAATGTAAAGGATAAATATGGCTGGAATGCGCTGACATGGGCCGCGCAAGGCGGTCACATGGAAGAGGTGCGGTTGCTGCAAGAACGGGGAGCTGAGGTTACGTTGACAGCAGCGGCTTGTCTCGCCGACATGCAAGCAATTCAGAATCTTATAAAGGATGGCGCTGACGTAAGCGCGCAAGGCGCAAATGGCCGAAGTCCCTTGATGTGTGCCGCCGCCCTGAATCATTCAGAAGTTGTGAAACTGCTTCTGGCAAAAGGAGCGAACGTTAACGCGAGGGACGAAAAAGGCATGACGGCCCTAATGGAGGCTGCTAACAGAGGTTACGTGCATGTTGCAAGGATGCTTGCGGACAGGGGCGCAGAAATCAACGCAAAGAATTCTGAAGGCCGAACGCCGCTCATGGGGGCTGCCGAACGAGATCACTACGAAGTGGTCAAACTGCTTCTGGAAAAAGGGGCTGACATCAACGCAAAGGAAGGTTACTGCCAGACCGCGCTGGACTTGGCGTCCGAAAACCGTCACGCGAAGATCGCGGAACTACTGAAAACTCATGGCGGGAAAGAAAGCGGGCAATCCAAATAACCGCCATTGAAAAGAAATCTTCCGCGGCTTCGCTTGTCAGCGATCAGTCTTGACAAGTCTCCTCGCGACGAATTGTTTATATCCATTCTCGAAAGTTCTGTCGGAATTGGACTGCATTCTCGGGCGAGCTGGCAGCAGCCTTACCAGCTGATCGAGCGTTGGTTTCAGTGGGCTTCCTGTGCGTTCCGGAATTCCCCAAAGGGGAATACTGTGAGTAGCCCTGGGTGCAACCCAGGGTAAAATGACTCCAACAATCTTCTCGGGATCGGCCCTGAAAGGGCCGCCCCTTCAGGGCTGAAAAGAAATATTTATTGGCGCCCCGTACCACGGGTTTCACCCGTGGCTACTCAAGGTATCCCCCTCCGGCGGACAAACAAGAAGGAGACGTCATTTCGCGATTATTATCGAGAACTGCTTATGCGACCAGCGATAGGCTCGCAGGGGGAACCTCGTAAGCGAGAACAAGGCTCCCCCGAGCTTGTCTCCTTGCATGTGGGCCGGTTTCATACTGATGCGCGTTCAAAGAGGCAAGATCGGGGAAGTCTTCTTGGGGAGAGAGGTGCCTTCACGGCTCAGGCAAGAAATCACCACCTGTTTCGGAATGCTCATTTCTCCTTCGGGGAAATGAGCATTCCGAAAGATGGTGGAAGTTCTTGGGGAGGGGGTCGGGGAGCCCCGCGTCTCGCGGGGTTACAAGAAGGTCCTCCCCGACCTTTACCTCCCTGAATGAGAAGTGGTATCAGAACAAGCGGCGGGATATGGTTATCTTTTCGGCTTCTTTGGCGCCTTCATAGATCTCCAGGATCTTGGCGTCACGATAAGACCGTTGCACATCGTACTCGTCGATGTATCCATAGCCACCATGCATCTGGAGCGCTTTGTCGCAAACCCACACGGCCATTTCTCCGGCAAAATACTTGGCCATCGCGTTCAGTGAGGGGTTCGTCCGGCCCTGATCCACATACCACGCGGCCTTGTACGTGATGTTTCTGGCCAGTTCGATCTTTGTGGCCATCTCGGCAAGTTGGAACTGGATTCCCTGATATGAGGCCAAGGGCTGCCCGAACGTCTTCCGCTCCTGCACGTATCGGAGGGTCCGGTCCAAAGCGCCTTGGGCCACGCCCACACCTTGCGCGGCTACCGTGGTGCGCGTCGCGTCGAAAAAGTGCATGAGCTGATGGAATCCGCGTCCCTCTTCGCCAACCAGGTTCTCCTGGGGCACCCGTACGTCCTCGAACACCACTTCGGCTGTATCGCTGGCTCGAATACCCATCTTGCCGCGAATCTTGGTGCTGGAGACTCCAGGTCGGTTCGATTCAATTATGATCAGACTGTGACGTTGATGTCTTTTCTCCGCTTCCGGGTTCGTGACGCAGAAGGTCACATAGTAGTCGCAGATCGTGCCGTTCGTGATAAACATCTTGGTGCCGTTGATCACGTAGTCACTGCCATCTTTCACGGCCTTTGTGCGGCCGGCCACCACATCGGTCCCCGCGTCCGGCTCGGTGAACGCGCCGGCGGAGATCGCTTCCCCCGCGACCAACGGGGGCAGGTACTTCTTCTTTTGCGCGTCGGTGCCGAAGAACACGATGTGCTCCGAGCCGAAGACCGAGGCCGTCGTGGCAAGGCAAAGCCCCATATCCACCCGACTGAGCTGCTCGGTGACCAGTGCAGCTTCCAGAAAGCCATATCCGGGGCCGCCATACTCTTCCGGTATGACCGCGCCCACCAGGCCGGCTTCACAGGCCTTCTTCCAGAGGTCTCGAGGCCATTTTTCTTCCCGGTCGCACTCCTGGGAATACGCGGGGAACTCGTTAGACGCGAATTTATACGCCATGTCTTGAATCATGCGCTGTTCTTCAGTCAGATCAAAATCCATATCGTCCCTCCTTAACAGACCAGATCATTGTACGGTAATGGACAGCAAGTTTATCACTTGTTGCGTTTTGTCTTCCAGTTCTGCTTGCCTTTCTATCATAATTCTTTGTGCCGCGGGTGGACCCGCGCCGTGCATAGACTCGATTAGGTAGCCCACTGCGCCGGCTCCTGCAATCAAGTTCTCTATTAGCCTGAGCACTTTCATGCGATCCACAACCTGGTACTTGGGGTTGGCCGCCAGGTATTTCTTAATGTACGGCCCTGTTTCCGGATCGTTGAGATCCGCGGCCGCGGGCATGGTGCCGAGCAGACCGCCGGCAATATCGGTGGCCAGGCGGGCTATCTCGTAAGGGAAGCGCGTAACGTTGAGCTTGCACACGTTTGCCAGCAAAAGATCGACTTGATAGTTGCCCGCAAGCGTGGGCCACCCCTGGCTGGAGCAGGCCAAGCCGCACGAGTACAGGGTTTCGTTCAGGTGGACCATTTCCACGATCTTTTCTCTTATATGGCTCGCCTTTTCCACGCCGTTCATTCGAGCGATCAACGCGGTGGCCCCAATGAGCACATCCCCCACCCCCACCTTGCAGCCGCCATAACTCTGGCGATGATAAGACGCGAAGCGTTCCACCAACATGCCGGTGAAGTCCACCTGCCCGTCCAGGAATATCCGCTCTTCCGGCACGAACACGTCTTCAAAAACGGTCATGACCTCCTGGCCGCCAAAGATGGGGTTACCAACGTCCAGTTTGTATTGCTCCAATTTCCGGGTATCGCTGGTCTGCCGGCCGTAGATATAGCGCACACCAGAGGCGTTTGTCGGCACCGCGCAGCAGATGGCCCAGGGCTCCTCACCTGGGCGCATTCCCATGGTGGGCATGACGAGGATTTCGTGGGAATTGAGCATACCCGTTTGATGCAGCTTGGCCCCGCTTATCACCACGCCGTTGGGTCGCCGCTCTTTGACCCTTAGGAAGAGATCGGGATCCACCTGATCTTTGGGGCGCCGACCCCGATCTCCTTTGGGATCGGTCATCGCGCCGTCCACTACAAGGTCTTCCTGCTGAATCCACTTCCAGTAGTCGCTGAAACGGCTATGAAAATGAGTGCCGTGCTTCTTGTCGCACTCGAATGTGGTGCTGTAAACTGCGTTGGCCGCGTCCAGGCCCACACAGCGCTGGAAACAGCAGCCGGTCATCGCGCCGCAATAACGCTGCATCTTGACCTTGGTGACAAGGTCTTGCGCGCTTTCGTGGAGATGCGTGAAGCGGTTGACTTCGTCATTGCACAGGCGTGAATACGAGCGAAGCAGCTCCCGGCCCTGCGCATCGTGGGCCGCGTCGTACGTGAAGGCAACGGCTTTGCGGGAAGGCGCGATGAGTCCGTGCCCGGCCAGTTGGTCGGTCTTCTCTCCGAGCACGTGGGCTTCTAGCTCGAGTGACTCGAGGGATTCCAGGTACTGGTCGCCTGTTTTCAAGGCCATGATATTCCTCGCTTTGTGTCGCAGAGATGTTTTCAGCGGTTAGATCGAGCGCTATTCGACCATGGCGTACGCGTGGCTGAGCACTACCCCGCGCTTGGTGCTGCACCGGATCAGGTACCGTCCATCCGTGCCCTTCCATCCCTCTGTCAAAAGGGTATCGCCGGGAAAGACCACACCGGAGAAACGAGCCTTGAACTCCCTGAATCGGGCCACGTTGCTATCACAGGCCTTGTGCAGAATAGCTCTCACAGCAAACCCGTACGTGCAGAGACCGTGCACAATAGGCCGAGGGAAACCGCCCATTTGCGCAAATTCCGGGTCCAAGTGCAGAGGGTTGGGATCGCCGTTCAGCCGATAGAGCGCGGCCTGATTTCCTGGAACAAAGTAGGAGGCAGTGAAACTCGGAGCGACTCCTTCCGGTGGATCGAGAGCCTCGGCTTTGGGCCCAGGATCTCCGCCGAAGCCTCCTTCGCCCCGATAGAAGATTCCGCTTTCGGTTTGGACTAGGGGTTCGCCTCCTTCTGTCATGACCTTCATTCGCCATACGATGAAAGCGCCTTTACCCTTGTCGTAGATATCGACAATTCCTCCTTCAACGAGAACCGTCCCTTCGGGAGGAATCGGGCGATAGAGCTTCACAGCCTGCTCCCCATGAATGAACCGGGAATGATCCACGTCCATATCGCCAAAGAATTTGGTCCACAACCCCGTACCCATCACGGTGCCAAAGCTGGGGAAAACCCTTAACCCACCCTTCGCGTTCTCATAGATAAACGGGAGTTCGTCCGTTTGCGCGCCGATGCCCAGGGCATAGAGAACCACGTCCTTCCAGGTGTACTTAAAGGGGATCGGGCCGTACTTCTTGCCAATGAGGTCCAAACGTATCATGCGCTAGTCCTTATGAACGCTCACGTTCCGAGGCGTAGCGTCGGTACTCCCATGCCTTCGTCAAATTCCTCTGCCACCATAGGCGTTAAAATAACGCTCCATCTACTCTCTCAAATCTTGGGTGTCCCACAGGGACACCAAGATAGTAGCCCGGTAATTCATTGCCGGGTAAGGTGAACCGTCAACGAATGATGCCTTTGAGTCCCGGAGGGACGGCAGAGTTACGGAGAACGTACTCGCCTCCCTCTCACAGATTTGTGGCTTTCTGTCGTCCCTCTGGGACTCTCAAAACAAGACGCTATGGAACCTTTTCCCGGCGATGAATCGCCGGGCTACTTTCTGCTGCCCCTTTGGGGCGTGCCAAAGTCAGCAAACGTGACCCTATTTAACGCCTATGCTCCTGTGTCCTCCTTTACAGGAGGAGGAGTACGGAGACGACCCTTTCATAGCGAACGGCACTGAAATTCGCGCCGGAGATCCCCCTCCCATCAGGGAAGGGGCTTGTGAAACCATCTTGCCTTGTGGGGCGGGCTATCCAGCCTGCCAGCGTCCTGAAAAGGCCGCCCCACAAAGAGGGAAGGGAAAAGGGATTCCAGTCTCACTCAAACTCGCTGATCTCAACACAGCCATATGAAAGAGCGCTATCCAACCGTCACGTACGTCGGTAGTCGTTTCGCTATGATTTCTACCGCTTCTTCTACCATCTCCTCCAGCACCTGTCGTGCGGGCTTAATTTCCTTGATCAGGCCCGATATCTGCCCGGCAAGACCGCCCACATAATCGGTCTTGTGGGCATCGACAAAGCTCCAAAGAAGAGCCGAAGAGATCACCACTTGGGTGGGAAAGGGAAGCGGCTCAAGCCCTGACGAATCCCATAGCCTGTGAAACTCGTTCAGGCTTGCTCGCAGGGTTTTGCCCGTGTAGGCCGTGCTGACGCGGGTATCCTCATCGGTTGACTTGAGAATACGCTCCTTGTTCACATCCAGCGCGCCACCTTCGTTGGTGGCCAGGAATCGCGTTCCAACCCAAACACCCACGCAGCCCATAGCCAAAGCCGCGGCAAGGCCTCGACCATCACCGATGCCTCCTGCGGCCAATACCGGCACAGGCGCAGCCGCGTCGATTGCCTGAGGCAGCAGGGCCATGGTCCCAATTCTGCCGGTGTGACCCCCACCCTCATGGCCCTGAGCCACAATGAGATCTACGCCCGACTGGGCCATACGACGGGCATTCTTTGAATTGCCCGTTATCCCGAGGACTTTCATTCCTACTGCATGAGCTTGCTCCACCATGAATCCTGGATTCCCCAGACCTGCGCAAAAAAGAGGAACCCGTTCCTCGATACAAACATCGATGGACTCCCTTGGGCGCCTGGTGGTGGTATTTGTTTTGATCATCACATCCACATCAGATAGCCCCAGCTCGGCCTTGACCTTCTCGATCCACTGCTGATGAGGTTTGGGAATAGACTTGATTACTGTGCTGAGCGGTATTTCGTCTGCGCGTTGCGCATCCAGCGCGCCTTCGGTATCCAGGCTCTTGGGCAGAAGAAGATCCACCCCGAAGGGCTTGTCAGTCTTGGCCCTGATCTCTCGGATGGCGCTCCGGAGCTCATCCACCGTGAACCCACTTCCGCCGAGCACGCCAAGGCCGCCGGCTTCTGAAACCGCAACAACCAGTTCCACGGGCGCGCCGGTATTTTCACCTATCAATGTGGGCCCCATGCCCGCACTCAGAATCGGATATTCGATTCCCAACATGTCGCAAAGGGCCGTTCTCAATGTTCGCTTACCCATTATTCCACTCTCCTCTCAATAGAGTCTCTCAGATGGCGTCAGATGGGCTTGAGTTTCTTATCCATAGGGCCTGGCGGCCACCATAACGCCTCATGCGTTGCTTCGTCAGCCTGAATTCCTCCCAAGACAAATCGAAAGATGAAATCAGCCAGCTCATCTACTGTTGCACCCTTCTTGGGGTGAAACCACATCTTGGTGCGAGTAACCATGGACGCGATCATCACACCTACGAGCTTTTCATCACATGGCAGAAATACCCCTTGCTCCTGTCCCCTCCGAAGCACTTTGCGAACAATACGCTCATACGTATCACGCATGGACACTATGGCGTTCCGGTTGCGACGCGACAGGATGCCGAGCGCCACATCAAACAGCGCTTTGCCGGACCTGGGATGACTCAGAATTGCTTTGACATGGCGGGAAATGATGAATCGCAGTTGCTCCACCGCGTCGCCGTCTTGTTCTTCGAGATGCGCAATCGGCTCGATTATCTTCGCCATCTCTTCGCGGAGCATCTCGAAGAGGATGGCCTCTTTTGTCTCAAAGTAATTGTAGAGGTTGGCCGGTTGACATCCGTAGGCACGAGCCAATTCCCGCATTCCGACAGAATGATAGCCATTCTGCCAGAACAGCTTGCGAGCCAAAGCCAAGATTCTTTTCTTCCGGACGTGAGTTCCTGCCCTTGCCCTACCTTTATTCGGTTCGACCCTGTCCATGTTCGAGTACCTCCGTGGAGGTGTTTTTCGGCTCTCCGTTTACCCTTGTGCGATGGCCAGCGTCATATTGATATTAATGAACGATCATTCACATCGTGCCTACCATGCCCCCCTCGTGTCAAGCCTTTTTCCCAAGCGAGGATTGATACTATGCACAAACTCAAGAAAGAAATCCGAGGCAATGGTTTCAGTCGGACATCCCATTGCCACATGACCGCTGTGTGAGAATGCTGCAATCCCAGCGATCTCCGGCAGAAAGATGTGACGATAAGGTGTAGGGGCGCAATTCATTGCGCCCGTTACAGGGCGTGATGAATCACGCCCCTACAGGCAATCCCATAGGCTGTCAACCAGCGTTGGCAAAACGATACAAGAGTACTTCTTGATCCCTATCTTACGCTTCCCGCTCGATGATTGTGGCAACGCCCTGGCCGCCGCCCACACATGCGTTAGCGCAACCGAACCGTCCTTGCTTCTTGTTCAGGATGCGGGCCAGGGTCCCGACGAGACGGATACCGGTCGCGCCTAGAGCATGACCGATCGCGGTGCCTCCTCCCATCACATTGACCCTCTCCGGATCGATTCCCAGTTGCTTGATGCAGTTAAGGGCTACGATGCAGAAGGCCTCGTTGATTTCCCAGTAATCGACGTCTGTGGCCTGTAATCCCACTTTGTCGAGTGCTTTTCGGCTGGCAGGCACCGGTCCTGAGCCCATTATCGTGGGGTCCACGCCTGCGAACCCGATGGCTCGTATGGTGGCCAGCGGTTTGATCCCTTTTTCTTTTGCCTTCTCACGGGACATCAGGATCATGGCCGTGGCCGCCGCGTTGAGCGGAGATGAATTGCCCGCGGTGATTTGATGGCCTTCCTTGAAAGCAGAACGCAATTGCGCCAGACCTTCCAGCGTAGTGTCCCCGCGTACGGCCTGATCCTTATTCACGGTCATGACCGAGCCGTCTGCCTGGGGCGCTTCGATCGGGAGGATTTCCCCGTCGAAGAAACCTTCTTCCTGAGCCTTTGCCGCGAGTTGATGAGATCGAAGCGCCCATTTGTCCATGTCTTCACGCGAGAAATCAGTCTGGCTCAGGAGTTTTTGGGCTGTAAGTCCCATGTTGATCGAGGTCATCATGTCCCAATGGAGATATTCCGGAGCCGCGAACAAGGCCATATTCGGCGCAATCATTCCACTGTCGGAGGTCATTCCGCCCATGGGGACCCTGGTCATATGCTCCATTCCGCCCACCATGACGATGTCAGCATTGTCTGAGGCAACTTCGAGATAAGCCATATGAATGGCCGCCATGGAGGAGCCGCACTGCTGATCGACGAATTTCGCCGGGATCGTGTCAGGGAAGTTGGCCAGAAAGATCGGGAAACGACCTCCGTACGCCCATTGTTCGCCGACTGCGGTCGCGCATCCCACGATAAAGTCATTAAGCTCTTTCGGATCTATGCCCTGCCTCTTGACCAGTTCCGGCAGCAATTTGGCGAGAAGCTCATCGGCCCTCATTTTGCCGAACCAGTCCCTCGCGGGATCTTTTGGGCGGCAGCGGGATTGCGCTGTCCTGAGATATCCGGTAATGACTACGTCTTTCATCTGAGTCTCCTCTCGCTATCGAAGTTATTGCCGTGCAATATTGGTCGGAGATATGACGGCCGCGGCTACTGTGGGTAGAAGGTCTTCCCCGCGTCGGCCATCTCTTTGAGGAGCTGGGAAGGTTTGAACCGCACTCCGTACCGGCTCTCCAGCTCGACTAGTTTCTTGTACACGTTGGCGCAGCCCCATTTGTCGGCGTACCTCAGTATGCCTCCCCGATAAGGCGGGAACCCGGTGCCGTAGATCATGGCCAGGTCCATGTCCTGGGGCCGGTCGCAGACCCCTTCTTCAATCATGAGCGCGGCTTCGTTAATTGCCAGAGCGAGCATGGCATCAACTATCTCTTCGTCAGTCACTTTGCGCGGAGAGACGCCGTTGTCCTTGAGGTACTTCTGAATAATGTCCACGACCTTCTGGTTCGGGACAGGTCGATCTCCGCTGTAGTCCATGTACCCCGCCTTGGTCTTCCTGCCGTAGCATCCGGTCTGGTAGATCGCCTCGGTGAGCGGGTGGATCTTGTACCTCTCTCCAAGCCTTTGTTCGAAGGTCCGGTTCACGTGGTAGTTTATGTCGATGCCTGTGAGGTCAGCCAGTTCCGCGGGGCCCATTGGCATCCCGAAATCCTTCATAACCCGCTCGATTTGATTGCCGTCTACACCGTCCGCAACCAGGTATACCGAGCCGCCGAAAAGCCCGCCGAGCTGTCTGGATACGTAAAATCCCGGAGCATCGTTGACTACGATCGGGATCTTTTTGATGGTTCGGGCAAATGCCACGGATGTGGCGAGTGTTTGATCGGCGGTCTTCTGCGCGCAGATGACCTCCAGGAGCTGCATCCGGTGCGCTGGATTGAAGAAGTGCAAACCGATCATGCGCCCGGGATCTTTCAGCACGGAAGCCATCTCGGTGATGGGCAGCGCGGAAGTGTTGGTCGCGAAGACGGCTTCAGGCTTGCATATTTTGTCGAGCTGCTTCCATATGTCCTGCTTGACCTGCATGTTCTCGAGCACGGCTTCGATGACCAGGTCCACATCTTGTGCGTCATCGAGAGCGGTTGTGGTGGTGAGCTGCTTGTCGAGCATTGACTCCAGGCCTTCCTGGGTCATCTTTTTCTTCTTGATCGGGTAGTCGTAGGTTTTGCGCACAGAGGCCACGCCCTTATTCAGGGCTTCCTGGTTGATGTCCCACAGTACCGTATCAAGGCCCGCGCTGAGCAGCAGGTTCACGATCCCCGATCCCATCACACCGCCGCCAAGCATGGCCACTTTCTTGATCGGAGCCGGCGTTTTGCCTTCGATGCGCGGCAAACGCCCTGCGGATCTCGTGTTGAGGAATATGCCGATGAGGTTCTTGGCCACATCGGATACTGCGCAGTCGGAAAAGAGATCGGCCTCCCGGTCGATATCCGCTTCCATATCGAATGAAAGGCCCTTTTCGATGGCGTCAATGGCTTTGAAGGGTGCGATGTATCCTTTGGCCTTTGTCATGGCCATGAACCTCGCACCGTTCGATACGGCCTTCAGTTCAGCCGTGCTGGGAAGGCGATTGTACCTGAAGCGCGTGCGCTTGCTTTCCAGCGAGATCTTCGCTGCGGCAAATCGGTCTGCCGCGGCCACGGCGGTGGGAACGAGATTTTCCGGGTCTGCAACCTCGTCTACAAGCCTCCTGGAGTAGCCTTTTTCAGCATCGATCGGTCGCCCAACCGTAATCATTTCCAGGGCATTGGGTAACCCGATCAGCCGGGGCAGCCGCTGAGTTCCACCCGCTCCGGGGATCAGACCCACCATGACTTCCGGCTGTCCGAGCTGAACCCCTTTAGCAGCCACCCGGTAATGACAGGCCATGGCGATCTCAAGGCCGCCTCCCAGCGCATTTCCGTTGATCGCGGCTATGACCGGCTTGGGGCCCATCTCGATTCGGTTGAGGAATGCTGAATTGGCTTTTACTCTGGGCAGAAGGTACTCCTTGTCCTTAACCTTGTAGATTTCGGTGAGGTCGGCCCCTGCTATGAAGTTCTTGCCTGTGCCTGTCAGGACGACAGCTTTAATCTGCGGGTCCTCAAATCCGCTGGAAATAGCTTCGGCCAACTCCAACACAAAGTGCTCGGAAAGTTGATTCACCGGTGGATTGTTCATCACCAACACCGCGACAACCCCCTGGATGTCTACTTTGATGGTTTTGAAATCGGTCTTCATATCCTGTCACTCCCTTATCCAATAATAGACTTGGCAATTAATGGTCATGTGACCGTGAATAACGGCGCCCACCTGTCCGGCTTGCTTCCCCCCCCCGCCGCGAGCCTCAATTCCACATCTTTCGTGGGGCTGACTTAGCTCCGGCGCAAAGTCGGACAGGCGAATGCGCCACTCTGAGCATCTGAAGGTGAATTCAAATGAGAGGGAAGCGGTTTGACGCTTCGGATCAAGGGGCGCGGTCGATTGGAACCATGAATGGTTCAGGCGCAATGACCCCTTCCCAAGCTCGCCTCCCGGCTGCTCCTTCTCGAGGTTTACAGGTCTTGCGTCCCGCTGTAGCTACCCCAGTGAACTACAGTCCCAGGTAGGTCTTTCGAATAACTTCGTCCGCGAGCAGATCGGCCCCTGAACCTTCGGCGATGATCTTTCCCGATGAGAGCACATAATTACGCGAAGCCATCTTAAAGACGGTGCTTACTTCCTGCTCTATGAGAAGCACGGTGATGCCCAGGCCGCGGATTTCTTGGATCTTGTTGAAAACTTCCGTCCGCATAATGGGAGCGAGGCCTGTGGAGGGCTCGTCGATGCACAGGAGCCTGGGACGAAACATAAGAGACCGGCCGATAGCCAGCATCTGCTGTTCTCCACCGGATAGGGTCCCGGACACTTGACTTGCTCGTGAATGGAGAACGGGAAACAACTGATAAACCTTCTCCAGATTGCTCTGAATCTCTGTTTTTTCCTTCACCAGATAGGCGCCGGCCATGAGGTTCTCAAGGACAGTCAATTCCCTGAACGGTCTGCGCCTCTCGGGGCAATGGATAAGACCTTTCTTCACGATCTGGTGAGCCGGAACATTCTCTATGTGTTCCCCGTCAAATAGTACCTCGCCCTTGAGGGTAACATCTCCACCAGTGGTCTTGCTGAGCACTCCCTTTTCCCAGGCCACCAGCCCGGTTATGGCTCGCAGCGTGGTGGATTTGCCCGCTCCGTTGGGGCCGACGAGGCTCACCAATTCCCCTGTGTCCACCCTCATGGAGAGGTCATTGATGATCATTGCCCGATCATAAACAACAGTCAAACCGGTTACGGTAAGGAGCAACTCAGATCCCTCCTTCCCCAAAATAGGCCTCGATCACCTCGGGGTTCTTCACTACGTCATCCGGCGCGCCGTCGGCAATGAGTGTGCCGAAGTTGAGCACGACGATGCGATCCACAATCTTCATCAGTTGCTGCAGCTTATGTTCCACGATAATCATTGCCGGACCTTCGCTGTGGAGACGGCCGAACCGTCCGCCCTTGTGCAGCCTCTTGATGGATTTTGCCATGAGGTCCGTTTCGGCCGGGCTGAGCCCTCCGAACGGTTCGTCTAAGAGCAGCAGTTCCGGCTCCGTCGCTATGGCCCGTGCGATTTCCAGGCGCTTAAGGTCTCCCTGGGAAAGCGTGGAGGCCTTCTCCAGGGCCATATCCGAGATACCGGCAAATTCCAGCGCGTCCATTGCTTTCGCTTCGACCCGCTTTACCCATTCACCCCGTGTCATGGCGCGGGGGCTGAGGCACGATACCATCACGTTGGCTATGATGGGGAGCCGACGAAACGGCCTCATGTTCTGGAACGTCGATGCGATCCCCATGTTCACAATGTCCCAGGTTTTGCGACCACCAATATTCTTCCCTTTGTAGTGAATGGTCCCGGAATCAGGCCTCAGTATGCCCATGATGAGACGCAGCAGCGTAGTCTTGCCCGCTCCGTTGGGACCGATGAGACCGACAATCTCGTGGCGGTGCATGGAAAGGCTGACGTCGTTTGATGCCAGCAGTCCGCCGAAGCTCTTTGTGAGATTCCGAATTTCAAGGAACAGCTCGGGCATATCAACTCTCCTCAGACTCATCTCGCAGTTCACGGCGGGAGACCTTTCCCACGTCCGTCTTGGGGAGTTCGCCTCTGAATTCCACTATTTTGGGGACCTTGTAGTGAGCCAGGTGTTCGTGGCAGTACGCGATGATCTCCTCCTCGGAAACCTTGCCTCTCGCCTCAGGCTGAAGCACTACATAGGCCTTGATGATCGCACCCACCCGAGGATCGGGCACTCCCACCACTCCGGCTGCCTTGATCTGCGGATGGTTGTACAGCACCTCTTCCACGTGGCGGGCAAAGACGGCATACCCTTTGTATTTGATCAGATCTCGCTTCCGGTCAAAGAAATGGAAGTAGCCTTCATTGTCCATGCGCACCAGGTCGCCTGTTCTGAGCCACTTCTCGCCGTCAATATCGATTAGGGAGCTGGCCGTATCCTCCGGTCGCTGCCAGTACCCCTTCATGACGTTTGGGCCGCACAAAATAAGCTCGCCAACTTCACCCACATCGACAAAGTCCTTGCCGTCGTGATGAATGACTCCCGCCTTGAGATTGGGAATTGGAACGCCGAACGATCCGCTCTTGGGCCGCTGCAAGGGACTGGTATGGCTCAAGGAGGAAGATTCGGTCATGCCGTAACCTTCCAGGATTCTGCAACCGGTCCTGCGCTCCCAGTCTTTCATCGTGGATTCATGGAGCGTGTCCGCGCCACATGCGATCATCTTGAATCTTTTCCAATTCACGCGGTCGGTCTTCTCATAGTCTTTCAGATACTCGTACAGGGTCGGCACGCCGTAGAAAGCCGATGCCTGGTACCGCTCCGTGGCATCCAGAATGTCGTCGATGTCCGGAGTGGTCAGCAGCACCAGCGTGTATCCCTGAACCAGAGAGAACAGCATGATGATGACCTGCCCGTAGATATGGAAGAAGGGCAGAAACGCTATGACCACCTCATTCCCCGGACGGAAGATGCCCTCCCAGAAGGCCATGGCCTGCGCCTGGCAAGCGGCGATATTCCTGTGGGTAAGAATCGCGGCCTTGGGAAGACCGGTCGTTCCGCCCGTGTAGGGCAGTGCGGCTATATCGCCGTCGGGATCGATAGCAATCGCGGGCGGCTGAGCAGGATATTTCTTGAGCAGGTCCTGGAATTGGTAAAGGCCTTCCCTTTTCAAGACCTTGAGCGCCGGCACGTTCATTTCACGGTATACCTTGCGCAGTGCGCTCTTCCCCACGACTTTCTTCAGCCAGGGCAGGTATTCGGCGATGCCGGTCAATATGAGATTCTTCACCGGGACGCCGCTCTTATCCACGTTGTCGTAAAGAATGTCCTGACAAACTACGGTCTGGGCGCCACTGTCTCGCAGTTGGTGAGCAACTTCCTGGCTGGTGTACACCGGGCTTATGGGAGTTACCACGGCTCCGGCCTTGAGCGCGCCGAAGTACGCGATCACGTATTGGGGGCAGTTCACCAGATGCAGGGCCACCCTGTCTCCTTTTGCCACGCCCAGGTCCGCCAAGGCAGTAGCAAAACGGTCTACCAGATCGCGCAATTCGCGATACGTGATCTTCTTCCCGTAGAAGATGACCGCTTCTTTTGACGCGTATTTTTCGGTCGCTTCGTTGAATAGCTCCGGAAGGGATTGCTGCGGAATTGGAATCTCAGGCGGAACTCCTTCCGGATAGTATTTCAACCAGGGTTTTGACAAGTAGACTTCTTTGGCGGTCATTTATTTCACTCCGAAAAAGAATCCTCGAACCAACGCAAGTCGGTTAATCCAAATCCGCGGTGCAAACTCGGCAGGTCTTTCGGAGTGCAATGCTCCGGATTTTGCACCGAGGACATTGTTTTTCTATCTTGTCGCGGATCCACGGGATCATCCCTTCAGGCATGAACAGAAGCGTCAACAGGACCAGAAGTGCGAAGATGAGCATACGCCATTCCGGCCACACCCTGAGGACCTCGGCCGCAGGAAACAGAATGAACACCCCTGCAATTGGACCGTATATGGAAGCGACACCTCCAAAGACCGACCAGATAATCACCTGGAAGGACATGGAGACTTCCAGGGTGGACGGGCCGACGGTGCGCATGATGTGAGCATAGAGCCCACCCGCGATGCCCGCGAAGAATCCGCTCAAACAAAAGGCCATGAGCTTATAACGGGTGGTGTTGATCCCCGCTGTCCGGCAGGCCAGCTCGTCTTCACGAATCGCGTGGAGGATGATTCCGGTCTTGGAGTCGGTGATCTTCCACATGATAAAGCACAACACGAGCATGAGGACCGTCGTTATGTAGTAATCGTGAACTCGAGACCCAGAAAGTCGATCGAGACCCGAGACCCCCAATTCTCCGCCTGTCACGTCCGGTATGGCAAATACCACGCCCATCAGAATAAGGGGGAACGCCAGCGTGGTAAGAGCAAGATACGTGTGACGCAACCTGAGACAAGGGATACCGACAATGAGACCTGTCAGCACTGCCGCGAGCGCACCGACAGGGATAGTGAAGAAATGGGGAATCTTGAAATGCACGTTTATCAGGCCGCTCGTGTACGCAGCCACTCCGAAAAAGAGCGCGTGGCCGAAATTCATCTGGCCCGTGAACCCGGAGAGCAGGTCCCAACTCGCGGCAAAGATCGCGAACACGCTGGTTAAGATAAGGATGCGCAAAATGTAGGGGTCCTGCGTGTACAGGGGCAACAGAACGAGCGCCACTGCAAAGATCAGAACCGCCACTCGACTGGGAAGCACCAGCACTTCACTCCTGAATAGAGTGAAAACCCTCTTGATTTGAAACCAGATGAGTCCCATTCTATCTCTCTTCCTCAAAGGCTATACCGAACAAACCTTCCGGGCGTATGAGCAGCACGATAATCATAATGGAAAGAGCCACAGACCCTTTTAGGAAGGATCCCATGGGGACGCCGATCGCCACCGCAGCCTCGGTAAATCCAAGGATGTACGAGGCGACAAAGCTCCCCTTGACACTGCCCAAGCCGCCGAGGACCACCACGGCAAGCATCATAATCAAAGGAGGCAACCACATGTGCGGATCGATAACGCGAAGGGGCACCACGATCGCTCCGGCCACGCCGGCCAGAACTACGGAAACGATCAGGGCTATCATAATCTCTCGGTCAACATTCATGCCCATGAGATTGGCGATTTCGCTGTCCTGGGCCGTGCACCTTATCGCGAGTCCGACCCGGGTCTTCATCAAAAGGAACCACGTGACCAAGAGAGCCAGCACCGCCACTCCAAGGACCAGCAGGTGCTGATTCGCGACCTTGACCCCTCCCAAGATCACGAACCCGGTGGCTACCGGAGGCACACCCATCATATGGCCCTTGAAGGCAATGAGCATGACTTCCTGGAACACCATGCCCAAGGCGATTGTGGCTATCAACACCGCGGCTTCATATTCCCGGATGGGTTTGATGAAGAGCCGATAAGATACCACCCCAATGATTGTGGTGAGCCCAATAGCGAGCACAATTGCCAAAGGCATAGAAAGCCCCCAGTAACTGAAGCCCACGTGAATCAGGTACGCACATGCCATGTAGAACGCAGTGTGTGCGATATTCACCAGCCTCGCCACGCCGAAGATCAGCGAGAAACCGATTGCCAGCAGCGCGTAGATGCTGCCGTTGATCAACCCGTTAACGATAATGTCCTGGAACATGCATCAACTCCACTTCCGGCTCACAGCTCGCTCATTGAAATAGACTTGGGGCACGGGGAAGCCCATTCTCGGGAATGAGCCTCCCCGGCAACCAACTGTCTGAGTACCTCACACGTGATTCTGATAATTCAGAAGAACCGCGTGTGAGTACGCTTATTTCTTCTTGTAGTGTTCCACTACCCAGGGCGGGAGCTTGTACGGGACAACGCCCTCATAGCTGATATTCTCCCACTGATAGGGCCACACAGCCACGTTCTTCCCATCCTGCCATTGAGTCCCAAGGGCAGTGGTGTACCCCGGACCCCAAATCACATCATGATCCTTGGAGAATACAAGTCTGCCCGCAGGACCCTTCAGGTCGGTTTTTTCCAATGCAGCGATCACCTTGTCGGTCTCCACAGACCCGGCTTTTTCTATAGCCTCCTTCAGCAAATCGATGGCATCGTAAGTACCAGCCGTGTAGTTGGGGGCTTCCTTGAATCGCTGCCTGTATTCGTTGAAGAAGGGGAGGGTGAATTCGGTGATCTTCACCGGTCCGTACGTGGATATGGTGACACCATAGTTGCCCTGTCCACCGGTAGCGGCCCAGAAGCCATCCTTTTGCGCTTCAACGTTAATCCCTACCAGCGGAGCGGGGATCTTGAGTTCGCCGGCCTGCTTGGCAAACGGAATGCCCACGGAAGAAGAAAAGCTCGTGAAAATGATATGGGCTCCGGCACGCTGGATAGCCGAAAGCTCGGCCGTCGCGTCTGTGGCCACAGGTGACGGCCGCCAAACACCGGCAACTTCCATGCCCATTTTGGGGAGGCTGTCCTTGGCCACGGCAACCAATGGATCGGCCCACGCCGCTTTTTCAGCCACGATGGCAACCTTGATCTTCGGAATGTCCAGCTCCTTCTGCATGATCTTGGCAACCATGTTCAGGAGGATGAAGTCCACCTTGATGAGGAACTTGGAGTTAATGGGGGTTACTCGGAACCAGTACTTGTACCGATCGTAGTTCTTTGTCACCCGGTCGCACAGCTCAGGATGAGCAGCTCCGCATCCCAGGAAGATCTTCTTGTTGTCCATCGCGATATCTTGCATCACGAGGACGGCTTCAGTACGGAAACCGCCTATGACGAAGTCCGCTCTATGCCTGCTGATGGCCAATTCCATCGCGTTTGTGGCGTCGGGAATGCTCAGGAACTCATTGGAATCAACCTTGATGAGTTCAATAGGGCGCTTCACGCCGCCCACCGATATTCCGCCCTCCTTGTTAATTGCTTCCGCGGCCATCGTAGCCCCGTTCCAGTGACCTTCACCCTGGGTGAATTGCATCGGCCCGATGATCGCTATCCTGATGGGATCAGCCGCCCAGCCGGGGGAACCCACGGCCATAACCAGTATGAGGGCCAGGAAGATTGTCCCCAACATGCTCGACTTTTTCATGCTAGCTCTCCTCTCTGGTAAATTAGCGTTTGAGTTGAGTACCTCGACCTGTCTACCGGGTCCGGGTCGTACTCCGGCTTCTCCATATACGGAAGCCCATTGAGAAACCCGCACCCGCCTCAGCAGCGACGAGGACCGGAAATCACCGCTGATCGTTCCTCAAACCAATACCGTTCAAGCGCTCGCAGGAAAATTGAATCTTTGAGAATCAGCCGCAGTATCTTTCAGGTGGCGAATCCGCTTTGCGTCACGGCCTGCCGTGTTACCGGACGCAACCGCCCTCTCCACTTCTTCGCGCGCCCCGATAGCCCTGAGCGTAAAGCGAAAGATGAATTGAGCCAATTCAGCCACCGTCAAGCCCTTTCCGGGATGAAACCAGATCCTGGTGCGGGTGATCATGGACGCTATCATGAACCCCGTCACCTTTTCATCACAAGGGACGAAAAGCCCTTTCTCCTGTCCTCTCTTGATGACCTTACGAATGATACGGTCGTACGTATCCCGCATGGATACTATGACCTTCCGGTCGCGTGGGGACAGGCTGCCCAGGGCCACGTCAAAAAGTGTCTTGGCAGATCTGCGATAACTCAAGGTCACATTCAGATGGCCAAAGATAATGAGACGCAGTTGCTCGACGGGGTCGCCGTCTTCCTCTGCTTCGATGTGTGCAATAGGTTGGATTATCTGCTCCATTTCTTCCAGGAGCACTTCGAACAGGATGGATTCTTTGGTTTTGAAGTAATTGTAGAGGTTGGCCGGCTGGCAGCCGTATGCGTGGGCCAGATCTCTCATGCTGACGGAATGATAACCCTTTTGCCAGAAGAGATTCCTTGCCAGAGCCAGGATTCTCTTCTTTCGAACGCCAGTGCCTGCCGTGGTTCTGGTATTTTTCGCTTCGGCACCACGCATGTTCGAAATCCTACTCGGAACTTTTTCTCACGCAGGTTTCGGGGGACGTTAATGAACGATCATTCATACATGCCTCGTCCGACCCTGTGCTGTCAAGCCTTTTTTCCTTACGGCGGTCAGAACGCCACCAGGGCGAAACCTTCCTCGCCTTGTTATCGCCTTCCGCACCGCCCCTTTCCAGGCGCCGGCCACCTGGACCGCAGGATCAATCGTTGCGTCTTCAACCGCCCGATGCAGCGTCCCGGGAGCCGTAATTCCGGGCCCTTGCGAGCATGAACGCGCATTCGTTCACCCAACCAGCCGGCACGCCGACCCGCACCCGGGCAACGAGCCGACCTCTTAATGCCCGGTGATGACAAAACCGAACAAAGATCTCGCGCCGGGGTTCTATGGCTCAATCCGAATCGGTCCCGGTGTGCGAAGAACGCCGCAGAGCAGTGTATTTTCACGTCGATGGTACGACGAGCAGTTCGAGTTGATGGGAGTTTTTCAGGTCAGAGTCGCCCCATTTCCATACTATGCGCCGGCAGCGCTTGTCAATATCAAATGGTAAGCGATTGACTCTCTCGTCCCCAGCCCTTCCGAAAGCACTTGACTCTAAGCGAGCCCGCCCTATATGATCGTGCATCAAAGGGCGAACTGCCGCCCGGTTCTCTGCGCGTTACGAATGACCGTTCATTAACATGCTGCGAACCCCCTGAAACAGGGAGTTACGGAATGATCCCGGAGAGGCAAGACCGTCCGGTTTCCCCCTGTCTTGATTATCTCCTTCGCTGCTGCGCGCTTGTAAAGCATGGACGGCACCGGTGAGCCGAAGCAGAAGGCGCGATTATCGTATTCGAAGGGAGTTCGGCCGATGAGAAGACTACTGAATCGCCTGTTGGCAGGTATCCTCGTATGGAGCTTTGCCGTAGTCCTCTGGAACGGAGATATCCACGCGAAGGAAATCGGCGTCATCTGGGTCGGCAAGTCGTTGATGACCAACAACCTGGTTATGGGGTTCTTGCCTCGAATGAGAGAACTGGCCCCCGACTACAAGATCAAGCTCTTCCGTGAGCTCAAGGACCTGGATGAAGCCGGCAAGGTCTTCAAGGAATGCGAAGGCAAAATGGATGGCATCGTGTTCCTGCGATCCTCAGGCGCCGAATTCCTTTCCATGAACAAGCCGACGGTCCCTTGCTTCGTGGGCGCGTGTAACAACCCGGCAGACCTGGGCGCGGTCAGCAGCCTCGAAAGCCCGGACGGTAATGTGACGGGCGTGACATACTTCATCCCGTACCCAAAGCGGTTCGACATGATCAAGAGCCTGTTCCCGACGGCTAAGAGCCTGCTGCTGCTTCTTGAAATAGGTCAGTCGGGCGGTCCAATAGATCAGGCAGGAACCAGTGATGAGTGCATGAAACGGGGCATCGCCTATAAAGAGGTGCTTGCAGCCACCGTCGAAGACCTGGTCAAGAAAACCCAGGCGGCCGGCAAAGTGGACCTTATTGTTTTGAGCAATACCAGACTCGTGAGGGATAACGCAGTCAACCTCCTGCCCATAGCCAATGCTACAAAGACCCCGATGTTTTCTTATTCCGCGGGCCCGGTGAAAGCCGGGGCCATGACCGGTATCTCTACGGACGATTTCAAGCTGGGACAGATGCTTGCGGATTCGGTGGTAGATGTGGTGGTAAAGCGCAAACCTGTGGCTCAGGTGCCTGTGAAGATGGACCCCAATCCCCGAGTCATGATCAACGAACCTGCAATGAAGGACTTTGGCTTGAAGTTCCCCGAAACGATCCTCAATAGCGCTATTATGGTCCGATAAGACATCTTCGGACCGGGCGAAGGAATACGAAGCCGCATCGGGCAGTCACTGGAATGTCTTCAGATATTCTATGATAAGCACAAACTTCAGGGGGGAGGGCACAGCTATGGCCAAGTACCGAATACTCAGTATTGACGGAGGAGGTCTTTTTGGGGTTATTTCAATCGTCCTTTTGCAGCGGCTCTCGAAGGACCCAACACTGGCCGGGTGGCTGCAGTCCGTGGACCTGGTTGCCGGCACGTCCACCGGCGGACTAATAGCAATCGGGGTAGCAGGCGAAAGGGACATGCAGGAGCTTCGTGATCTTTACGAGAAGAAAGCAGCCGAGGTCTTCTCTCGCGTTTGGTGGAAGCAGCTGATTGACTGGGACAATTGGATATGGGCCAAGTACGAAGCTGATAATCTGGCCCAGCAACTCAAGGCAACCATTGGCGACCAACTTACGCTTGGGGACCTCAAGAAGAAAGTTCTCATCACCGCGTTTGATTTGGACAATGGATCTCCTGATCCTTCTAAACGGTGCTGGAAACCCAAGTTGTTTCACAACCTTGATCTGCCCGGCAATGATGGCGCCCAGCCGGTGTACAAGGTGGGGCTTTATAGTTGTCTTGCTCCAACCTTTTGGCCTTCGGACGATGGATACATTGATGGAGGTGTTTGTGCGCCGAATCCGAGCATGTGTGCGTTGGCCCAATCGCAAGATCAAGGCTTGCCGAACCCTCCGCCGCTGTCAGAAATAGTCCTTCTTTCCATAGGCGCGAGCCATCCCAATTACATTGAGGGGATGAAGCTGGACTGGGGAAAGCTTCAGTGGGCCGGACACATAATATATCTGATGCTGCACGGAGTCTGTGGGATCGCGGATTATCAATGTTATCAGTTGTTGGGAGACCGATATCATCGTCTCGCTCCGGTCCTGATGCAGGGTTGGGCCGATGATGATGTGAGCAAAATACCGGATATGGTTCAGTTCGCGGAGTCCTTTGATCTTTCGGAAACGATTCAGTGGATACAAAGCCGGTGGCTGTGACGTGAAGCTTCGCACTGACTGAGGCCCGGACTCGCGGACACGAAGGCTTATTCTTCGATAGTTTTTCGCATGAACGATGCGATAGCGGATGGTGACATGCTCGCCGACTAAGGGCTTCAATTGAGGGAGGTGAAGTTAAGGAGCATCAAGATTCCGCCAGGACAAATCACAACTTTCCATCTTAAATACGCCTGCTTTCCGGCTATATTGTTCGCTCTTCGTCACAAGATCGTCAGGCACGGTGACCAGAAAGATACCCACAACGTCGCTGGTCGATTTATCAGACCTGAGTTGGTCGATAGAAGTCGGAGACGGGATATGCTCGCCGTCCTGAATCATGCCTTCGATATGGAGGCACAGAGCTTCCAAGGCCAACTCACGGGCTTCTTCTGGACTTGCTCCAGCGGTTACACATCCAGGAAAGTCTGGGAAGTCCACTCCGTAATCACTGTCCGGGTCCTTGCTCAGCAATGCCACGTACTCAGCCATTTCTTATCCCTCGTATGAACCCTTCTTTCAACCGCGTCAACGGCGGAGCCGTGCCGGCATCGACGCCCCGGTGTTATCAGAGACGCTTCCCTCACTGCAAGGTAATTCGGTCGCGGTTGGACCATGGCCGTGTTCCGCTGAGATGCCTGATCGGCTTCGGGTTGTAAAGATGCAATGCCAGATGAAAAAACAATTGACATGCGGGCAGGACACGGGTTGTTATGAACAGCAACAGTAGCTGTAATCCTCAATGATTCTTGTAGCCGACACCGAAATGGCCGCGTGCGATTCGCGAGAATCTGAGACTCGCAAGAGCTGTACAGTGTGCGGGCTAGCTCTCTCACTCAGATACTAGGTGAGAGTGCAAAGGATTTGGGCTATGTTCGTAAATCTGATTACCATACATGTGCTCGAAGCGCGTGAAAATTTAGGAGTTTTTGGTGGAGGGGTCCGGGGCGGCCCCTTTTTGCAAAAAGGGGCCTCCCCG
>JBMOME010000331.1:0-34342 GCA_049323095.1 Thermodesulfobacteriota bacterium
CGACGCCGACTTCCCGCGAATTGATCCCGCCCTTCGCCTCGCCATAGGTAAGAGTGACGAAGCTGGGGCAGGTCAGTCGCGGCTATCGAGGCTTGAGAATGAGGTCCTGGGAACCAAAGATGGATTGAAGGCGCTTGAAGCCGCCCTGACGAGGTCCAACGACGCGCTCATGAGGAGAAAGAAGAAGCGGCGGCTCATTGTAGACGTTGATTCAACGGAAGATCCGGCTCACGGCAAGCAGGAGAACGTTGCGTTCAACGGTCATTTCGGGAAGAACTGCTTTCACCCGCTCTCCGCGTTCACCAGCGACCGGGACTGTGTGAGGGCTAAGCTCAGGCCCGGCAACGTTCATTCAGCAGATGGTGTTGTAGCCTTCCTCGATCCGATTGTGAAGCGGTATCGGTCTCGCTTCATCCTGTTTTGGCTTCGGGGTGACGCGGCATTTGCTCAACCCTAGGTATATGAGTATTGCGAGGGCGAACGGGTCACGTACTTCATCAGGCTTCCGGCTAATGCGGTACTGAACAGCCTGATCGAGCCGTACCTGACTCGTCCCGTGGGTCGGCCCCCGAAGAGCGGCATTCAGATCAAGCTGGTCGATCTGCGGTACCGGGCACAGACTTGGGACAAAGAACGCAGAGTGGTCGCTAAGGTCGAGTGGCACGACGGGGAACTCTTCCCGCGGATTGGGTTCATCGTTACCAATTCCAAGCTCCCCGCCGGGAAAGTGGTCAATGTGTACAACGGGCGTGGCGACATTGAGAATCGGATCAAAGAGGGAAAGAACACGCTCCGCTGGGACAAGACGAGTTGCCATCGGTTCGCAGCCAATCAAGCCCGGTTACTCATGGGGGCTTTGGCCTATAACCTCCTGCACATGCTCAGGCAATTCTACCTCATCGGCGAAAAAGTCAAACGGTCAATGGAATGGCTCATCAAGCGCCTGATCAAGGTGGAAGCGAAAGTCGCTTATCACGGCAGGAGGTGGCAAGTTCATGTGGCATCGGCCTTTCCCTTGGCTCGATACTACCAAGCTGTCCTTGGGTGAGGGCCAAGCAATTTTGGTTGATAAAGTTTCCAAGGGTGAAGTACGCTCGAAAAGGGAAGAGGAAAGGCTTTTCCATCTACATTACGGGGGGTTGCGGCTGTCGGGCTATCTGGCGGACCATCGAAGGGCTTGTTCGGTGTCAAGGGGACCCAGCCGGCACCGGATTCCGACTTAAAGACACGAGAATCGGGCAGACCGCGGAATCATTCCGGCCAAGGTAGCTTGACATGCTGATACGCGATGAAAACCTTGGCGACATCCCGGCAATCGGCAAACTCGTCACCGAAGCCTTTCGCACCGCGCCCCATTTCAGCGGAACCGAGGCGCAATGCCATGCATACAAAGGAGTTTTTGCAGTGGACATCCCACGGATATTCAACATTTCCGAAAGTGCTCATCGCATCCACAATCCATTCACACCAGAAAAGCTCGCCACTCTCGGCGCGGCGTTGCGTTTGGCACCGGGGACCCGTGTGCTCGACCTCGGCAGCGGTTCGGGCGAGATGCTGTGTACCTGGGCACGCGATTACGGAATCAGCGGCGCTGGTATTGACATGAGCCAGTTGTTCACCGAACAAGCGAAACGCCGCGCTGACGAACTAGGCGTCGCCGATCGGGTCGAGTTCATCCACGGAGACGCTGCCGGCTACGTCGCCGACGAAAAGGTCGGTGTGGCAGCCTGTGTCGGCGCCACTTGGATCGGTGGGGGAGTCGTCGGCGCCATCGAGCTTCTGGCTAAGAGTCTCCGCACGGGAGGGATCATCCTCATCGGCGAGCCATACTGGCTGCAATTGCCGCCGACAGAAGAGGTCGCCAAGGGATGCCGCGCCGGTTCCATCTCAGACTTTCTCTTGCTTCCAAAACTTCTCGCGTCTTTCGGCAATCTCGACTACGACGTCGTGGAAATGGTTCTGGCAGACCAAGACAGCTGGGACAGGTACGAGGCAGCCAAGTGGCTCACGATGCGCCGATGGCTCGAAACGAATCCCGACGATGGCTTCGCGAAAGATGTTCGAGCCGAACTGACCTCGGCGCCCGAACGCTACGCCACGTACACTCGTGAATACCTGGGCTGGGGTGTGTTCGCGCTAATGTCGCGGTGATGTGAGGCAACTGCGGCGCAACGACTGGTGCGGAGCTTCACTCGGTTGCTCGCCGATGCGCACGCGCCTGTACTCATTTGTCATAGCCAAAATCTTCCTCGCAAAAAGGGTTGTTTCTTGTCGGTCAGGATATTCACGTAGTTAACTTCTTCTATCACTGTCAGGCTGTTTGCATGGTCACCCTGCATGAACGCAGGGGAAACTTCTTTACACAAAGAAGTTTCCCCCGCCTTTTCTTCTTTGAAAGCGGGTATTACTCGAATCAGCTGCTTGTTTCGGTCAGCGCGTGGTTTGGAGGGTTGCGGGCCTGGTGGCCGCGTGGCGCTTCTCCTGGAGCACATGTTGCCGGTACAATGCCTGCATTTTCCGTATAAGATCCGGGTTATTGTCCAGGACTTCCGGAAAGCAGATCGCGTCGTAGGTTATATCCAGGGAGGTGTACCGTCCCTCTTCCAGGTCCATAATTCTCTCTTGGCTGCTATAGTTCGGGTCGTAGATCTTCAGCAAGTTTTGTCCTGGAATCCAGTCGTACGCGAGCACTGCATGGAGCACGACACGCTTTTGGCTGCGAGTCATCAACAGCACTAACCTGGGTTCTCCAATGAGAAGACCGGTCACGAACCGCCGGAACGATTCCCCCGGATCCGACGAGTTCTGGTTGCAGTATTCAGCCTGAGCGCGAATCAAGTACTTGCTGTAATAGCTCTGCAATTCTCTGGCAATGGCCAATTGTGCGCCCTTGTTGAGCGCGGTTCGTAGCCCGGGACGATCCTGATTCGTCAGATAGTACCAGCGGGAAAATGCGGTGATCGCGAAACAGTAGCCCGGTTCGTTTGAGATCGAAAACCCATCCTTCCGGATGTCGAAACAGGGTTGAGCTTGCGCCGGCACGGCCGACAGCAGGCAAACCACAACCAACAGGGTCACAGAGACAAAAACAGACCCCTGCGCACGCAAGAAATGCATGATCAATTCACTCCAATGTTCACATGAAACGATAACTAATTATACCAAAGAATGGGCAGAAATTGCAACATGTTCTAGGGGAGTGCTTGAGTGATGGTCAAGGAGTCGCGTTTACAGAGGGCAAGGAAGCGACCGGTATGCAAGGGGGTCGGCCTGGCCTATTTCTTCCGAAGTATCAGGCATCCTAGCGGAGGCAGCACCAGCTTCAGCGACTGCTTGTGAGCGTGGTGAGGAATTGTCTGGGTGCGAATCAAGGTACCGTTGCCCACATCGCTCCCTCCGTAATAGCGGGAGTCGGAATTCACGACCTCCAGATATTCACCCGGCTCGGGAACGCCGACGCGATAGTTGTGGCGGATTACTGGGGTGAAATTGAAAACACAAACTAGAAAGCCGTCAGGTCCCCAACGCAGGAAGGAAATCACGCTGCCCAAGTGATCGTTGCAGTCAATCCAGGAGAAGCCTTTGGGCTTGTGGTCCCATTTCCAAAGAGCGCTCTCGGAAAGGTAGAGCTTACCCAGATCCATCAAGAATTTGGAGATCTGGTCGTGAACCGGGTATTGGAGCAGATCTCGTTCCAGGGACGATTCGTGATGCCACTCGTTCCAGGTACCCAGCTCAGAACCGGCCATCAGGAGCTTTTTTCCAGGGTGGGTGTACATGTAAGCCAAGAGGAGCCGGAGGTTCGCGAACTTCTGCCAATCATCCCCCGGCATCTTCCTCAAGAGCGAGCCTTTTCCGTAAACTACCTCATCGTGAGAGAGAGGAAGAATAAAGTTCTCGCTGTATGCGTACATCATGGAGAAAGTCAGATCATTGTGGTGAAAGCTCCGATGTACGGGCTCCTTAGAGAAGTACTGGAGCGTATCGTGCATCCAGCCCATGTCCCACTTGAAACCGAACCCGAGCCCGCCCAAATAGGTTGGCGTGGTCACGCCGGTCCACGCAGTCGATTCCTCTGCCACGGTGAAGCACCCGGGGTAGTGCCTGTAGATCACCTCGTTAAATTCCTTTAAGAATGCTATGGCTTCGAGGTTCTCGTTGCCGCCGTAGCGATTCGGGACCCATTCTCCTTCATTCTTGCTGTAATCCAGATAGAGTATTGACGCGACCGCATCCACGCGCAAGCCATCCACGTGGTACTTGTCGAGCCAAAAAAGTGCATTGCTGACCAGGAAGTTCTTCACTTCGTTCCGGCCGTAGTTGAAAATCAGTGTTCCCCAGTCCCTGTGCTCTGCTTGCCGTGGATCGGCATGTTCAAAAAGCGCAGTGCCGTCAAAAAGCCGAAGGCTGAAGTCATCCTTGGGGAAATGTGCCGGTACCCAATCCAGGATTACCCCAATGCCGTTTTGATGCAAGGTGTCCACGAGATACATAAAATCGTGCGGCGTTCCAAAGCGACTCGTGGGAGCAAAATACCCGGTCACTTGGTAACCCCAGGACGCGTCAAACGGGTGCTCCATTACCGGCATGAACTCGACGTGCGTGAAACCGTATGTTTTCACGTGTTCCACGAGCGCGGGCGCGATCTCACGGTACGTGGCCCAACGATTACCCTCTTTTGGGAAACGAAGCCATGAACCCAGGTGAACTTCGTAGATGCTCATGGGATTGCCGTACACGTCGCGATGCTCTCGCTCCTGGAGCCATTCCCGGTCAGACCACGGGTACGTGTCAAGGTCCCATACGCGCGACGCGGTCGCGGGTCTCAATTCCATGGCAAACGCGAAAGGATCGGTCTTGATGCGAAGCTCACCCTTCTTGGTCTTGATCTCATACTTATAGAGCTGCCCCGGTTCGAGCCCGGGAATGAAGAGCTCCCATATTCCTGAATTCCCCATGCTCCTCATGGGATACAGTCGGCCGTCCCAGTTGTTGAACTCACCGACTAGACTCACGCGTTTCGCTGCCGGCGCCCATACCGCGAAAGCGACACCCCTAACTCCATCAATCTGTTGTGGATGCGCCCCGAGTTTCTCGTAGAGCTGATAATGTCTTCCTTCACCCACAAAGTGCAGATCCAGATCTCCCAGGGTCGGCAAGAATCGGTACGGGCCCTCGGTGACCCATCGTTCCTGGTTCCTGAATTCAAAGGAAATCCGGTACGCGAGCGGCGCATTGGCCGCCGGCACAAAGCAACAGAAAAGCCCCCGCGGTCCCGGCATTTCCATGGGTATGCGTTGGTCGCCCAGGAGGCATTCGGCCTTGAGCGCATCAGGATGGAATGCGCGAATAATGACGCCTTGCTCCCCATTCACCGTCGCAGGATGGGCCCCCAGGACGCTGTGGGGGTCTGAGTGCTCGATTCGAACGATGCGCCTGATGTCTTCAGGGCTGATCCCTGAAAAAAGCTTGTGTGCAGACATGTAGTCCTTCCCCCAGGCCCGCGACTCATCCATTACCGGAAGCAGAGTGCAAGACGAAAGACCGCCGGTTTGGATACCTTCAAGCTTGAAGCCTGTTCAATTCGGGCACATTCTCCGGCCGCACATACAGAATTCGGTGGCAATTGGGACACTCTAGGCATTCTTCCTGCTTGAGCACCTGGATCGTCATCTGGGGCGGCACTGCCATATTGCATCCGGAGCACGATCCGTTAGCCATCTCTGCAACTGCATTTCCTCGGGCTCTTTTGATCGTGGAGTACCTTTTCATCACGTGGTCGTCGATATCATGGACCAACGAGTCTCTCTCCCGCTTGAGAGAACTCAGCGCCTCTTCAGCAGCCTTAGACGTTCGATCCGCTTCAGCCTTCTTCTCATTGAGGCTCTCTTCGCTCGCGGCGTACTCGCCTTCCTTCCTTTCCAGGACCTTCTTCACATTTTCGATTTCGGTCATAGCTCCCAAAATCACTTCTTCCAGGTCGCCGACAAGCTTTTTGCCAAGTTTAATCTCTCTCGAGAGCGCGTTGTACTCCTTCTGGTTCTTGATGGCCAGCAGGCGCCGTTCCGATCTCTTTATCTTCTCCTGCTCTACCGCCATATCCTGTTCCTTGAGCCGGAGGTCCTTTTCCGTAACTGTCAGCTTGTCACGCGCCTCGGCTATTTCCCGGCGAAGGACCACCAGGCTCCTCGCGATCTCCTGCACTTCCATCGGCAGGCGCGCAAGATTGCCTTCATGGCGGTCAATATGGAGATCTATCTCCTGAAGCCTTGCAAGTAGCTGCAACTGTTCTTTCAAGGTCGCTTCCTCCTCTGAGGTTTACAGTATCACCTGATACGGTTCGGCTTCCGCCGTGCACGGCACGCAGGAGACTTGCAGATCGAGCAGCAAGAACTCCTCCTGGAATCTCCTGTGCAGAAGGCCTACCGCAGCTTTTTCGAGTCCAAAATGCCCCGCGTCGATCACGGGCATTCCCATTTCCAATGCCTCTCGCGCCGCGTGGTAACGCACGTCTCCTGTCACCATCACATCTGCTCCGAACCGGAGAGCCTCGGGCAAATAGGACATTCCACTGCCTGAGGCCAAGAAAACCTTGCGTACCTGGGCATCGTCTCGAGCGATCACCCGCACGTTTGGAGTCTGGAACACGTCCGCCACCCGACGAGCGAGATCCCGTAAGGCCGTGCTTTGAGCGAGTTCACCCATCCGAGCGCACCGGGCCGGCTCCGGCATACTTATTCCTGTCAGGCCAAGGCTGCTGGCGAGATGATCGTTCAGACCGCCGTCTGCCGCGTCCAGGTTCGTGTGAAGGCTCAGAACCGCAACCCCGAGCCTGGCTGAGTCCAGTGCGGTCCTTCCGGTCAACGTCTCGGAGGTGATTGAACGAAGAGGTTCCGGAAACAAAGGATGGTGGGTAATCAAGAGGCCGCATGAGTTCTCCGCGGCAAACCGGATCGTCTGTGGCGTTGGATCGAGGCTAAATGCAATCGCGTTTATTGTGCCCTGGGGATCGCCTATTTGAAGCCCGCTGTTGTCCCAGCTCTCCGCCTGATCGAACGGGAAGAGCCGATCGGCAATTTCCACGATGCGAGCTAGCGCTATTCCGCTCACAGAGTGTCTCCGGACATTGGTTGAACGCGAAGGTGCGATGAGGGAGCAGAGGCAGCTTCCAAGATGAGAAGTTCGGCCGGTCGCATATCCAATCGGGAGTATTCGCTCTTCATGCCGCTTCTCGCTATCCCAAGACCCTATGCCAAATCCGGGCCCCAAAAAGATCACGGGGAGCCCAAGTTGAGCTCCCCGCGATGAGAGTCCGATCGGTGCCGCATGTGTTCGGGGGGGTCATGGTGGGGGTCTCCTCTGTTCATGGTGGGCCCACCTGGATTCGAACCAGGGACCAACCGGTTATGAGCCGGGAGCTCTACCAGCTGAGCTATGGGCCCGGGACTTCGCTGTAATCTTTTATTCTATATGTGAGACAGCCCAGCGTCAAGGCCGATCTCGCGGGACGAGTAATGATTCACTTACATGCGGGTGTCAAGTGCATCCAACCTATCATTCCGAGGACCCCGGACTCGATCCGGGGGACGAAGCAATCCCCTCTTTCAAAGGTCGGGAGATTGCTTCGCTGCGCTCGCAATGACACTCTCACCCACGCGTAACTGAACGATTACCGGGACGCGCGATCACACACTCTCCCGGACCGGCAACATGCCGGTCTTGTTAAATGTGATGTCGATGAAAGGGATTTCTTCGTCGCAGTCCTAGCGGCCCCAGGACCTCATGTACATCTGCTGTTGGTTCCGCCAGTAATTGTCATAGTAATTCTGCTGTCTCGAATAATCCGCATACTGGGCATAATCTTCGCGGCCTTGAACTTCTCGCACCTCAGCCACGAGCATAACCGCTCTGCCGACCAATCTCTGTCTCTTCTTTTCCAACCGTCGAAATTCCCGATCCCTGGCGCTATCCCCCTTGCTACACCTCTCCACTTGATCGAAGAGGTCTTTTTCCTGGTTGAGAAGGGTGAGGCATTCTTTCCTCCTCTCCGCGAGAAGCTCTTCCTTGGCTTGGATCGCCTCAGAGATCTGTCTGGCTATGGTTTTATTCTCATTCCTATCGACCAGCGGCCTGCGGATGATCTGCTCCAGGGGAGTTTGCTGGAGTATTTGGTATTCCTGGAGCTTTTTTTCCACGCCGTCCATGAGAGTATCCCATTTCTGGAGAGCAGTGGAACACGAAACCGGGCCTTCAGCGCCACTCGGGGACGCCACCGCCATCAGGAACAAGGTGACGACTGCCATTACGCCGAACCAGAACCCACCCTCGATCCTAAACACCCTTCATCTCTCCTTTCGCCTAACACAGAGGACTTAATGTCCTTACACCCTCTCCAGTAGGCCCATATCTTAAATCAATTTAGTACAAATTTCCACCCAATTATCAGAATTCCATAGCGTTCTGGGAAACTGCAATACGGCGACAAGACTTAGGGGCCCGAACACCGCTTCTGCAATCTCTCCTGCACGCGCGGAGAGCTTTCTTTCCTCCTCAGTTGCCCGGCACCGCCTGCTTCGATGCCACCTCCTGCATGATAGCCGAGATTTTTTCCGAGATCACGTAGCTTATGCCGCCGCGCTCAAAAGATTCCTGAATGAGCTGAATGAACTCGTCGAATGCGCCCGGCTTCTCGATGATGACAGCCGCGCTTCTCGATTCCTCGTCTGTGTATTCGCCTGACTCGTTCCGTGCCACTTCCTCCATCGTCTGCCGGAACTCGCGTTTTCCTCCCCAGAAGACCACCACATTTTCCATGTACTCATTCAGCTCTTTAACGTGGTTGATGAGCTGCTCCCTGGTCATCTGCTCTAAATCCATGATCCTCTTATCCTCCATTACTTTCGCCGAGGTCTCACCGCCGAGACCTCAGGCCCGCCCATTTAAACACAATTGCACTCGGTAGAAGAAGGCGCCTCACGCAAGGTCTTGTGGGGCTCGAACCGGAGTTCCTCATTCTCCAGCCGCGGTTAGCGGCAAAAGACCAATCCCCGGGTTATTCAGGAAAATTCATAACATCATAGCTTTGGAGCGATCACGCCCTCGGTCCAGTGGAACCGACAACGAACGCGTTCCGTCTCATCATCAATTCACAGGCTCACAGGCAATCTCTTAATCTCACGCAATTCCTGAGCCCTGAGAGCGCGCAGATTGTTCTGCTCCCAACGGAAAAACCGTCTGGCCAGGCATTCCACCGTTGACAGCACCTGCTGAATCTCCGCCACGAGTTCAGAATTCCTTTCCTGTTCTGCGCGGCCTATCTCCCATTCAAGGTGCCTTATCAACTTCCGAGCCTGTTCAGGAGTCTCCACAAAAGCGATAGGATCGTACTTACTGCCTGGTCGCTCCTTGGGATTCCAACGAGTCATAATGTCGTTTATCTGTTCTCGAAGCATGTTCCAACACGTTCCCGCACTCAGCGCGGGAATTGTCCTTATTTTGCTCGATGACCGAAAGTGTTGTGTTCCCCCGTCCGGCCTATGCGGCCATTCAAAGCGGGCCACGACTGAAAGCCGATCCGCCTGACTTCCTATTGACATAGTACAACACGCAACACGAAATTTCAACGTCGGGATGCCGCATTGCGCGTAACAGAGCCTATATTCTGCGATTACCGATTGAAAATCCAGCAGATAAGAGTGAATGGGAACCTGCGCTCGCACGTTGTTGACGTGGAGCGAGGTTGCGAGCAAAATGAATGACCCGGCAAACCGAACCGGATTGAACACATGAAGTCCCACGGCTCGAATCACACGCGCCTTCGCCGGAGAAATGAAGAGCCATGAACATTCCGGACGAAAAGGGCTGCATGGCCCTCCTTGAAAAATTCAATACCCCGGAACACATCGTCCTGCATTCCCAGAAGGTCTGGCATGTGGCCCGCGTTGTAGCAGAGGGCCTCCTACGCAATGATCATTCTCTGCAGATGGAGCTCCTGCGCGCGTCCTGCCTGCTCCACGATATCGCCAAATACCCTTGTATCGTAGAGCGCAAAGGATTTCATGATGTGGTGGGCGGAGAGATGCTTGTAGAGGAGGGCTTGCCTGAGGTGGCCCGGATCGTCGACCAGCATGTGATCCTCAGAGACGAGGGTGGAGACGTTGTCCGGGAAGAACATGTGCTCTTTTATGCGGATAAACGTGTGGTGCACGATAGGCTGGTGACCCTGGAGGAGAGGTTCGAGTACCTCGCGAACACCTACGGCAAGACTCAGTTCCTACTGGATCGCCTGAGTGAAATGCGAGATAAGACTTTCCTACTTGAGAAACGCATCTTCCGACTGCTCGATTTCAACCCCGAAGATCTGGCCGATCTTGTTGAAACACGGGAAATGTCTTGAGGACTCCCGCTCCGCGTAAGTGAAAACTTACCATTTTGGAGTATCCAGTCTTGACAACAAGATATTTTGGTGTAAGAGCCCTTTGACGCTGCGGGGAATTCTTTCGGGGAACGCTCCGCGCACAGCAAGCAGGAAAGAGCGATTGCGCTCCTGCGATCGCTTTGATATAATTATATGGTTTTCTATCCAGCGCAGGACTGGAGGAATTCGGCTTCTCGCTCGAAAGAGAGGGTTTCGGAGTCTGGTGATAGCGCTGGCGAGTGTTCTTTTCTCGCGCGGTTAACAACCGCTCGGATGAGTGTTGCGGCGCTTTTCGCCGCGGAGGGTTGAGGATGGATGTTGTGTCGGGTTGGAGGAGATTCGGCTGCCTCCTTATCGCATTCGTAGGTATCCTGGTATTCGCACTTTCCACTTCAGGCTGGTCGGCTGAGCCCAATCGCTCGGTGACCAGACTTGCAAAGGTAGACTCCCGCACCTTCGACGGTCAGCTTCCGACCGATGATCAGCAGGAATTCGTTCTCCCTGATTGGCTGGACAAGCTCCTGACCAGCCTGCCCGGAGATGATGAAACCGAAGCTCTGGTTAACGAATTTGCCGCCGCGCTGCGGCCGGGGGATCGGCAGGGAGGAGAAGACTCGGGACAGAGTGCGGAACCCGCTATCGACACGGAAACAAAAGCAGAGATCCCGAATAAGATCATCCAGGACGACCGAGCGCAACTTCAAACCAAGTCCGCAGGCTTGCCACGATCCGAGGAAACTGTCGATCCGGCTTTTCCCAAACCGGCAAGCATTACACCGCTCTATACATCTCCTGTCCTGGAGGGCGAGGGGGTCTGGACCACAGACGATTTGCCACAGGGCACGGACGGTCGGCCGCTGGTCTATAAAACCCTATATCGGCCAAGCGTTGAATACCCCAACGCGGTTGTCTATTTGGCCGTGTTCAACATGAGCCGGTTAAGAACCCGTTTCTTCATCGGCAATACAGAGCCCGGCATCTACAATATTAGCTATCCTTCGGACCGCGAAAGCCTGTCCAAGATAGTGGCTATCACCAACGCGATGTGGATGCAGCAGCATGCTCGGGGCGCTGGTGCTATCTTTCGGAGACAGGTAGTGTACCCCATGGTTTCCGGCATGGCCACGCTGGTGGTGTATGAGGACGATTCCGTAGACATCATCGAGTGGTCCGATTCGATCCCCCTGAGACTGGTCAAGGATGCGCGGCAGTTACGCCATCTCATCGTCAAGGATGGTCTGGTGGTGGAACGAGTGCTCAAAAACGGCAAGATCGAGGACTCTGAAATCGGACTGGGCGGCTTCCTTATCGACAATTCCGGCCAAAGTACTATGGGCAAAAAGGCATGGTTCCTGGCGAACAGGACCGCGTTCGGTATACGCGAAGACGGCAATCTTGTGTTCGCTATGGGACATCACGTCAGCACCAAGGATTTGGCCAAGGCGCTGATACTCGCGGGATGCAAGCGGGCCATCCATGGGGACGCGAATATCCATAACATCGTTTGCAATTTCTACTTTCGGGACGAGCGCGATAAGATCGTGAAGAGGGACAAGCTTTCGCCGGAACAACTGAAATACACGTTGAAGCGATACGACGAAGGGTACGCCAAGGACTTCTTTGCCTTTTACGAGCGCTGAGCACTTCGTTCTCTGATTACTGGCATGTGCCTCAACGCGGTTCTTCCGTCATTCCGGCGGAAGCCGGAATCCAGGGATCTGGACCCCGGCTTTCGCCGGGGTGACGTGCCGGAATGCGCGACGACCGCATTGGTCCTATCGAGCGAGAAGCTCCTCCTCGAAGAACGATAAACAAGGGCCCCTGACATCTCGTGTGTCAGGGGCCCTTTCTGCTCAATGCGTGACCCGATCAGGGACCGTGGACCCGTCCCTTGCGCATCAGAGGAAACTCTTCACCAGGTTGTCCCACCCCTTCTCTTTGAATGCACCGTACACGTCGGAGATGGGCTCACCACCGGTGGCAGCCGCAGCCTTGGGATCGTCAGAAATCATGGAGAGCAGTCGCTCTGCCTCAGCCTCGATGAACTTGACACTCTCCACGCCGAACGCCAGGTCTTTGAGGTCGGATTTGAGCTCCATCGGGTCAATGAGCACCACCCAGCCTGCGCTGTACGGATCCGCGTTCGCGCACTCCGGATGATCCAAGAGCTTCTGGTTCACCGCGGTCACAATGCCGCTCAGCGGCACCTTGACCCCGGCTTCGTGACCTTCCCTGGAAAGGATGAAGGACTCATCAGCGGTCTTGAATCGCGTGCCTAACGACGGCAGCCGGAACTTGTCGGCTTTGCCCACCAGACGATTGCCGAAGTCGTCGAGACCGATGCGCACCCTTCCGCCGTATTCGACCCTGGCCCAGCCATGGCCGGTGTGGATGTAGTAATCCCTGGGAACCAGGTATCCGTGAGCACTCAGGTACTGGGGCGGCCCGAACAGCGTGTGATCCACCTGGATCATATCGTCCAGCATCTGGTCGTACGGGCACTCTCCGCATTCATAGTTGCGTGCGCACATCTTGTTCTGCGGTGCGCGACCGGTTAAGGCATGGCGACAGCGCTGCTCTTCAACCGGGAGCTCGAACATATGGGTGTTCCAGCCTGCCCGCACCGATTCCCGGCTCATCTTCTTCTGCATGCCTTTGTCAAAGTTGCATGTGGTGCAGTCAAAGGCGTTGTCGCAGTACTTGGTGGGGATTACCTTTGCCTTCATCCACACGCATTCTTTCTGCGAGAAGTTGAAGCCGGTGATCACATCTTTCTTGGTCTCTTTCGCGGCCATCGTAGTCCTCCTCATAGTTATATTTTCAAAAACGGTTATTCGTCGTGCATTGAGGCCCGCGCCTTGAACCACTGGAGCTGCGCTGGTGCGCTGCCCGCGTCCGGCGCTACTCCACGCTCCGTTTACGCGGCTCGAATACTTCCGGCCCGCTCGGCGCCTCTTTCAGGCTGGGCCATATCGTCAAGCATCTGATCAAACGGACAGGTGGCACAATCGTAACCGTTCGCGCAGAGCTTGTGCTGCGGAGCGCGGCCCGTGAGTGTGTGGAGACAACGCAGTTGCTGCACTGCCAGATTCAGGGAGGTGGTGATTTCGCCTATTCTCGTTGTCGTTGTCATCGTGGGCCTCCTTATGTTGGTGAACGATCTTACGAATGCCTTGTGGTCGATGATGACCGCTGTGTTCGGTCTTGCCCCAAGTAAGAGCAACCCGCGTGCCAAAGCCTCCATATACGCATATCATGGCATCATTATTGCGTTTATTACGCGAGGATACCGGCGAGATTCGTGAACAAGTACTGAGGTAGGTTGCCACGCCACCCTGTTGCCAAAATCGTCAATGATCGACATTGCCTTGAAATTACATAGATAATCCGAGTGTGGCGAAAAGCCATACCGTGTGTTGCCAAATACCACAGGCGCGGCCAGGATTTCTGCGCGATTCTCTGCTATGCTGAAAACATACAGTGTCCGCATCGCCAATTGCCTATTCAGACTGCCATAAGCCGCAGCACCGCAGGGGGACTTCCATGCCACAGAATCAACTGAAGGTGATCTATCACGACCTCTATCTGAACGACTATTTGACTGCTTCGTGTGAAACCCCCGATCGGGTGCAGTCCATAATGAAAGTGCTGAAACAACACTACCCAGTGCAGACACCCGCGGCCGCGACGGACGATGACATCTTGCTCGTGCACCTGGATTCGATCCTTAACGTGGTGAAGCGCGACACCATCCTTTACGAAGCCGCGTCCGTGGCTGCGGGAGGAGCGATCCTGGCCGCGGAGCTTGCGTTTAAGGGTGAGCCCGCATTCGCGGCGGTTCGTCCGCCCGGTCACCATGCAAGTCCCGGCAGCCACTGGGGCTTCTGTTTCTTTAACAATGTGGCCATATCTCTGGAGAAGCTTTTTCGCCGTGGTGAGATCTCGCAGGCGCTTGTCCTGGACATAGACCTCCATTTTGGGGATGGAACGGACAACTTCTTCATGGGCCGAAAGGACGTGGTGGTGGCCAATATTCAGGAGAACAGTCGCGAGCGGTTCCTTCAAGAGGTGGACAAGGCACTCGGTTCAAATGACTACGACATTATCGCGATCAGCGCGGGGTTTGATCGCCACGTGCACGACTGGGGCGGTACATTGACCACAGAGGACTATTTCACCATCGGCAGGAACGTTCAGGACTATGCACGAGCCAAGTGTGAAGGCAGGTACTACGCGGTGCTGGAAGGAGGGTACAACACCAGCGTGCTCGGAGAAAACGCTCTGGCACTGTGCAGAGGCATGGAGCCCGGCTAAGAGGCTTTGGAACAGTTCCCGGGGAAGCCCTTCCTGCAAATGAATTACACCGTTAGCTTCGGTCCGAATTCAAAACATCGGCATTATGAACCGGCACACGTGATCTTGATATTCCGAACGCAGCCACTGTAGGGGCAGGCCTCGTGCCTGCCCTTTCCGGAATGACCGGCACAGAAGCCGGTCCATGCCGGGCACCCACAAGGGGTGCCCCTACGGGTCCCCATTGCCTCAGTGCGAAGCTCATCCGTGCACGGATGAGCCCCACGATGCGCGGGATACGTCCATGGCACCAATTGGCGGCGGCGTCGGACACGCGCGAACAAATGAACCAAATCTGCCCGGCAGAGACGCCGGGCGCTACCAATTCTTCCGGTCGCGGCTATTCACCTTGATTTTGCGGATGGGGTAAGTCGGAGCCTCGCGAGGCTGCAACAATCCTTGTTACAATCCCGGGCGGTCGGGAATATGGTGGAGGGATCGGGCCAGGACTTCTCGCGGTCTGCTGGTGCCGTCTGACGGCCCGATGAGACCTTCGACTTCCATTGCTTCTATAATGCGTGCAGCCCGATTGTATCCGATGCGCATGTGACGCTGGATCAGGGAAATGGATGCATGACCCAGCCGTGAGACAAGCTCCACAGCTTCGTCGTATTTCTCGTCATCGATCAGATCGGAACCAGTTCCCTTGGAGCCTTCTCCTTCCACGTGCTTGGAGATTTCTTGCAAGTATGACGGTGAACGCTGGGCCTTAATGTGATCCACAATGCGGCTGATTTCGTTTTCCGAGATGTACGCGCCGTGAAGCCTGATCAATTTGGCCGCGCCGGGCGGCAGGAAGAGCATATCCCCGCGGCCCAGCAGGTGTTCCGCGCCCACGGTGTCGAGAATGGTCCTGGAATCGGCCTTGGCCGACACCTGGTACGACATGCGGGCCGGGAAATTCGCCTTGATGATCCCGGTGATCACATCCACCGAAGGCCGTTGCGTCGCAAGCACCAGGTGGATACCCGCGGCTCTGGCCATCTGCGCCAAGCGCGCGATGGAGATCTCGATGTCTTTGGCTGCCACCATCATCAATTCGGCAAGCTCATCCACGATGATGACAATGTACGGGAGCTTCTCCGCGGGCTGACCGTCAGGGCCTCCTGGGGCGTCTCCTGAACGTACTTTCTGGTTGTACCCTTCGATGTCCTTGGAACCCGCTGCGCTTAAGAGGTCGTACCGGCGCTCCATTTCACGAATAGCCCAGCTCAAGACGGCAGGGACTTTCTCGGGCTCGGTCACCACCGGATGGATCAGATGCGGAATATCCTGGTAATACGAGAGTTCAAGCTTCTTCGGGTCCACGAGCAACAGTTTCAAATCATCCGGGTGACACCACATGATCAGGGAGCAGATGAGCGCGTTGAGCCCCACCGACTTACCGGTGCCTGTGGCGCCGGCTATGAGGAGGTGCGGCATTCTCGCGAGACTCGTGGCAACCGGTTCACCGTCTATACCTTTCCCAAGGGCCATCTTCAGAGGATCGGTCGATTCCACGAACGTGGGAGATTCCACGATCTCACGCAAATAGACAATCTCCCGGTAGAGGTTGGGAACTTCTATCCCTACCGTATCTTTTCCCGGAATAGGCGCCACCACCCTAGTTGAGCCCGACTTCAATGCCATGGCCAGGTCGTCGCACGTGTTTAGCACTTTGCGCAGCGGCACACCGGCAGCCAGGTTCACCTCGTACATCGTGATGACCGGCCCGGGATGGATCGCAACCACGTCGCACCGCACACCCAGTTCCATCAACTTTTGTTCCAGGATCTCCGCGTTGCGCTTGAGCAAACGTTGGTCCACGGCTCGATTGGCGCGTGGCGGCGCGTCAAGGAGCTCCGAAGAGGGCAGCACGTACTCGTCCTTCGCGCTCTTCTCTCGCTTCCGCGCGCGGCCGCGAGGCACGTCTTCGTCAACCCGCCGGGCAACGTGTATTTTCCGGCGATTCGTCCTGGCGGAAGCAACAGGCGCGACCGGAACCTCTTCAGGGCGATCGTCAATGGCAGCGACTACCGCTTGCTCTTTAAGGTACGCCTCCACCGCGAGCTCCAGCTCATCGACAGCCGGACAAGGATCGGGCACGGCGCGAGGTTCAGGTTCAGCAGGCTTCTCCACAGGTGTAAACGGTCCCACATAGTCCTCATCCCAATTCTCTTGAGGAAGGCATGAGAGCCGTTCCCAGGAACCGGCCAGTGTTCCGTCCATGTACGGTGCTTCGTACTCGAACTCAATTTCATCCGGTGGCTCCACAACAACGCTCTCGCAGCGTCGTGCCTTCGGAGGCACGGGAACAACGGGCTCCGGAAAGATGGTCTTGCTGTCGTTGAAAGCCGGTAGTGCCTCCCTTCTGGACCTCATCCGTTCACGAGACGCTACAATGAGGTCTTTCGCCAGGTTCGCGCCGCGAGCCGCGACGATCGCCACATCTCGGAACGAAACCGCGCTCATGCGCAGAAAACACACGAGCATGAGCGTCGCGCACAGCAGGATTTCCCCGCCGGAACCGAGCAGCGCGTAGATCAGGTTGTGGAGAAAAGCACCGACCGTTCCACCTGGGTGCTCCAGGTTGAAGTGAAGGAACTGCCCTACTGAAAATCGCTCCAGCATCGTGGCCAGCGCGGCTGTCAACCCGAGAAGGGACGCGGCTTCAGACCACCACCCTGCCCTTCCCGGATGAAACATCCCCCGCAAAGAGACGAAAATCAGAGCCAACGGGAAGAGCAACGCGGCAATCCCTGCTGCCTGCACCAACAGGTCCGCCACGTGCGCGCCGACCAAACCGCAGAGATTCGAGACGACCTGGCGCTCGGTCGCCGTGTTGAACGAGGGATCCCGCGGGTCGTACGACAGGAGGCAGAGCAGGAAGAAGATCCCCAGGGCAACGAAGACCAGGCCACGACACTCAACCGCGACGGACGGCGAATGACCACCGCCCCTACGAAGTTCTTTGGCAGAGGTTTTGTTCCGAGCGACAGCGAGTGCCATGAAGAGGGCGATTCCTTCCTGCGCGACGGGGACGAGCCGAGTGCTGGCGCGTCCTCAGTAAAATAAACTTCCGTGATAAAGATGAGTTCGGAGCAGATCATAACACAAAATATGATGCTTTGACAATAACATTCTGAGGAAAATGGCCAAATATCGCGGGGCATTCTTTACGGGAGCACGAGGTCACAACGCGCAGGAAATTCCCCAGGTTTTGTGCAGAGCGCTTCGTTGTGCGAAAAGGAAGGGTTACTAAGGACAGCTGGGAGATTTACAGGCAGGCGGTGGTGGGACCGCGCAAGGAGGACTCACGGTGTACGCTGCTTTCGTCGGTTTTGGAGGAGGAAGGCACACGGTCACCGGACACGGTGGGGGACCTTCCAGCTTCCGGGGGTACATCCTCATGGGCGGGCAGGGGCCGCACACGGGCGGTGGCGGCGGTCCCGCACACGTCGGAGGAGCCGGCGGAGCGAACGTGAGAGGTTCCATCTCGCAGATGTATGGCGGAGGCGTATACGACATGGCCATTGCGGGAATGACCATAAGGCACGCGATGATGAGTGCCACGCGGGCTGCCTTGTCCAGGCCGTGTCTCAACGCATAGACTCCTGGGGCGGCATCAGAGGCCGCATTCACATCTGCAACGGTATTCGGGAACGCGCCTACAATACCGCAAGCGCGGTGGCTGGTCAAGAATTTTCCTTGCGTACATGAGCATTATTTCATGTTGTATTTAATGAACCGTGGCTAATTATTTAATATTGATAATTTTATCTTGCATCATATGGCTCGTGAAAATAGGATTGCGCGAACCGGCCGAGCGCGTCTTCCACGAATTCGCGTGCCCCCTCCGCCGAGGAATCGATCCCAAAAGTGGAGCCCAGTACTGCCACCAGCCTGGTGATGTGCGCCCCATCGTCGCTTTCATGAAGGCATGAGGCTCTCTTGCAAAAGTATCTGCTCGTACGGATGAGCGAATCCCCTTTCCAGGGCCAGGAGACCTTCCACGCGAGCATTTCTTTGAGCACTTCGGCCGCTGGACCGGTCAAGAGCCGCGGCTCGCTGAGGTCGCCGCTCACATGGAGTCGCAGGAGCGCGAAGAGGGATTCCACAAAATCCAGGTCGTTGATCACCAGCCCATACAAATGCCAGTCATCGAGGAGCTTGAGCAAGATATCGCGCTCGTCCGGCCGCAGCTCTTCCCAAGCAGGACAATAGAACGATTTGCAGGCCATGCTTCCGTAATGGCACAGGCCGCGGAAATCGACACCCTGGTTGCCGGCAACGGTCGGATGGAGCAGACAACCGGGGGTAAGCCGAGCCTTGTCCACAAACCCCGTGAACTCACACACATGGATCGAAGGGTCGAGGGGTACATCGGGCTGGAGTGTGCGAACAGTGGACTGGTACCGGATGAGAGCTTCCACGGAGCGTTCCGTCTCTTGAAAGAGCAGGGTGCGCCGCGAAAGCTTTTCAAGGAGTGCGTCCCGCGTGCCGTTGGAAACGTTGTAGAGCCCGCAGCAGGCCGCGCAGGATTTCGTGCTGTCAGGACAACAGAGGTTCACGCTCATCCCTGTGCGACCTGCCCCATCCTCAGTAGCCTGAATAATCGTAAAAGCCGCGTCCGCTCTTGCGTCCAACCCTTCCTGCGTCCACATACTTCTGGAACAGCGGGCACGGACGATACTTGGGATCGCCAAAGCCGTCGTAGAGCACTTGCAGCACAGCCAGACACGTGTCCAGGCCGATGAAGTCCGCGAGGGTCAGCGGGCCCATGGGATGGTTCATGCCCAACTTCATGACCTCATCAATGGCTTCCGGCGTGCCCACGCCCTCAAAGAGCGCGAAAGCCGCCTCATTGATCATGGGCATAAGGATACGATTGGAGATGAAGCCCGGGAAATCCTGGGCTTCAACAGGGGTCTTGCCGAACTTCTTTGAAAGCTCTACGGTCAGGTCCGAGGTCTCCCTGTCTGTTGCCAGGCCGTTGATCACTTCCACCAACTTCATGACAGGAACCGGGTTCATGAAGTGCATACCGATGAACTTCTCCGGCCTCTTGGTTAGACCAGCCAATTTCGTAATAGAGATTGACGAGGTATTGCTGGCGAGCACCCGGCCCGCGGGTACCACGCTGTCGAGAGTCGTGAACACATTCTTCTTGAGTTCCAAGATTTCAGGCACGGCCTCCACCACGAAGTCCGCTTTGGCCAAGTCTTCCAGTTTAGTGCTCGGTTTGATCCGGCCCATGATGGCGGCCTTGTCGGACTCGCTCATTTTCCCTTTGGAAACCGCTCTATCCAGATTTTTGGAAATGGTGCTGAGACCACGCTCGACGAATTGCATGTTGATATCGTTCATGATCACATCAAGTCCCGCCTGCGCGGCCACCTGAGCAATCCCGTTACCCATCTGACCTGAACCCACCACACCAAACACCTTCACGTCCATTCCCTACCTCCTTGATGAAATGCTCTTCTGAGCGAATTTGTATGAAAGTCGTCGGCATGAGGCACCCTTGCTCGGGTTTACGTATGGGGTGATGATTGCGCAACGATGCGCTCTTGCTGCCAGTCTCCGAGGCGAAGCCCCGGAGTGTTCGCCGAAGCCGAGGACTTTCATGATGTTGTAGCTCTTTAGCTATGGGAATTCCTATAAGCCTGCGACTACGCTATTGCCGCACAACTTTGCCCTATGCGACGGACCGCTCTCACCTCAAATCTTCAGCCCGTCTCTCTCCATGCGATCGATGAAAAGATGGAGCGCGGCGATCATAACAGAGCCGTTTATCTTGCCGGTCCTGATGTATTCTTTGACTCGGTCCATGCCAACCAGCACTGTTTCGAGGTCTTCAGTCTCTTCCGGGTTTGCCCGGCCCGTGGGAGTAGCGTTCCTGGCTAGAAACACGTGGAAATGGTTCGTGAACAACGCGGGGAAGGGGCGCATGGACCCGAGCAGTTCAACCTGCTCCGCTACATACCCGGTCTCCTCTTCCAGCTCTTCCCTGCCGCTCTGTTCCGGACTCTGTCCGTCCTTGACCAGTCCGCCGGGAGGTTCGAGTGACAACTGGCCTGTTCCATGACGGTACTGCCGTACCATGACCACCTGATTTTCCGGCGTGAGTGGTATCACCGCAACCCAATCGGGAGAAGTCAACACCTGGAACTCGTGGACTTTACCAGTCCTGGGTGAACGATTCTTATTGATGCGCACGCCGAAGAGCCGGTAATTCCGGTCCTCTCGACTCTCCACCAATTCCCAGAGAAGGTTGCGATCTCCGGGGCCTGATTTCATACGAGCCTCCCCTCTTGGCCATCGGCGCATCGGCCGGTGGGCCTTCCTTTTGCACTGTAACACGTATGACCCCGATGGAGCCAGGCCGAGGTGCTTTGCGCGGGGTCACTTCACGGCAAACCATCCCAATTTGGGATAATATATACATATTAACAATGAGATATAGCTACTTACTCAAAGAATATTGATCAAAACGTCATCTTGATTCTCGATTGACAAAATAATAGCGCTATGCTATTGTATTTTCCGATTAGTCACCAAATCGACAACTGAAGATTCAATGTTCAGGCGGACCCCAAAACGGTCCGCTAACGGCCGCGTGTCGGCTTTCCGACTCGGCCCATTACGAGTGATGTGGCCTATGGGTCCGGCTCCTCGGAGTTTGCTCGCAGGGCTGCAATTGCATCGACTTGCAACGTCTCAGACCGGACATGTCCGGTCCTTTTTTTGCGAGGGCGGGTATGGTTGCACGGATCGCAACGGTCCTGGCGTTTTTTGGTCTTGTGGCAGGAACGTGGGTATCGGAGGTCGCTGCGTTGTCGCTCGGAGACGGCATCCGGTCGGCACTCGGTGGTGGCGCTTCAATGCTGGGATTCGGAGATCAGGACCAGCACTCGCCCCGCTTTAATTGCACACTTTCTGTCAGGAAGTACTTAAGCAGCTTTACATCGTACGAATTCCCCAACCCGTTTGCCCCTTTTCAAGATCCTCTCAGTAGGTTGGAATTCCCCATCGATCAGTGGTTTCTCGGCGCCGACGTTCGCTACAGCAGCAGGTGGTGGGCGATGGCCATTGACGGCGCGGTGAACCTAAGCCGAGAATCACAGCTCATGATGCAGGATAGCGATTGGGAAGATGACTTCAGGCCTGACCAGAAGACGGTTTTCAGCGAATCAAAGTGCAGGCTGAATCGCGGCGCGCTTGTGGATATGAAACTCAGCCTCCCCTCTCCCATCGATTTGTGGCTTGACGTGCGTCCGATCATCGGATATCGGCACCAATACTTTTCTTTCACCACATATGACGGGTTCCAGGCAGACATTAGGGGGAATCGCATTGCCCTGCCTGGTGACGGAATTGAATTCGAGCAGGCCTTCTACCACATCTATCTGGGACTGGACTGCTTTCTTGAACTCAACGGTTCCCGGCTCATCAGCGCATTGCCAAGGGGTCAACTGGAAGTCCAGGCTGATTATGCGGCCGTGGTCGCCACCAACGAAGACCTCCACCTCCTGCGGCTGGGGGAACGCGTTACCCGCGAGAAGAGTTCCGGCCACTGCTGGCATCTGGGATTGAGGGCTTTTTGTTGGCGGATGAGTGACTTCAGGCTGGGTTTCGAAGGGGATTTCAAGAGAGTGATAACCACCGGCTCCCACAACCTGACAAATGGCCCCCTCCGTATCGACTTCTCTTTCGGTGGTTCAAAAATCTGGTCGGATCAAGCCTGGATCGGTGTTATCGCGCAGACGAAGTTCTAGAAATAGACCACGCCGTCTAGTCCCAGAAAGTCCCATTCCATGTTGAGGTCGAAATTCTGCGGGGGAAAGGGAGGGTTGGCTAGGGTTGAACCGTCGGGCGGCCCGGAGAAGCTCAAGTACGCTCGCTCGTAGCTGACCTTGATAGCTGCGTCAAAGCGGTAAATTTGGGGTCGGAACACGAGCGCGCCCTGCACTGTTGTGTAGCGGGAGCCCGCTATTGGAAGATTGTACCGAGCTTCCACATGCAGCGGGAAGTTAAAGATTTCCGGCGGGACATATCGGAAGTACGGGCCCAGGGTCATCGGTCGCGACCCTTTGAGGTTGAGATGGAAAGACTGGTCCTGGCCGGAAAGGCGGCCCAAAGTCACTCGACCGTCCCACTCCGGCTGGTAGGCAAAATAATCCAGTCCGACACCCAAAGACAGCCAATCGAGATGCACCACGTCGAAATCGCCTCCGATCCGCAAACCGCTGAAGCGGAAGAATGCCGGACCGTTGTGCTTATGTCTGTCTTCGAAGTATGCGCCTTCCACCCGAGCGCCCAGCCGCCAGAATCTGAGGTTCGCGTACGCCCTGTAACGATACGGCGCCTCATCTAGGGGCACCACACCGCGAAGGTCCAGCTCTCCAACGGCTTCGCCCGTGATCCGTGCATCTCTCACCTGGGTAAGGTCAACCGCCAACGCGGTTTCGCTGCGGAACGAACTCCCCACCTCTTTGCCAGGTAGGATGGGACCGATGTACTTCTCAATTCCGGAGAGAGGAAACGCGGATGTGAACAGGGATCCGAATGATTGAGCCACCACGGGCTGGCCGCCCCATAAGATGAGGCAAAAGAGGGAGAGGAGGACCACCGTCCCCGATTTGAGCATGCCCGTATGATTCTTCCTGTTCATGTGGCCTTTCGGGTGCTTTTAGATACAGCACACCACGGGCATTTAACCACAGGAACCCGGATCAGGTCAAGTTTTATCGGTTGTTCAAGGCTGAATGCATGGGAGTGGCGATAAATCGCTTGACAGATTCTGCTCGCGCATTTAGGAGATGGTTGGATGTGCGGGAGATGAACCCTGAATTGGTTCGGCCGAGGAATTGCCTTCAGGAGAAGCAAGCAAATGGCGTCCATTGTGGGCATGTGTTGGACCAGAGCGGAAGAGCTTTTCGTGGATGTGGACTTGGATTCCCTCTACGTAACGCAAGCCCGGCGACTCGCCTCAGAGAATAGCGATCATTATCCCTACCTCATCCTGCTTCACACCGGAAAGATCACCATAGCGGTAAACCTGAACAAGGCTCATCAATGCCCTGATTGGCATTGCGGAGCTACAAGTGACGCGTCTGTTTCCGAAGACGGCCTGTTCTTTGTGGAGTCCGGCGACGGGGACGTCTGAATGAAGATTTTCGATCTGGAAACGCTCGCCTCCCTTTGGGGAGGTGAGTACGTTCTGGCTCGAAAAGATCTGCACAGCGACGCGTGTTACCTCATCTATGGCAAGCTTGCCGGAGGGGAGAGCCAACGGCTCATCAAGCCCGGCGCGGGATATGAAGAGATTCTCTGTGCGGTGGGTGGGCCGCTGCTCATGCATACTTCTCAGGGAGAGGTTTTGCTCGAAAGATCCCACGCAGTGCATGTCACGGAGAATGAATCGATGTTCATATCCAATCCTTCAGCCGATCCCGTAACGTACATTATCGCGGGAGGACGCACGGGGCAGTGATGCGGACAACCGACGGTTCGCAACTACACTTTCACGATTCGTTGCAGCTTCCCGGCAATAGAAGTTCCCATGAACGTCGCCGGCATGAGGTACCCCTATTCGGGTTTACGTATGGGGTGGTTGGAGGGGAGATGAGTCTCCCCTCCAAATTATGGCGCAATGATGCGCTCTTGCTGCCACTCTCCGAGGCGAAGCCCCGGAGTGGTCGCCGATGCCGAGGGCTTTCATGATTCGTTGTAGCTTCCTGGCAATAGAAGTTGGTATAATTTGTTGTAACGCCAGTGTGCTGCGCGGACTTGGCCTGAGTGGTGGAATAGGTAGACACAAGGGACTTAAAATCCCTTGGGGCATGTCCCCGTACCGGTTCGACTCCGGTCTCAGGCACCACGACACAACATAAACCTGACATCCTTAAACTTGCTTCTCATACTGCCTCGGCAGCAAAACGATTCTCGACACGCGTCAGGGTTTTGACGATCCACATGATGTGACCGCCCTTTCGACACCAAGAAGACTCATTCCAATTTCACTACTGCGTGGGGCGAGCATTGCCCCAAGAAGCGATCTCAGCCTGATGTGTCCCAGCCTTTGATCATGAATCATGTGCTTACGTGGCAAGTGTTGTTCATTCACATGAGGCGCTATCGTCGCGCGTCAGGTAGAAAAGTCACCAATATGACAAAAATTTTTGCATTCGTATTCGAAGTGTGTTATTTGATTTGATGCAACGTACGAAGACATACATTTTCGGTGGTGCCGTCTCCGCCGCTGGTAGAGGGGCCGGAGCCGATGATAAGAACCCGGAGGAACAACAAATGAAGAAAGAGGCCCGTGAACAAGCCAGAAAGATGTATCTCGACTCTGCTGGCAAGAAAAGCAATCGAGAGATAGCGGAAGCGGTCAAGGTCAATCCGCTGACCATCGGCCGATGGAAAGCCGCTGAAAATTGGGCCGGAATGGTGAAGAAATCGAAAGCACCGGCGAAGCGCGTGCGGGCACCACGCGGCGTGCGCAAGAAAGAGGCTCGGGACAAAGCTCTGCAGCTCTTTCAGGCTTCGGGGGGCGCGATCACCAACAAGAAACTGGCGGCACAGGTTAAGGTGAGCGCTGCTACCATAGCCAAATGGAAAGCACAGGATAAGTGGACCGCGAAAGTTCCGAAAGCGCCCAAGGCGCGCAAGGCGGCGAAGGCTGTCAAAGCTGTCAAGCGCGGAAAAGCCGCGAAGCCCGGCAAGCCCGGGCGCGCTCCGGCAAGAGCAAGATTGAAATTGGATCTGGGCGAATTGGCATCCCCGGAACATATCACCCAGATAAACCGCAAGTTGGAATCCCTATTGCAGCGTGAACATCTGACTGCGGCCGAAGTTGCAGATCTTGCCGACGCCAAAAGCGGACTCCTGGCCGCGTTGGAAACATATTTGGCTATAGTGCGTGAGATGGGTGAAATCAGGGGCAAGTAGGCAGGGACTATTCCGTCGAAGGTTCAAATCCTGCCGCGATGTTACACCCTGATACACTTCTCTTCATCTACGAAGTGACCGGCGATCCGGGAGAAGAACTCCCGGATCAGCCTGAGTCGCTTGTTGGTGTGTGGAACGAAGACGACCTCTCCTATCTTTTTTTTGATCGCGCCGAAGACGTGTATGTCGAAGAATTGGTCTCCCGGAGGGGTCTGAACCTCAGTTCTCGTCACGAACTCCTGTACAAAGATTGGCAGACGGGCATACCCGAGTCAGGTGTGAGCGCGGCAGGGTTGCAGTTTGTATTGCCCGACCATTTCTCGCCACCTGATGGGGCCATTCTGTTGGATCCCTCCGTCGTCTTTGGTGACGGCTCCCACCCCACCACTCTTGCCTGCTTGTATATGCTGCGAGAAATCGCGGCCGCGCATCAGATCCGTTCGCTTCTCGATCTGGGAACCGGCACAGGGATTGTCGCGTTGGCTGGAGCTCGCATGGGTATCGAGCGCATCCTCGCGATAGACAAGAATCGGTTGGCAGTGAGCACAGCCAGGCAGAATGTAGCCGTGAACAAGCTTGAATCAGTCATCCGGATTGTAGAAGGTGAGGCGCGCTTTTTCATCGACACACCGTTCGACGTGGTTGTCGCGAATTTGCCCTTTCAAGTTCTCAGGGAATTGAGCACTCTACGAGGCGCTCGCCTGCATGATTTCTGGGTCGTCTCGGGGATAAGCGAGTATCAGGGTTCGCAAATCAAAGAGCTTCTTAGCGAGCAAGGTTATACGGGAATTGATTACAGGTCGGACCCTCCTTGGGTCACGTTCTCCATGCGCCGCGAAGACACTCGTGTGTGAACAAGGAGTCCAGGGTGGCGCAAAAGCGCGTTGACAGTCGGCGCCGCGGTTGTATGCGCATTCTATAACAGTTAAGATGAAGGCTATAGTGAGTGCCGAGGCTTTTGCCCGATTCGTATTTGCTGAACTCCGTCATTCCTGCGGAAGCAGGAATCCAGTCTAGGAAGCCTCGTACAAGGTTTTCCACGATCCACTTGTCGGGGTTTCTGGATTCCCGCGTACGCGGGAATGACGATAAGGCGGTCATTCGCGGTGTTCATCGGGATTGCCCATCTCATGGTCACACGGAAACTGTTTTTGGCAACCGCTATACATATCGACTCAGACAGGCCACGCGTATCGAGTGGGAAAATTAGCCTTCCCCCGTATAAACATTGCGACCTTATCCTGTGAAGAGGAATACGGACATGGCACCTATCTTTGGCGATCCTCCTTCAAATGGAGCATGGATCACCGCGAACGATCGCGGAACGATTATCGTACCTGATACTCCCATTGTGGGATTCATTGAAGGGGATGGCGTCGGCCCGGACATCTGGGCAGCCGCGAGGCCGGTGTTTGACGCGGCGGTCAATCTCGCCTCGCGCGGAAAGCGACACATAGCCTGGTGGGAAATCGCAGCAGGGGAAAAATCGTTTGCCGCTTGCAGTCAACACCTGCCGGACGAGACCTTCAAGGACATTGAAAAGGCCCGAGTGGTGATCAAAGGCCCGTTAACTACCCCGGTGGGCGGCGGATTCCGAAGCCTGAATGTAACCTTGAGACAAAAGCTGGACTTGTACTGTTGTATTCGGCCGGTCAAGTACGTTCCCGGCGCGCCCGCGCCTGTTACCAGACCTCAAGATGTGGATATGGTCATCTTCCGTGAGAATACTGAAGATGTGTACGCGGGAATCGAATGGAAATCAGGCTCTCCGGAAGCCACAAAAGTCATTGGTTTTCTGCGAGACCGCATGGGCGTGTCAATTGATCCCCTCTCGGGGGTAGGTGTCAAACCCATCAGCCCGGGTGCCACCAAGCGGCTGGTGAGGAGAGCTATTCAATTCGCGATCGAGAACGGCCGTCAACGGGTCACACTGGTTCATAAAGGAAACATCATGAAGTTCACCGAGGGAGCTTTTCGGGACTGGGGGTACGAAGTTGCCCGCGGTGAATTCGCAGAACATGTAACACTTGAAGCGGACCTGCCGGCGGATTCGTCCGGAAAGATCCCTCAAGGCAAAATCATTGTGAACGACCGAATAGCAGACGCGATGTTTCAGCAGGTGCTGCTTCGACCGCGGGAATATGAAGTGCTGGCCCTGCCCAACTTAAACGGAGACTATCTGTCGGATGCGCTTGCCGCGCAGGTGGGTGGATTAGGTATGGCTCCTGGAGCTAACATCGGTGATGCCTGCGCGATTTTTGAAGCAACTCACGGGAGCGCGCCCCGGTACGCGGGCTTGGATAAGGTAAATCCCGGGTCTCTAATCCTTTCCGGTGCCATGATGTTGGAACACATGGGATGGAAAGATGAAGCGCAACTCATCACGGCCGCTCTGTCGCGTACCATCCAGGCAAAGACAGTCACCTATGACCTTGCTCGCCTTCTACATGGAGCGCGCGAGGTTTCCTGCTCCGCGTTCGGTCAGGCAATTATTGAAAACATGAATGCACTTTAAGCCGACGCAGATTGATACAGATGCGCGGTCAAAGAATTGACATGGGAAATGGCCTCCACCGGTGCAACCATAAATACGCGGGCCGGTACCTACCAATGCCCGAGCAGCACTCGGACATTATTCCCGACAGGTCCTATAACTACAGAGTTCCACCTGGTGAATGATGGAATCACTACGGGATTAGGCTTGCTTCAGGCCCCGCAATTGAGCTAGACTTAATATCCTTAGTTCTTCAATCGTCTTCCGTGCCTCTCTCTGACTGAACCGGCGCGGGTAAGTGGCGGCAAACGTCAAGTCTGAATTCCTCGACACGTTTCGCAAGGCCCATGAACAAGAGCATCCCCTACTGGAACCCACATTTGGAGACTTTGCCCAGAGAGCGCCTGGAGCAATTGCAGCTCCGGAAACTCAGAAACATCGTCCGATGGGCATATGAGCATTCCCGGTTCCATCGAGCGCTCTACGAGAAGGCCGGAGTGGAGCCTGACGAGATCAAAACGCTGGAGCAGGTTCGTCTGGTTCCAAAGGTGGAAAAGTCTATGCTGAGGCACATCCAGAACAAAGACCCTTTCCCTTATGGAGACGCGCTCTGTGTGCCGCTGGACGAGGTTACGGAATTCCACCAGACGAGCGGCACCACCGGCCAACCGGTGTACCAGCCGGACACGTGGCAGGACTGGGAATGGTTTTCCGAATGCTGGGCAACGCTGTTGTGGGCACAAGGTTATCGACCTCATGACCGGGTCTTTCTGCCGTTTGGATACAACGTGTTCGTGGCCTTCTGGACGGCGCATTATGCGAGCGAAAAGATCGGATGCGAAACCGTCCCCGGGGGCGTGCTCGACACGCAGGCTCGCATTCTCAAGATGCAGGAACTCAAAGCTACCGCCATGATGGCGACTCCCACCTATGTCTTGGGCATGGCGGATGTTGCACAACGGAAATTGGGAATCGATCCTGCTAAAGATCTATTCGTTAGAAGGATTACCTGCGCGGGCGAGCCGGGCGCGCTGATCCCATCCACCAAGGAACGCATGGAAAAGCTCTGGGGCGCCAAGGTATTCGATCACGCGGGCGCGACTGAAATCGGCGCATGGGGCTTTGAATGCGAGGCACAGCCCGGCGGCATGCACGTGAACGAAGCGATGTTTCTCGCGGAAGTGGAAGATCCTGACACAGGCGAGCCCATCACAGAGCCGAACAAACCGGGGAAGATGATCATTACCGCGCTGGACAGGCTCGCCCAACCGTGCATTAGGTTTGACTCTAAAGACATCGTGGAGATCAGCCCCGATCAGTGCCCTTGCGGCCGCACGTACACGATCTTCAAGGGTGGCGTGATCGGCAGAGCAGACGACATCACCAAGGTGAAAGGCGTTCTTTTGGCTCCATCCGCGATTGAAGACGTGGTAAGGAGCTTCCCCGGCCTCTCGCACGAGTATGAAGTCGTTGTGGAAAAGCGCGGGGATGTGGACCATATTTCGCTCAAGGTGGAACTGGCGGAAGGTTCCGGCCAGGACGCTTCGAGCATCACGGAAAAGCTCAAGACTGAGCTCAGATTCAAGACCAACCTTGGGTATGATATTCAGATCCATCCGTATGGATCGCTGCCCCGCTACGAAGTGAAGGCCAAGCGTTTCAAAGACCTGAGGAAACGAGGAGATGCCTGAACCATGACCAGGCAGCCCACGCAGGCAGAAATTGCAGAGCGAGTCGATCAATTGCAGAGGATCGCGCAGGAACTCTATTACCAGTCCGAGGACTTTCCTGCGCTCAACCGCAACCTGAAGCGAATACTTGCATCTATCCACATGCTGAGAATTAATCTGGAGCAGGACGCGGATTAATTGAAAGTTTTTTTCGGTAGCGTAAACTTGTCTTAAGCGCACGTGTGGCACGAATTCAGACTTGATTCATCCGGATTGTTACAGGGGAGCCCACTGCCATGGTTAAGCCCATTTACCTTGACTACAACGGCACCACGCCTCATGCGCCTGAAGTGATCGAGGCCATGAGGCCGTTCCTGGAAACCGAATTCGGCAATCCGTCCAGCAGCCACTGGTACGGGATCGCGGCCAAGAGAGCGCTTCAAACCGCTCGCAGTCAGGTCGCGGCCGCTCTCAACTGCACGCCTGAAGAGATCATTTTCACCAGCGGCGGCACCGAATCCAACAACCATGCAATCCAGGGGACGTGCTTCGCTCTCAAGGCCAAAGGTAACCACATCATCACGTCACAAGTCGAGCATCCGGCAGTTCTGGAAGTATGTCGATGGCTTGAGGCAAGCGGTTTCGAGACCACGTACTTGCCTGTAGATGAGCATGGCTTGGTTTCCACGAGCGATCTGGAACGTACGATCAGGCCTGAAACAATCCTTATTACCGTCATGCACGCGAATAATGAGGTGGGGAGCATTCAGCCCATTGAGGAGATCGGCCGGCTCGCACGAGACCGCGGCATCGTGATGCACACGGACGCGGCCCAGGCTGTGGGGAAAATCCCTACGGACGTGAAAACATTGGGCGTGGATCTGCTTTCCGTGGCTGGACACAAGTTGTATGCGCCGAAAGGCGTCGGTGCGCTGTACGTGCGAAGCGGCCTGGAACTGACGAAGTTCATGCACGGCGCGGGCCAGGAAAAGGGCAAGCGAGCCGGCACGGAAAACGTGCTGGAGATCGTGGGATTGGGCAAGGCTTGTGAGATCGCGGCACGGGACCTGGCAAAGAATATGGCTCACATGAAAGAAATGCGGGACAAGCTTCATCAGGGGCTGCAACAGCGGCTTGGCGAAAAGATCCGTATCAACGGGCATCCTGAAGAGCGCCTCCCGAACACGCTGAGCGTTAGTTTTCGAGGATTGGAGGCGAACCGCATACTCGAAGAAATTGGCCTGGACGTGGCAGCATCAGCGGGTGCGGCGTGCCACGCGGACCATGTGGAGATATCCAGCGTGCTCCGAGCCATGAACGTACCGTTGGAGTGGGCCAAAGGCACGCTCCGTTTCACCACCGGCCGCATGACCACGAAGGAAGAGATTGACCGGGCAGTTCTCGTGATCGTGGACGCGGCCGAGAGTTTGATGACCCAGGATTAGAACAGATTACGGGGGCAACGCGGTTTTGGTAGCCGCCGGCCTCCGTACCGGTGGATTATGCAACGACTATCAACAAACCCGGGCCGGCAGGGACGCCGGCCCCTACCGATGTGTTGGGATGCGGCCATCAAATAACTTCAAGATCCCACCAGCGGCGCCACGAGTCCTGAAAAGGGCCGTAGCAATTCTCGTCGCGGGCCTCGCAATGCTCTTTGCGGTGGCGTGGCTTGTCAGCGGTTCGCTGCCCGACTATCGAGATGCTCTGAATACTCAGCGGCCGCGCCTGGGTTCCGCGGTTATGGATCGTCATGGGAGACTTCTCCGGCTGGTTCCCGGACCCGACAGTCAGTTCGGGATCTGGTGCGACATTCAGCGAGCCCCAACCTGCGTGAAGCACGCGTTTATCGCGGCCGAAGATCAACGCTTCCTCTATCACCTCGGTTTCGACCCAATCGCTATGCTGCGCGCTCTGGGCAGCAATTTGGCGCAATGGCGCACGGTCTCCGGCGCATCCACCATTACGCAGCAGGTGGTCAGGCTTATTGAGCCCAGGCCGAGGACGCTGCGATCCAAGGCGATCGAGCTCGCGGCCGCAATCAAGATGGAGACGCAGCTCTCCAAGGACCAGATTCTCGAACTCTATCTAAATCTTTCGCCTATGGGCGGTAACATACGCGGGGTGGGTCTGGCCGCGCGCTCTTATTTCGGCAAAGACATAGAAAGCCTCAATCCGGCCGAAGCTGCATTGCTGGCTGTCTTGCCCCGTTCTCCTTCGCGGCTCGATCCCCGCAGGCCCACATCGCGAAAATCCGCGCTCGTGGCGAAAGACTCGGTCCTTGAACGCATGGCCCAGCGAGGATGGATCGATCCCGAACAACTGGCCGCGATGAAAGGGGACTCTGTTCATTTTGCATTTCGAGGCTTTCCTTGCGAAGCGCCTCACCTGGTGGATCATCTGCTGGCCGGCGAGATCAAGTCAGGCGCGCAGATCCGAGCCACCATAGACCTGGACATTCAGCACCGGGTGGAAAAAATCGTCAACGCGCATCGCGGTCGCCTTGCGGGCATGGGAATACGGCAGGCCGGCGCGCTGATTGTCGATACGCGCAGCGCTCAGGTGCTGGCCATGGTCGGCTCCCTGGGATACGCGTCGGCGAGTGAGGGTTTCAACAATGCGGTCTTTGCTCCACGTGGGGCAGGGTCCACCTTAAAGCCCTTTCTGTACGCGCTGGCGCTGGAAAAAGGTTACCAGGCCTATTCGGAGATCCCGGATACCTTCAGGAGCTACCCCACACCGCATGGGGATTACCTTCCGCTCAACGCGGACCGTCGTTTCTACGGGCCGGTGAATTTACGGGTGGCGCTCGGCAATTCTCTGAACATCTCTTCAATCAAGCTGGTGAAGGCCGTTGGGCTGGAGGATTTCTACGACTTTCTGAAAAAGCTCGATCTCGTGCACGAGAGTGCCGCGCGTGCAGAGCACTACGGCCTCGGCCTGGCAATCGGGAATATCGAAGCGGACCTGTTCCGACTCGTTCAGGCGTACTGCACTTTGGCGAACGGCGGGCTGCATCGGTCCCTTGCGGTTCGCGCGGGTGAGGGAGCGTGGCCGGTACAGGTTATGTCTCCTCAGGCCGCGTATGTGATCATGCACATACTTGCCGACCCGTCCGCTCGCCTGCTCACATTCGGAAATCCAGGGTGGATGAACTTCCCCTCTGAGATTGCCATGAAGACCGGAACCAGCAGCAACTACCGGGATTGCTGGATCATTGGAACCACTGCGTCTCACGTGATCGGCATATGGGCGGGCAATTTCACCGGCGAGTCAACCGCACGAGCATCAGGAGCCGCGGCCGTGGGCCCGATCATGCAGGAGATCGTTCAGGTGCTTTCGGTGGAAGGGCTGGGCTCTCCGTTCAAGAGACCCGATGGCGTTCAGGAAGAGACGATCTGCTGGATGTCCGGCAAACCTGCATCATCTCGATGTCCGTACACGAGTCGCGAGCTGGTCATCGGCGGCGCGACAGCAGACGCACAATGCGACCTGACCCACGAAACCGAGCAGTACACTCTGGGTTCCACGTACGCGCAGTGGATAGATCGAAGGGAAAAGGAGCATGGCCAGGGCCGATTCCGTCTGGGAGAGGGGCCGCGAACGCGGGCTGAGAAGACCCAAGCAGGCGTAACCGGAACGCTCACTCCACACGGGCCGGGGCCTGTGGATCGGAGTTCTCGAGTCAGCATCCTCAGCCCCCATAACTTCGACCGATTCGTGCTTTCGCCGCACCACCAGAATCGTATCCGGTTCCAGGCGGTTGTGGAGCCAATAGTGTCTCAAGTGATCTGGATACTGGACGGTGTGGAGATCGCGAGAACTCCGCCGCCGTACGAATTCTTTTGGGAACCGCTAAAAGGCGGCCATGTGGTTCACGCAGTCACTCCGCATGGAGAAGCCGCGCAGGTGACGATCCGCGTGGAGTAATTGCGGCTTGGAATAACCAAGGCTTTGGAGAGGATAGCCCGGAAAGTCCTGTACGCAAAGACAATCAACTTGATTGGGGCGGGTTCTTCTCTGATAATGAAATAAAGAGGAGCTCTTTCATTCACCTTAGCCTTAGGAGAGGAGGAGCAGATGGCCATCAAAGTCTTTATCACGAGGGAGTTCAAGCCGGAGCGGATCAACGAGGCCTACCAGCTCCTGATGCAACTTCGGTCGGCCGTGACTCTGCAAGGGGGGTACATCTCCGGGCAAACGCTGATCAGCGCTGACAGTCCCAACCGTATCGTTGTCGTGAGCACGTGGGCGAGCCGAAAGCGCTGGGAAGCATGGAAGGCCAGCGACGAAAGGAACCGATTCCTGGGAAAACTGGATTCGTTCATGGCTGCGCCCGAAAAGGTGGAGGTATTCCTGACCGGGGGGCAAGGAGCCGATTAGTCGCAAAAAACGTGCGCTGAATAAGACACGGCACCCAGGCTCCGTTGAAGCCCCAGAGGGGCGATAGAAAGTAGCCCGGCAATTCATTGC
>JBMOME010000332.1:0-4053 GCA_049323095.1 Thermodesulfobacteriota bacterium
CCGAAGAGCTCCTCGTTCAATGGGTGGTAAACGCTGTCCGTGAAACTGGAATTCATCAGGTCGCGCTCAGCGGGGGCGTCTTCATGAACGTGAAGGCAAATAAGAGGATCCTTGAACTGCCGGAGGTCCACAGTCTATTCATATTTCCATCATGCGGAGATGAGTCCAACAGTATCGGCGCCGCATACCTCCTCCATGCTCAATCCCGTCTGGAGCAGAATCACCCCGTGAACATCGACCCGCTCGGCCCCTTTTACTTGGGAGGCGCCTTTACGGACGACGAAGTGGAACAGGCTGTCCGCAGCTACCGTCCGGCGTCCAGATTTCGATCTCGGTACATCCAAGACATTGAGAAGCTCACTGCGGAAACCATCGCCGCGGGGCATGTGGTCGCCCGCGCCAAAGGACGCATGGAATTTGGGGCTCGTGCGTTGGGGAATCGTTCCATCCTTGCACGCCCGGAAAGCTCACACGTGGTGCAGACCATCAACCGAATGGTCAAGAATCGAGACTTCTGGATGCCCTTCGCGCCATCGGTTCTCGCGGAACGAGCGGAGGACTATTACGTCAAACCGAAACCGTTCTTCTCGCCCTACATGATCATCGCGTTCGATACGCGGCCGGAGGTCAGGGACAAGTTCCCTGCCGCACAGCACCCCTATGACCGCACAGCGAGACCCCAGGAAGTCACCGAGGACTGGAACCCCGAATATTACGGATTGCTCAAGTACTACGAAGAGCTCACCGGCGAGGGCATCGTTTTGAATACGTCCTTTAATCTGCATGGACATCCTATCGTTTATCGCCCGGAAGAGGCGCTGAAGGTCTTCGACAACTCCGGTCTTCCTTTCATGGCTCTCGGTAATTGGTGGTTGTGGAAGGAAGATATGTAGAGGAAGCACTCATGATTCGAGTGAGCCTTCAAGTTCCCGAGCTGTATAGATCGCGGGCTGCCTACGTCATTCGAATATTTGCACTCCGGTGGGGCATCCCGATACTTTTCACGTCTGATGAGCCCGATCTGATATACAGCAGCCCAAATTCCACTGTGGCCACGGGCGACGCTTTCTGTTTGCCGTTTGACGAATCCGCGTATCAGCCTCAGACCGCGTGTGCACTCCGTCGGAGAGATGCAGGCTCATGTTGGGTAGTCGCGGGCGATGACAGGGAATGGCCGGATCTGGTAGGGACCACGTATCGTCTGCTCACTCATCTGGATGAGTCCCACGTGAGCGAAGACAACCGGGACCGACGAGGTATCTTCGTTAACGCGGCGCTTCCTCCCGATCGAGCGCAATCCGCATCAGTTCCTCTGGTGGAATACCACGCGGCAGCCCTGCTGGACCAGCTGCTCCGCTTACGGCCGCGCCTAGCGGAAAAGTCCATCCCGCGCTGGCCCAATGCGAAGCAGTACGCGCTGGTTCTTACCCATGACGTGGACGCGACCAACGTATCGGCCCCATTGGAAATAGCCGCAAACCTTGCAAAGGCTCTCTTGCGAGGCAGTGGGGTGAACGCGAGGCTTTTTGCACTGGGAGTATTCGGTCTGAGGAGAGGCTCTTCCAACCTGTACTTTCAGTTTCAGCGCTGGAAAGACTGGGAAGCGCTTCGCAACTTGAAAAGCGCCTTCTATCTCTTCTATCGGCCCCGACGAGTTCGCTTTGACATCAATGATTGCAGGTCCTCGGTTGCAGCTCGTCAGACCGACTGGAAGACTCTCAGGAAGATTTCTCGCGAGGGATGGGAATTCGGTCTACACTCTTCGATCCGTTCGAGGGAACGTCCGGCTGCAATCGCGGAAGCGAGGGAATGGCTCGAGGGCAAACTGGCGGGGCCGATCCGCGGTGTTCGTCACCACTACTGGTCCATAGATTGGCGAGCGCCGCATCGAACCCATAGACTCCAGGCGGAATCCGGATTCTTGTACGACAGCTCAATTGCGTGGCGCGACCAGGCAGGTTTCCGAGCGGGCACGTGTCTTCCCTATGCTCCGTACGACCCGGAAGCCGAAAAGGCGCTTCCTCTCACAGAACTCCCCTGTAATTTGATGGATGGTCACATCCTGTTCCGCAATGTGAGCGGCGCTCGACGAGATTATGAGGAAGCGGTCCGCCTTGGTCATCAGCTTATGGAAATTGTGAAGGCCGCGGGCGGTGCGGCGGTTCTTGATTGGCATCAGGAAAAAGGCTTCAATCGATTGGAATGTCCCGGGTTCTTCGACGTCCTGGACGCGGTGCTCGAACCCTGCCTCACTGATTCAGATGCATGGATCGCTCTCCCTCGCGAAGTGGTCGAGCACTGGAACACACGAGCGGACCTTATCCTAAGCACTTCCCATTCCGCGTGTGGATGAGAGAACCGCTATTTTTTGAAGATCCAGAAGAAAATATTGACGAGAACCGTAAGGATAATGCTGAGTACGATGCCGGTCATGAGCGGAAATCGAAACGAAAATCCGGGTCGATCCACTCGAAAGTCACCGGGAAGGCTTCCGAACGGGAGGCCGAGCTTGCCGCCAAGCCACAAGAGGAGCCCTAGAGCCACGACCGCGAGGCCCACGAGCACGAGCATTTTCCCGATGGTTGAGAAATCCATCGATTTTCCCACGGTTCCACGGGACCAAGGACAAGAATGTCCGCTCCTATTTGACCGGCATCCAGATAAGGATCATTTGAGCTCTATTTCAACTTTCTTGATTTTACCGGTGAATGCAAAGTCCGTTGGATAAAGCCCCACGGGTGATCCTGTATCCGTGCCGACATCGAAGGTCTCATCACAAGAAAACAGCAACGGAACTGTTCGTTCTATTCTGCCTTGGGCAGTCAGTTGACCGTTGACAAACAATTTGCTTTCTCCACCCTTCCCCATTCCACCACCATCGTAGGCAAACTCGTACCGAACGCTCGCAGGACCGGCGCCCAACTTCTTGGCGGATGTGACGCTGGGTCGTGCGCTTGTGAGGTAGTTATATGTGAAAGAAGGCTTTCCATCCTTGAAGTAAAGGGACCATCCACCCACAACACCGCCTATGGCCGTGACCACTCCTTCCGCGCCGGCCTGTGGAATCTCTACTTCCGCAGTAATAACGAAAGACCTATTCTTGGTCACAGGTGCGCTTGTTTCGGGAATACGCACTGCGCCGGGATAGAAAGTGAATTTGTTACGATCTCCTCCCGGCACAGGCCAATTGGCAGTGTCCACCCGGTCTCCACCGCGGTCATCCAAAGGCAGCACGTTGTGCTTGGCCGCTTCTGCCCAGAAAAGATCCTGCAACGCCCTCAACTTATCAGGATATTTGTCTGCGAGGTTGTCAGCTTGGCTGAAATCTTCGGCTAGATTGTACAGTTCCCATTTTTCAGTGTCGAAACTCCAACTCTTGGTGAACGAGAACTCCCACGGCACTCTTCCATGGAAACAGGAAGCGATCCAGCCGTTGTCATAAAGCGCACGGTTGCCCATCATCTCAAAATACTGGGTGCGTCGGCGGCTGGGACCTTTCGGGTTATCAAAAGTGTAAAGCATGCTTACACCCTCGATTGGTTTCTGCGGGGCCCCGTTGACCATTGATGGTTCAGGGATGCCCACGGCTTCGAGGATGGTTGGCACTATGTCAATGCAGTGATGGAACTGGGACCGCAAACCGCCTGCATCCTTGATGCGGTTCGGCCAGCTAATCACCATAGGATTGCGAGTACCGCCAAAGTGAGAGGCCACCTGTTTCGTCCACTGGAATGGCGTGTCACACGCCCAGGCAAACCCCACAGGGTAGTGGTTGTAAGCCGTAGGTCCGCCCAGTTCATCAAGATGCTTCAGAACAACCGAAGGATCCTCGGGAACACCGTTCAGCACGCTCGATTCATTGAGAACGCCATATGGCGTGCCTTCACCGCTAGCTCCGTTGTCTCCCACGATGTAAATAAACAGCGTGTTATCGAACACCCCCAGCTCCTTGATGGCGTCCACGAGGCGGCCGACCTCGCTGTCCGTCTGGGCAAGGTACCCTGCGTAGATCTCCATAAGCCGGGACGCTATCTTCTTGCGCTCCGGCGTCAG
>JBMOME010000333.1:0-4041 GCA_049323095.1 Thermodesulfobacteriota bacterium
GGATTTGAGGCGGCTTAATTCCGTCATTCCTGCGGAAGCAGGAATCCAGTCTTTTCGATCCCGGGGGGCGCGGGCCCGGACGCCGGCGATCGTCGCTCATGGAAAAAAAGCTCACCATGATTTACTGGAAAGGAGAAAGATTCTGGCTCGGTAAGTTGCTGGAACACCCCGAAATTATGACCCAGGGCGAAACCCTGGAAGATCTGGAAGAGAACCTCAAAGACGCTTACCGACTTATAGCGCTGGAAGAAAACCCGAGTCGCTAGGAGACACTAGAAATTGTCCTATGAATTTTTCATTGCACAAGCCACCGACAGTCTTTAAAGAACTACCAGAGTGCCGTACTCGGTATTCCGGCGGGATCAAGAAGGGATCCATTTGCCCTTTTTTTGATCAGAGTTCTTCCATCGCTGGCTCCTCAATCGCGAAATTATGACTTTCAAGGGTTATTGAGGTATTGTGTTCATGGATGGAGCAATGCAAAATCTTAAGACCTTAGCTCGGCGGGGGCCTATGCAATGATTAACGTTACGTCCAAAGACAGGTGTCCATGCGGCTCCGGCAAGGAGTACAGGAAATGCCATAGCCCCAAGAGAGACATGAGCGATAGGAATCCTTGGAGAGGCCCTGGTTTTCCGCAGCAAGTGTATCTCGGCCATAATGAGACCTTTGATGGTTTTCAGTTTGACAAAGGGAGGAAAGGTGAGTTCGTCCTCTGCAGGCGCGAAGATCGAATACCGATTGCGCGATTCATCTGCGTGGACACTACGATCTTGGTGTGCAAAGCAATAGTTAGAAGCATTTCGCTTTCAGTGGACGACAGGATAATCAGATATTGCGGTTCTGTGGAGATCCAGGGACAACCCCAAGGCTCCATTCCGATCATCATTGGGTGTTTAGATAGTCAGTTCTTGGACAGTTTCGAAGCGGATTTGTCAGGAGTCCCTATTTCGTATACAAAAGGGAACTGGGTAGTTTTTGTGGGTGAAGATGACAACCCCATGGGCCGCATAGCAAAGCAGCCTCAATGGTTTCGTTTTTTCTGGGGGTCCGGCTTCCTGATCGAATTGCAATCACCAGGAGAAATCAACTTTCAGCTCACCGCACAAAGTAGGAGTTACAACGTATTCACCCTTGTGTTGCCTTTTGGCGAACTTGAGGTCTCCTATCCTGGGATTTCAGTAGGGCATGATCTGGTGACTTGCCAGTTAGAACTTGAGGACGAGAGCGTATCATGGGATCTCGTATTGCATCGGGAGTGGTTTAGCGAAAAACGAAGATCGAGACTGGACTCACAGGTCTTTTCAGGTTACGAGCAAGGCGCGGGTGGCAAATTCCAAGATTTTGGCTCGGGCATTCGCAAGCATTTCTTGAAACCCAAGAAACTCAGAATCGCCATGTCTCTGCCCGAACACAGCTGCACCATGGGCAAATTCTCCAACATCCTTGAGAACGCACTGAGAACGATTTCGGAAGACGGCGTCTTCAGCTTTGGTGACGAAGACAAGAGAGTACTCGAGGCTGACTTCAGAGATCACGTGTTGACCATACTCAAGGGATCAGGCTACTTCGCTTTTGCTGAGCCGAGCAGGAGGGCGGGCTTTGTCGATGTATTGCTGAGAAAAGATAATCTAGAGGCCATTATCGAGTTCAAGGTATGGGGTCGCCGCAACTACAAGAGTGTCATCGGACAAGTGCTCAAATATGGCACTCCATGGACAACTGAGTATGCAACAGTCATGATTAATACGAACAAGGCCACGATAGTGGATCGATTCATTGGCAATGCCAAGAGCGCGCCGGGTTATAAGTACGTAACTGTACATGAGTCTGCCGTTGGTCCTCTGACAAAGCTTGTTAGTTGCCACTTCCACGCACACTGGGAGAAGCAAATAGCCGTAACTCATTTCATCATTAATGCCGCCAAGCTTTGATGGTTCTCGGTTCCGGGCACCTCATCGTTGATTATTGCCGAAACATTCTTGTCCCTCGTCGGAACGTGGCTGAGTCAGCTGTTTCTTCTCGCGGATCAGTTGGCAGGCCACTCTCTCCGTCGGTGGTGGACGAAGAGAAGCTAGAAAGCAAGGCTATCACCTATGTCCACGGCGAATGAAGTCATCTGAAATTGTTTTGCTGGAAGGCCATGACAAATGCACAGCATGATTTGGGTCAGTTTCAATGTGCTTAATATTGGGGTTTCCTGTGATGTTTAGAGCTTCCAGCGTGAACAGCTCGGGGATATGCGCTCGAAAGGACTGTGTTCACACACCCTATGATTTACTGCTCTGCCACGGCAATCTATCCAAATCAACATTTCCACCCGATAGAATGACGCCCACGCGCAGACCGGTCAGATCTATCTTGCGCTCCCAGAGGGCTCCGACAGGCACAGCCGAAGAAGGTTCAATGATGATTTTCACTCGTTCCCATATGAATCTCATCGCAGTTACGATGGCCGGTTCGCTTACGGTAACAATCTGCTCCACACGCTCACGGATAATGGGGAACGTCAGATCTCCAAGTGAGGTCCGGAGCCCGTCCGCGATGGTCTGCGGGTTTATGGATGGGAGTATTCTTCCTGCAGCCAGCGAACGGAAAGCATCGTCCGCGCCTTCCGGTTCGGTTCCAATGACCCGGATGCCGGGAGAAAGTTCCGTGGCTGCGATGGACGTGCCGCTCAAAAGCCCTCCGCCGCCCACAGGAGCAAGGATTACGTCCAGGTCCGGGATTTCCTGCAACAATTCCAGCGCGGCTGTGCCCTGTCCTGCAATCACCTGATAATTGTTGTACGGATGGATTGATGTTGCGCCCGTTTCGGCAATCACCTGTTCCTGCGTGGCTTGCCGTGCTTCGAGTGTTGGTTCGCAGAAAGTGATTATGCCGCCGTAGCCCGCGACCGCGGCCTTCTTCACTGCGGGTGCGGTTCGGGGCATCACAATGTATGCCGGAATGCCGCGCAATCGAGCGGCAAGAGCCAGCGCCTGAGCATGATTGCCTGATGAGTGCGTTACCACGCCGCGCGCTAAATCTGATTCCGGGAGTGAAAACACGGCATTACACGCGCCACGAAACTTGAATGCTCCTACTTTTTGCAAGTTTTCACACTTGAGAAACACGCGCGCGGCCACCTGCCGGTCGAGGCTGGCGCAGGTAAGCACCGGCGTGCGGTGCGCGTAAGGCTGGATACGCTCCGCAGCCTTGCGAATTTCGTTGATCGTGGGTGCAGGCACGGTGCCTCCTTTGTCCGTGCCTATTCAAAATCCAACTGCCCTACCCGCGCAAGTGCTTTTTTGATGCCGCTCCGCACTCCAACGAGTAAGAATCGGGGAGGACCTTCTTGTAACCCTGCGAGGCGCGGGGCTCTCCGAACCCCTCCCCAAGAACTTTCATCATTTTTCGGAATCCTCATTTCTCTCCGCGAGGAGAAATGAGGATTCCGAAAAGCGTGAGAGTTGCTCGGGAGGGACGTGGGGCATTGGCGCTAACTTTGGGTCAGGTTCTTGGTCCCCGGCGACCCCCTCACCCTGCCCTCTTTGTGGGGCGGCCTTTCCAGGCCGCCGGCAGGCTGGAAAGCCTGCCCCACAAGGGGAAAGGATCATTCAATCCCCTCCCTTGATGGGAGGGGACGGGGGAGGGTGAGATCGGGTCCGATTCAACGCGTTGCTGCGTAGTAAATGGCTCGCGAACGGGCTCGATCAGAACTTCTGTTGCGCGTATTCAACTGCGGCCTTGGCGTTAACCAGGCCTGCACCCGTGGCCAAGTCCGGTCCTACGGTCGCAGGATGCCCGAACCTTGGATAGCAACTCCCCGACGTAATGTCGGTGGCTGTCTTGACCATTGCCTCCATAACCCTGGCCGGTTTGAGGTTTGGTTTGATTCCGAGGATAAGAGCGCTGACTCCAGCCAACTGCGGAGCCGCGGCAGATGTCCCGGAAAACAAGGCCCAGCCATCCCTGGGGCTCGTTCCGTCCCCGACTTCTTCGGGATCGTCCTGGCTTTCGCTCACGTCAAGCTCGCTGCCCGAGGGAACGGGCAACATG
>JBMOME010000334.1:0-33567 GCA_049323095.1 Thermodesulfobacteriota bacterium
TTGCGAAAAGGGGCCTCCCCGGACCCCTCCACCAAAAACTCCTATTCTTCAATCGCTTCCAGCGCTAGTCCAATTCCCGAAACAGAAGACTGCGAGCCTGTGTCTTGAAGGATTCTAAATGACATGCTAGCGAAAACCCTGTGCGAGGCGAGGCCCAAGAACTGCCGCCTCGCCTCGATGGAAGTTGACCTGGGAGAGGGCTTGGTTTATGTACCAATCGTCTACGAATGCTAAGCTGCGGGGCGGATTTCAGCGGTGAAATTCGCCGGTGGTCCCTGTATGGATCGGAACCGACGGTAGACTCAGCCGCATGAAGCACATTGCTAGGAGCGTATCCATGCCACCCATTTTGGGTCGTATCATTGTCCTACTGATCGTAGCCGGTCTCCTGGGGGTCTCAGGCTGCGGCCGAGATTCACAGAAAATGGGACCGCCTGCACCGGAAGTGACGGTCACCAAGCCGGTGGAACAGGAAGTCACCCGGTATTTGGAATATACTGGGACCACAGCGGCTTTGGAGTCCGTGGATGTCCGAGCGCGTGTGCAGGGATGGCTTGAATCCATCAACTTTTCGCCCCGATCCAAAGTAAAGAAGGACGAACTCCTTTTCGTGATCGATCCGCGGCCCTTCCAGGCCAGAGTTGAGCAGGCCAAGGCAGTTCTGGACGCGAACAAGGCATCGCTGGACTTGGCTCAGTACGAACTGGAAAAGGCTCAGTATCTGGAGTCCAAAGAAGCCCTCAGCCAACTGAAACTCAAAGAAGCAACCGCCAAACGCGACGCTGCCGCGGCTGAGGTGGAAAAGGCAAAGGCCGACCTGGACTTGGCAAAGCTGAACCTGGACTACTGCCAGGTGAAATCCCCCATTAACGGGCGTGTAAGCCGCAATTTGGTGGACGTGGGTAACCTGGTCGGCGCGGAACAGAAAACACTGCTTACGACTGTCGTGAACGACGACCCCATGTATGCGTATTTCAATTTGAGTGAACTCGACGTGCTCCCCATAATCCGCGACTATGTCAAAGATAAGAGCGACAAGGCGGTGAAAGACGAGCGGAATCCTGTTTACATGGAGCTTGCTGACGAGAAGGGCTATCCGCACGAAGGATACATTGATTTCGCGGACACGCAAATCGACCCTTCTACCGGCACCATGCAGGTGAGAGGCGTCTTCCCCAACCTTGACGGACTGCTCATGCCCGGCATGTTTGTCCGGCTTCGAGTCCCCCTGGACAAGCGCCGCGGGCTCCTTGTGCCGGAAGTCGCCATACAGGCTGACCAGGCCGGGCGGTATGTGCTCGTGGTCAATCCTCAGGAGGTGGTGGAGAAGCGTCGCGTCAAGCCAGGACAGAGCGTCGATCACATGCGGGTGATTGACGAAGGCCTTTCTGCCGATGACCGGGTGGTGGTGAGCGGAGTGCAACGGGCTAGACCGGGAATCGTTGTGAAGGCGCTCATGCCTCCGACCGCGCCTGCTCCCGGGGCTCCGGCCCAGCAAAAGCCTGCCGCAAAGTAACCGGGTCACGATCAATGTTAAGCCGCTTTTTCATCCATCGGCCCATCTTCGCTTCGGTGATCTCTATTCTGATTGTGATCGCCGGTGCGGTCTCCATATTTCAGTTGCCCATCTCCCAGTATCCCGACATTTCGCCGCCCATGATCCAGGTCACGGCGACCTACCCTGGGGCAGACCCCCAAGTAGTCTCGGATACGGTGGCTTCTCCCATAGAACAGCAGGTGAACGGCGTTGAGAACATGCTGTACATGTACAGCACCAGCGCCAGCGATGGCTCGTACACGCTCTGGGTGACCTTTGAGCTTGGCACCAATATCGACATGGCAACGGTACTCGTGCAGAATCGAGTTTCCATTGCCATGCCGCAATTGCCGGAAGATGTTCAGCGTCTTGGCGTCACCACGAAGAAGTCCTCCACCACTTTCGTTAATGTGCTTGGTCTGTATTCTCCGAAGGGCACGTACAACGATCTGTTTCTTACCAACTATGTGACGATTAACATCAAGGACCAGATCGCTCGCCTCAAAGGAGTGGGGGACGTTCAGGTATTCCCGCTGAAAGACTACGGGATGCGCATTTGGCTCAATCCGGAAAAGCTCGAATACAACAGTCTCACCACGAACGACGTGGTCAATGCGCTCAAACAGCAGAACGTCCAAGTCGCGGCAGGTCAAATCGGCCAGCAACCCGCGCCTCCCGGCCAGGACTTCCAACTGACCATCAAGACTCTGGGCCGCCTGGACGACGTTTCTCAATTCGAGAACATCATCGTGAAGACAGGCGAAACAGCTCAATCCGGCCAGACGGGCCAACCCGGACAGCCCGGGCAAGGTCGGCAAATGGGTCAAGCCGGCCAGTCTGGCCAAGGAAGTCAAGGCGGGCGCATCGTACGGATCAAAGACGTGGCACGAGTCGAGCTTGGCGGCAAGATGTACGACACGCTTTCTTTCATGAATGGCGTTCCGTCAGCCACGATCATCGTGTACCAAGCCCCGGGATCCAATGCGCTCCAGGTCGCGGACGAAGTCCGCAAGAAAATGGACGAGCTAAAGAAGGACTTCCCATCGGACGTGGATTACAAGATTGTGTACGACATATCGGACTTCGTACGGACCTCTATCCACGAAGTCGTCAAAACCCTCTTTGAAGCTTTCATCCTTGTCTTTCTGGTGGTCTTTATCTTTCTGCAAGATTGGCGGGCGACCCTGATCCCGGCCGTAACCATTCCCGTGTCGCTCATCGGCACGTTCGCGGTCATGGCTCTGATGGGTTTTTCCATAAACATGGTGACCCTGTTCGGCATGGTGCTTGCCATTGGAATTGTCGTGGATGATGCAATTGTTGTGGTGGAGAATGTCGAACGCAACATGACCCAGTTCGGACTAAGCGCCAAGGACGCCGCGCTCCGAGCCATGGATGAAATCACCGGCGCGATCGTCGGCATCACGCTCGTGCTCATGGCGGTTTTCGTGCCGGCAGCTTTCCTGGGCGGAATCACCGGGCAACTGTACAGGCAGTTTTCACTGACCATCGCATTTACGACGCTCTTCAGTGCGATCAACGCCCTTACGTTGAGCCCTGCTTTGTGTGCGCTCCTGCTGAGACCTCATCACGGCGAAAAGAACATATTCTTTCGCACCTTCAACAATGCGTTTGAGCGGCTCGGTAATGGATACACGAACCTGGTGACCCACGGGTTGCGCAAGCTCGCGGTCATGCTGATTGTCTTCGCCGTGGCGGTCGCGCTGACCTATGTCGGCTTCATAAAGATTCCCACCGGCTTCCTGCCGGATGAGGACGACGGTTTGATCATGATCAACGCGCAGTTGCCGGACGGCGCGTCTCTTGAGCGGACCGTGAACGTCCTGAACCAGGTAGGAGAGATCCTCAAGACCACCAAAGGCATGGGTGATTTCACGGTACTACCGGGATATTCGATCATTGACAATACAGGGGCCAATCTTGGAGGTGGCTTTGCCTCACTCAAGCCTTGGGACGAACGCCTCGAGGAAGGGCGCTCCAAGGAAGTGATAATGCGGGAGCTTCTCCTGCGCTTCTCGAAGATTCAGGAAGCAATCGTTTTCCCCTTTTCTCTACCCCCGATCATGGGCGTCGGCCAAAGCGGCGGCTTTGAAATGATGGTGCAAGACAAGGGCGCAGTAGGCGTGAATGTGCTGGCACAGGCCGGCGCTGAGCTGGCTGCCGCAGCCAATGCCGAGGGAGAAGTCCAAGGGGTGAATTCAACTTTCAGGGCTTCGGTGCCTACCCTTTTTGCAGATGTGGACCGCGTGAAGGCTTTGAACATGAAGGTGCCGCTCCAGTCGGTCTTCGACACAATGCAGGCATATCTTGGTTCAACCTATGTGAATGACTTCAATAAATTCGGCCGGACCTGGCAGGTGAAAGTCCAGGCTGACAGCAAGTATCGGACCAGGCCGGACGACATTACCAGGCTGCAAGTGCGGTCCCTTGAAAACAAGATGGTGCCTCTGGGAACTCTGGTCAAAGTGGAAGAGACCGTGGGCCCTCAACGGATAAACCGTTACAACATGTTCCCTTCCGCGCGGGTCGCGGGCGAACCGGCCCCCGGGATCAGTTCCGGTCAGTCAATCCAAGTCATGGAAACCCTGGCGCGCGAGAAACTCCCACCGGGCATGGGGTATGAATGGACAGGCATGGCGTTTCAAGAGAAGCAGGCAGGCGGACAGATTTTCATCGTGTTCGGCCTTGCCGTCTTGGTCGTCTTGCTGCTCCTCTCGGCCCAGTATGAGAGCTGGATCGATCCTTTGGCAGTGATTCTGGTGGTTCCCCTTGCAGTGCTCGGCGCGGCGCTTGGCCTGCTCATCAGGCATTTCGACAATAACCTATACACCCAGGTGGGCCTGGTGCTGTTGGTGGGGCTTTCAGCCAAAAACGCCATCCTTATCGTGGAATTCGCCCGAGCCGGCGTGGCCGAAGGCAAGAGCGCGTTCGACGCGGCTGTGGAAGGGGCTCGATTGCGCTTCAGGCCGATCCTTATGACGTCCTTTGCATTCATCATCGGAGTGCTGCCTCTCGTTGTGGCCAGTGGAGCCGGCGCGGCAAGTCGCCAGTCGCTTGGCACGGCAGTCTTTGCCGGAATGCTCGGCGTAACCTGTTTAGGCGTCATCTTTACCCCAGCGCTTTATGTGGCCATGCAGAAGGTCAGGACAATCCTGGGGAACACGCTTAAACGAACGCCTCAAACACCCAAAGCGGAGCTGTGAGGCCGCTTTCTTCGAAGATCGGCTGTAACAAGCTCTACGTTGTAAAATGAAGGTGGAAGAATTCAGGCCTCGATCACGCGGACTCGAAGGCCGGATTGCCGAGAAAGTGAGACGCCACTATGTTGCTGGGAAAGTACCTGGACGCTCTCGTAAGGGCCTCGGCAAAGGTGAGGTCCCCCGGATACAAGACGACTGCAATCTTGTTGGGAACCGCGGTCTTTTTCCTGGTAGTCCCATTTCTGCTCTTTCTCGCGGGCTATGTTATTGAGAAACACCTCATAGCGCCCCGGGGAAGGCTCTTGGAGACCGTTTTCGCTCTCGTGTGCGCGATCGTCGGCGTAGTGTTCGCGGGATGGGCCGTACTTACGCAGGTCAGAATCGGGAAAGGAACGCCCGTGCCCATCGCACCTCCGCAGAAACTCATCGTAACCGGTCCTTACCGTCTGTGTCGGAACCCCATACAATTAGGTGCGAACTTGTATTATTTAGGTGTAGGGACCTATTTCGGATCACTCGGCATAGGGGTCCTTATGTTCATCCTGGGCTTGATCCTGGGCAGTTCGTACCACAGATTTGTGGAAGAAAGAGAACTCGCGCTGAAGTTTGGAGCAGAGTACGAAGAATATAAGAAGAGAACCCCGTTTCTCATACCCAAGTTCAAAGGTTAATCCTGGAGCTGTATGGAGACCTGCGGTTACCTGTTTGCACAAAGAAGCATACCGGTGGATAAGCATTTGCCGCCTCGGGTTCTTTCATTTTGATCGCCGGAGTCCATTATGATTCCCATCGAGTTCGACCATACAGTCCTTGAATCCTTACCGATGCCCAGCGAACGCGAGGCCAAGAGGGTCGTTGATATCCTCAAGATTATTCTTTCCAGGCGTGTGTTTCCCTATTTCCGTCACCATCGAGGTACCGATCCTATTGTGATCAGACAGGTGAGCGACGGTCTAAAGATCACACGCATGGAGGACAGTGATAATCGAGTCCGTGCAGTATGCCTGATAGCCCGTAAAGATACCTCATGGGAAATCCTGATACACGAGCGGATCTTCGACTTTCTTGCATTTGTTGTTCCCGGCCAAACGGAGGCCCGGATAGGCGATGGAACGCCCGGTGAACGCAAGATGCTCGCGTTTGCCGAATTCATGCTGCGTCACCAGGTGGAGCATATGCTCTATCCGGGAGCGACCGAACGTGACGTAATGCAATCGGATGTGGACTTCACGATACAGAAGCGGACGGACGATCCTACCTTCTACCGGGCACTGAGACTTTCTCTTTCCGACGAATTGAACGGCTTGAAAGGACAGCCGTACCTCTCCCTATTCGATTGCATGGAGGAGGGAAAATCTTGCGATGCACTGGTACGACGCATTTTGAATGCATTTGTTATTGTCTTAGCCGATATGCCTGAACGGTTGCTTCAAGAGGTTTTTTCGTCCTTTTGCGCAGAGACCAAGACCAAGGTCCTGGGGGTTTGTTATCGGCGCAGTCAAGATATGTATTATCCGCTGCTGCGAAGAACAGCGTATCTCGAGGAACTGCTAAGGCTTTTTATCCTTCAATTCGAACTGGATGAGAAGGAAGCACGGACGGTCTTCGATTCATTTATAGAGAACTGGGGCGTGGTCTACATATTGCAAGAAATCGGGTTGCCTGAAGCGATACTCGATGACAAAAGCCCTGACGAGATCTTTGATGATTTCAAGAAGCGCCTCACGCAGTTCGCGGGGGAGCTTGGCGGGGTCGCGCCGCCGCTCGGTGCGCCGCCTTCAGAGGCTGTGATAGTTCCGGTGACCAAGGCTCCCACAAAAAGCCTGAAGGACCGCGTTGAGGAAATCCGCAACGACCCGGCGTTTCCTCGTCAGGTCATGGAGGTCATTGACAAGAACAAACTAAACATTGCAGGCGTCAGTGGCTACAAATATAGCGAGCTCATTGAGACTCTTCTAGCTATTAATTGGGGCAAAATCCAGAGAATTACGGTGAGCCCCGAGGAATTCGAGGAAGGGCTCAATAGAAGTCATTACGGATTGGAAAAACCTAAACAGATCATCTGCGATTTCTTTACGAACCTTATCTGGCGATACCAACAATTTGACGAGAAGGAAGCGGCGTCCTGGAAGCGAAACGGTAGCGCGTTTCTCTTTGTGGGCCCGGCAGGCGTAGGCAAAACCTCACTTGCCATTTCAATAGCAAACAATCTTGGAATACCGTTCCACAAGCTATCTCTAGGCGGCATGAAAGATGAGGCGGATCTGCGGGGCCACGGATTCACCTACGAAGGTTCCAAGCCGGGCGCGATCGTCCAGGGCATTATTAAGATGGGCGTCATGAACGGGATGTTTATCATGGACGAGGCCGACAAAACCGATAAGGTCGCTATTGCGACGCTCCTGGAGATACTCGATCCCGAACAGAATCATCTTTTCCATGACAAATATACGCAAACAACCATCGATATCGATCTCTCCAACTTTCATTTCATACTTACCGCGAATACGTTGGAGACCGTGCCACCGCCTGTGGTGAATCGTTGCGAAGTGGTGATGCTGGACCATTACAGCATCGAGGAGAAGATAGCTATCGCGCAGGAGTATCTCATCGATCGGGTACGCAAGCGATACCTAATCGGCGCGGACCAGATATTCATCGATCCTGAGGACGAAGTGCCTCTTTTGCGCCACCTGATCGCCACTTATACCCACGAAGCCGGAGTGCGCGAACTGGAGAGAATCATCCGACAACTATTCTTGCGAGTGTTCCGAAAAGAAATCCTGACTGGTGCAGAAACGTCGGTGCGTATTACCAGAGGATCGCTCAAGCGCTATCTGGAGGCGCCCACGAAGCCCCGCATGATCAATAACGATGACCGAATGGGAGAAATGATGGCACTTGGGGTCAACGTGGAGCGGGGTATCGGTTCGGTAATTCCCGTGCAAGCTACACCGATCGAAACCGGCGAGGACCGAGGAGATCGTCACGGATATGTAAGCATGGTACATGCCACGGGAAACATCGAACGAGTTATGGATGAAAGCCGGCGGGTTGCCACCACAGCAATTTTGCATTGGGCCGATCAGCTTGGGATAGACCTGGAACAGGCTCGACAGCCGATTCATCTACACTTTATGGGAGGTTCCACTCCGAAAGATGGGCCTTCCGCCGGAGGTGCGATTGCCCTGGCCCTCGCGTCGGTGCTTTCGAGCCGCGTGATTCGGCGAGACGTTGCTATGAGCGGCGAGATCGACACTCACGGACGTATCACCGCGATTGGAGCTCTGGTAGCCAAGTTGGAAACCGCAAGAGATGCGGGATGCCGATCCGTGATCATCCCAAAGGAGAACTCCGAAGGCCAGGAAGGCATAGATCGGCTACCGGACGCGCTCAAGCGCGAGCTCCAAATCCTCACATTCGAGGAATGGGAAGCGCCTCACCAGCCCTTTGATTACGGACGGCAGGTGCTCCAAATCGTTTTGGTGGACCATATCCTGCAAGCCGCAAAGGTGACATTCATTTACGAAGAGGAATTGAAACAAATCGAAGATATGTTTACATCCCATGCTCTGTCGCTCGTGGAAACGGAGGCTTGGACTCGAGAAGCGCGGGAACGAAACATCTGTCTCATTTATGTGAAGGGCTGGGGGGAGCTAGCCCTGGAGGGGCTGAAAGATACATTCTGGAACAATCATGAATCGAGTTTCTTGGTGTTACATGAAGCCGAAAAGGAAATAAGAGAAGCCTTTCCGCATCTGCAAGCAGAGGGCCGATTTCATGATTTCGATCCTTCAACCGCGAATATACCCTCCCTCATGAAGTCCATCACACAGGCGTGGAAACAAGATCATCCTTCCACCACGCGCCTTTCACTCGTTGCACCGTTCTTTGCCATAAAACGCGATCGCGACCTCTTGGACGAATTTTCCCGCGCGAGCTCGGTTGAACAACTCATGCTGTTTGCCAACAACTTTACGGCACAGGGTTTTAAGGTAAAGAGCCTAAAGCCGATCGTAAACCGTGCTTATTGGTGGCTTTCCCAACTGGACGACGATGCATTGGCTGCTTGTCCTTTCCTAGCTCAAAAGGACGGCGTCTATGTGGTGGATTGTTCTCTCATACCTGAGAAATATCGTTTGGACGTTGCGCGAGCAGCAGACTTGATAAACTGGGGTTTGATGAAGTGGCTGCAGATAGTTGAAACGAAAGCAAGGGAGCAGATTGCTCTGTGATCACGTCACAAGCTGCATTTACTCAAGTGGCGGGAACTCCGAGCAGGCCATAAGGACATGTCCTAATTATTGTGGGCGCGGTAAGGTTGTGATCTTCCGCGCCTCAACCACCGGGAGATGGGAGGTTGTCATGTGCAGGTCAATGGATCGAGCAATTCGGATCGCCGACGAGTACGGAGCAGCGAAAAACGATGGTTGTGTCCTATCCGGAGGTCCACTCAGCCACGTATACAAAAACGGCCTGATTGTTGTGGCGATTGCGATCCTACTGATCGCAGGAGTCATAATGCTGCCGGTGCAGGCACATTCGCCTAAGGTATCAAAAGAAGATATCCTGAAGATGGAACAGGCCTGGGCAGACGCGGTGTTCAAAGGCGACGTGGAAGCGCTTGAGAAGATTCTCGCGGACAATATCAGCTATATTCACGGCACCGGCCTGGTAGAAACGAAAGCGCAGTTTATCGAGCAGCTCAAGTCCGGTAACAGAAAATTCCTGGCTCCGATCGTGGCGGAGGATGTGAATGTGCGCACCTTCGGGGACACAGCAATCGTTACGGGCAAGTTCGTTCTGAAAGTTTTTTCGCGAGGAAAAGAAATAATCGGGGTGAACCGATTCACACACGTTTTCGCTAAAGTCGGAAAAGAATGGCAGCTCGTAGCTCATCAAGCAACGCTCTTACCCGCAGAAAAGTGAAGGAGCGAGGTGGACACCAATGCGGCCGGTATCATAATGATGGAAAAAGACCTTGGACTATGCTGGACCGATGGAGCTTCATACGCGATTGAGGGGGTGAAAGGAAATGATTGAACCAACCGGCGTTACGTGGACGTTGGTGATCGTCGGCCTGATAATTTATGCCCCTGCGGCTTACATGCAGTTTCTTGCTGTTAGAAACCCACATAGTCGCAGGGTCAAGGATCTTCTCATAGGAAAAGGAGAAGATTATGCCGACAAAACGCATTTCCTTTTCTGCCACGGTTCAGGTTGGGCTGATATGCTGATGCAATTTCCACCACTGATTGTGGGAAGCATTGGAGTGATATTAGGTCGGCCGTGGGGTTATGTGTTATGGGCCGCGGTAGCCGCGATAGCTCTGTATATCAGCATTGTTCTGTGGTTCGTGGATGGTGAATACGTGTACCCCAAGTGCGGCCCATTGGCATTCTACACTTACTATTGGGGCATCTGGGTCTACTGGGCAATAATCGCACTGGTGTACAGCCTGGTACGGATAAATGGGGTAGTTATCTAGAGACCTGCAAGAGACCTCGGAAAAGTCATTTGCAGACAGATCGTTATTCTGCATCCAGCCCTAGAGTGCCCCCGGGATTCATAATGTTGTTCGGGTCGAAATGCTTCTTCAGCGCGCGCAACACATTCATTTGTGCAGATCCCATATGACGTTCCATCCAAGGAGCCATCAACCTGCCCACACCGTGGTGGTGACTCAATGAGCCCCCGTGGAGTTCGATATGATCGATGATGCCCGCGTGAAACTGCTTGTAGTCCTCAAGACTCTGAGCTCGCGTGATAAAGATAAAATAAAGATTGGTGCCCTGAGAATAAAAGTGAGACGCGTGTGTCATACAGATTGTATCGGGGCGACTCTTGATAAATGCTCTCACGCCTTGATGAACTTTGTGGATAGTGTCCCAGGTGACCGACGTTTCCAAGGTATCGATCAGTATGCCGTAATCGTTCAGATCCTCTCGCATGTATGGGTCGGCGTATCTCCCATGTTCCCAGCGACGTACCGGATATCCGGTGAGGTACATGCCTCCGTAGCGCCGACATATCTTCATGACATTACGTTTCACATTCTTCGCGAAACTTCGCGCGCCCTGGCTGCGGCCGACGTAAAGACATCGTTCGGACGGCCGGAAGCCACGCGCGCGCATAAGTTTGTCGATGATTGAATCTTGAATGCCGTAGAGTCTCAATGCCACGTCAGTCTCTTCCGGGTCGGAGATCCTGAATACGGAAGGCATGCCGAATTCACCTTGGCTGATCTCCCGTGATGCATCCACGGCAGCTTCCCAACTGGGGAAAATGAATGCGAAGTTTTGATTGTTTTCAGGACAACACCTGAATACTCTCAGTGTCGCACTCACGAGAACGCCGAATGCGCCTTCGCTCCCCTTCATGATATCGTTAATCTTCGGCCCGGTCGCAGTTGCGGGATAATCCGCGGTCTTGATGAAGCCTGTGGGGGTTACATATTCTTGGCTGACGACAAGGTCGTATACATCTCCGTAATATGACGATTCCTGTCCTGAGCCGAGCGTGACAATCCATCCGCCCACTGTTGAGTACTCGAAGGATTGTGGAAAATGGCCGCACGTGTATCGGCGTTTAGCATTGAAAAGCTCAGGGGCTTTGTTCAGTGCTCGTTCGTAGTCAGGCCCCATTATTCCTGGCTCGACCGTAATGGTTTGGTTGATTTCATTGAAAGCGAGCACACGGTTCATGTGCGTGCTCATAACCAGCGTTACTCCTCCTTTAGTAGGCCGGAGACCTAATGTTACGGAAGACCCTCCACCATATACATAAATAGGAATCCTTTCTTGATTACAGTATTCCACTACCTTGACCACATCCTCTTTTCCACGCGGATGCAATACCAAGTCCGTGACAGGACCGGTTGCCCCTTCTCGAAGCATCATCGCTTCTTCGGTAGTTTTGCCGGTAGTGAATCGAACCCGTGCATAATCGTCAGTTTCAACATTTTCAGGTCCGACCAGTTCACGGAATGTATCGATCTGTGCGGGGGACAGGCGGATGGGTTGCGTGACACGTACCTCTTCATTTCCTGTCAGTTGTTTGTGCCTGAAGTCATCATCTGTGAGGTGAAACTTCTCCCTCAGCAGTGCATACAATTTGCGATTTGGATGCTTGAAACCGTGAGGGTCTCCCCACTTAAATATGGAACGATAGGACTTTTCTCCGGGGGGTTCGTTTGTCCAATCAGGGTAGAAGGTTCCGTCTTGTTTCATCTACACTTTTCTCCTGGGTTCCCCTATTCTTTCCGGGTAGCCTGTGATTTCGCGGATCTCTTCGTACAGTGGCTTAAGAGCGCCGTAGATCTTATGATAGACACGCTCGTACAACTCGCGATAGATAGCGACATTTTGGGCGTTCGGCTCAAATGTCCGTTCATATTTCACCATGTCCCGTATGGCCGAATCGAACGACGGGTGAATACCGAGTCCCACGGAAGTTACAATTGCGGCTCCAAGGCCGGAAGTTTCATACGTAACGCCTCTCACCAGCGGCAGATTGAAAATGTCTGAGCTGATCGCGCATATTTCGTCGCTCTGGGACGCGCCGCCTGAAACAGCGACTCTTTCGGTTCGATGCTTGCCCACTTTTTCTATGCTGCGCAGACCTTCGAGCAGCGCATATCCTAGCCCCTCTATGACTGCACGATACACATGAGGCTTGCGGTGCACATCACCAAAACCGAGCATCGCACCTTTGGCTTCAGGATGTTTCAGGCCAGGCCCCCAGTACGGCTGAACAAGCAAACCCATGGAGCCCGCAGGCACTTCTCGGAGCAACTCGTCAAGCACCTGCTCGGCCGGCACGCCTCGCTCTTCTGCTTGGAGCATTTCCTTGTGCGCAAATTCGTTCTTGAACCACGTGATCATCCAGTAACCACGGAAAATCTCCACTTCCGGGTTGTAATGGCCCGGAATGGGTGCAGGATACGGCGGCATGAATCGTAGGGGCTCAAAGTAGCGTTTGGTCGTGGTCTGAACCGTGGCAGTGGTGCCGAAACTGAGGCTCGCTGATTTTTCATTAACCACACCCATCCCGATGGTCTCGCAACCCTTATCAGACCCGCAGGCGATCACCGGAGTTCCGGCGGGGATACCGGTTTCCCGTGCAGCTTGCTGCGAGACCACACCTATTTGTTCTCCCGGAGGGATAACCTCCGGCAGTTTGCTTGGTTCGATGGGAAAGAGTTTACTGGTAAGTCCACGTTTTGATGCCCACCGCATCCTTTTGTAGTCGAAAGGGATATGCCCGATCTGAGATGCGATGGAGTCCTTGAATTCTCCGGTCAATCTGAAGTTTAGGAATCCGGATACCTGAAGGTACTTGTGCGTCTTCTCCCATATCTCGGGCTGGTACTGCCTGATCCAGTTGCACTTGCCGTCGATTTGCCCCTTGCTGATCGCCTCATACACTCCTACCGCTCGGAGAGCCAGTCTCATCAGTCGCCCAGGGATATAGACACTCCCAGCCTTTCGCTGATCCAGCCACGTGATAACGGGCCGCAGAGGTGTGCCTGCCGCGTCTACGTTGATCATGCTGTCTCTCTGAGACGTTACCCCGACCCCGACGATCCGCTCGAATAGACTGGGGTTGCGCTCTTTGATGGTCCGGCAGGTTTCGCATACGCTACGCCAGAATATCTCCGGATCTTGTTCGGCCCAACCGGGTTTCGCACTGAAATAGGGCTCGTATTGCGACTGCGCCTTGTCCAGAAGCTCTCCGCTGGGGGAAAAGAGCAATGAACGCAAACTCTGTGTGCCGCAATCGATGGAGAGGATCACGTCCTTCACAGGCCACCCCCTTCCTGCCTTTCTTGACCCAAGCGAAGCGTTGTCAAGGAGTGACACAGACATAGCACGAAGAGCGTCCCGAATCCACGATCAGACCGCACGAGTTTGCGCATGGATTTGGAAATTCCTGAGACGCGCTGTACAATGCGGGCCATGATTACTCAGAGAGAAGGCCAGATGAACCTGAAAGACTTAGACCAGCATTGGGATCTAATCGTCATCGGCGGCGGCATAACCGGCGCGGGCGTTCTGCGGGAAGCCGACCGTATGGGCCTGAAAACGCTGCTCGTAGAGCAGAAAGATTTTGCCTGGGGCACGTCGAGCCGGTCTGCGAAGCTGGTGCACGGCGGCCTCCGATACTTGAAAGAGGGCAAGCTCCGGCTAACGCACGAATCGGTCGTGGGTCGAGAGCGTTTGCTCAGAGAAGCTCCTGGCCTGGTCGAACCGTTGGAATTCCTCATGCCCATGTATGCAGGCCGTGGACCCGGCAAATGGGCGATGAGAATCGGCCTCACCGTGTACGACCTTATGGCCGGCAAGAAGCGCCACAGCTACCGGTCAGCCGAGCAAGTGACCGCGCTGGCGCCGGGCATCAAGCAAGATGGTCTAACCGGCGGGTTTCGATTCGTGGACGCGCAGGTCGATGATGCGCGGCTTGTCTTGAGACTCATACGCGAATCGATCAGATCGGGCGCTTGTGCGCTGAATTACACCTCGGTGGTTCAGGTGATGCGAGACACCCGGGGTCGGGTGGTCGGAGCAATTCTGGAAGACGCAGAGACCCATGAGACCAGAGAACTCTCGGCTCGTGCAGTGATCAATGCCACAGGCGCATGGGCCGAGCGCTTGCACCCCTCGCCGGAGCCGGGGAAACACTTGAGACCCTTGCGTGGGAGCCATCTGGTTTTTCCTGCTTCTGTCTTGCCGGTCGATCGAGCCATCGCGCTGTCGCATCCCGCAGACAGGCGGCCCGTATATGTGCTGCCGTGGGAAGGCGCGGTGCTGTTCGGCACGACAGATGTAGATCACCGCGAGGACATCTCCTACGAGCCTGCCATAACCCCTGAGGAAGCCGCGTATCTGATGCACGCGCTGGAGGTCTTTTTTCCGTCGCTGCGCATCTCTTTGGCAGACTGCATCTCCACATTTGCTGGGATAAGAGCGGTGCTCAGTGAGGGCAAGCGCGCGCCGTCCCAGGAATCCCGTGAGCACGTGGTTTGGGTGGACAATGGGCTCGTGACGGTCACAGGGGGCAAGCTCACCACGTTTTATCGATTAGCGTGGGACGCGCTCGCGGCTGCCAAGCCCTTCCTTGCAGCCGCGACTGCCGAACCGCCAAAGGGGCCGCTGTTCACGCCCGCGCCTGAAACAATTCCCGGTTCGGAAGGACTTCCCCGAGAAATCAAAACTCGGCTCTTCGGCCGTTACGGAACAGATGCGCTGGATCTCCTTCAGATGGCTCGGCCGGAAGATCTTGAAGCAATTCCAGGCACCCACACGCTCTGGGCTGAATTGCCCTTTGCTGCGAAATTCGAGCAGGTCCGACACCTCTCCGATTTGCTCCTCCGCCGCGTGCGCATCGGTTTGCTCGCACCTCACGGCGCCGCGAGTTACCTGGAACGGATTCGAGCGCTCTGTGAGCCAGCGCTTCCGTGGGTCACAACCCAGTGGGATCAAGAGTCCAAAGACTACCAGGAACACTGGGACAAGGCCTACGGGGTGCCCAGAGGCGCAGCGCGGTGAAAACCCCGAACGGCTTTCACTCAAGCAATCGAGGAGGATTTATGATCAACCAAGCGTTGTTGTCGCGGTGTGGCTTGTACTGCGGGGTGTGCGGAATCTACGTGGCGCACCGTGAGGGAAACGAGAAATTCAAGGAGAAGCTCGCGCCCGTGTACGGGTGCACACCTGAGGAGATCGTCTGCGATGGCTGCCTTGGGACAACGCGATTCAAGTACTGCCAGACCTGCCCCATAAGGTCATGCGCGGAAGGAAAGAGCTACGAAGGGTGCCACCAGTGTAACGATTTCCCGTGCCAATTCATCGAAAACTTCCCGGTCGAAGTAGGCAAGCAGGTGATCATGCGGGCCATTCCTTACCGGCGCTCGGTCGGCACCGAAAAGTGGGTCGAAGACGAGGAGAAACGGTACAGTTGCCCCGAATGCGGAAACAAGCTGTTTCGAGGCGCCAAGCGCTGTCGTTCTTGCAAGACCGCCGTCAATCTGGATTGAGCCGATAGCAACTTCTTGGGTAGGATGTGGTGAGTCCCGCGAGGAACGCGGGACGAACCGCATCTGTCGCGGCTTTTCACATCTTCTCTGGTAAGAGGCGTTGATCGAAGCGTCGCGCTGGAGGCGGGGTGCCACTGACCCGGCGCTTCGCTGGGTCAGTGCCGGCTCACTATATAGCGCAAGCACGGACCTGACTTCGCCAGGTCCGTGGCATCCGCTTCTTGAGGAGGATACGGTTCGTTTCGTTCACCGCATCCTGCGTTGCCGTGTTTCCTTCGCAACCGCTGCTTTACACATCCAGCCTGCTCGCGTAATATTCAGGAACTACTGCATTCTCCTGAAAACTTGTGTCTGTCGGAGGTGCGCCATGAAGAGGCCCAGAAAGCTGGGACGGGGCGTAGCGCTCGTCGGGGTGGGTATGTCGAAGTTCGGCATGTTCCGGGATAGAGATTCAAAAGATCTCTTCGCTGAAGCCTTCCGGAACATGATTGCATCGGTAGACAAGGGAGTGGACCCCCAAGATATCGATGCCCTGTACGTCGGCAATTTTTCCAACGACTTCTTCATCCACCAAGCACATTGGGGCCCGATTGTTTCCGACCTGATCGGACATGTGCCCAAGCCCGCCACTCGAACGGAAGGCGCGTGCGCGTCGAGCGCGCTTGCGCTGCGTGAAGGCATCTTTGCCATCGCATCCGGCTTCTACGACATGGTTCTGGTGGGCGGCGTCGAAGAGATGTCCAAGCGCTCCACGGAGGAAGTGGCGGAAGGGCTGGCTCTGGCCACAGTTCCTTATGAAGGCAGGGCGGCCTTCACCTTTCCCGGCGTATTCGGAGCAGTTGCCACAGCTTATTTCGACCGATATGGGGCCTCCCGTGAGCACTTGATGAACGTCACCATCAAGAGCCACAACAATGCCGCGCTCAACCCGCGGGCTCAGATTAAGGCCACCATTCGATCCATGATGGAATCCAAGCGTCGCCGAGCGAGCGAAAAAGGCCTGCCGGAACCGACTTGGCAAGACGAAAAGGGATTTCTCCGCGATCAGGACGCCAATCCGGTGGTTGCCTGGCCTATGCACCTTTTTGATTGCTGTCCCATAAGCGATGGCGCAAGTTGTGCTCTCCTGGTCGGCGAGGAAATGGCTCGCCAGTTCACCGACGCTCCGCTCTATGTGGTCGGCATGGGGCAGGGGAGCGGCAGCGGCCTTCATGCAGCCGATGAGCTGACTACGTTCCAGGCGACCAAGTACGCGGCGGAAGAAGCGTATTCCATGTCAGGTCTGAAGCCTGATGACGTCCAGTTTTCCGAAGTGCATGATTGTTTTTCCATAGCCGAGCTGATCCACATGGAGGACTTGGGCTTCTTCAAGCCGGGCGAAGCGTACAAGGCTGTAGAAGAGGGTGCGACCAGGCTGGATGGTTCCAAACCAATCAACACCTCCGGCGGCCTGAAATGCAAGGGCCACCCGGTTGGAGCTACGGGCGTGGCGCAGCTCATGGAGGTTTGGGAGCAGTTGCGAGGCGAAGCCGGCGATCGGCAATTGCCGATTAAGGACCTGCGGATCGGAGCCGCACACAACCTGGGCGGCACAGGCGGCACGTGCACGTTCACGATCTTCGAGCGGAGGTGAGCGTCATGGAACAGAAACCCTTCAACGATATTTCTTATCAGGCTTATCTCCGGGAAGAGAAGCTCATGGGTTCAAAATGCAGCTCCTGTGGCTCGCTTTTTGTGCCGCCTCGTCCGATCTGCGTGAAATGCGGCGCGTCTGAGATGGAATGGGTTGAGATGAAAGGCGAAGGCAAGCTCAGCGCGTTCACCTGCATCGCAGTGGGGCCTCCATTCATGAAACAGGAGGGGTACACACGCGATCATCCGTACTGCACAGGAGTGATACAACTCGATGAGGGACCACGAGTGACGGCTCGCATCGAGGACATAGATACGAAGAAACCCGAGGAGATTAAAGTGGGCACAGCCATGAAGGTGAAATACCTCCACAGAGACGAGGGCGACCGGGGAACCACCTTCCTGGCCTTCAAACCGCTCTAGAAGCGCATACAAAAACCAGGAGTTTTGGGGAAAGTGGCCGGGGAGGCCCCTTTTTGTCCGGGCCTCCCCGGACCCCTCCACCAAAAACTCCCGTCTTCTGCAAGCGCTTCCAGCGCTTGCGAAATCGCGTTACGGCGAAGTAACTAAAGATTCCTCGGGCCGGTTTCGTGTATGGCGCAATCGCCTCTCCTTATCGGGAGGCTTTCCGGAACTCGTCACACTGTTCTAGTCGCCCTTAAGGGGCTGATTACGCGAGGTTGTCATGCTCAAGTCTTCAAAGACATATGACGAATGTCGGCAGGGGTTCCGCTGGGAAGTTCCGCAATCTTACAATATTGGCGTGGATATCTGCGACAAATGGGCTTCCGACCGATCCCGAGTCGCTCTGATCTCTGAGGATCCGGGTGGGGACGTGGAGCGGTACACGTTCTGGGATCTCAAGGATTTCTCAAACAAGCTGGCGAACGGCCTCATGGCTCACGGCATCCAGCGCGAGGACCGCGTGGGAATTCTCCTCGGGCAGAGCCCTGAAACAGCGATCAGCCATATTGCGATATACAAGATCGGCGCGATTGCGATTCCTCTGTTCACGCTATTCGGTGTGGACGCGCTCCAGTATAGGCTTTCGAACAGCGGGGCCAAGGTGGTTATCACCGATGAGGCAAATTACCCGAAGGTCGAGGAGATAAGAGCTTCTCTGCCGGAGCTGAAAGCCGTCATCGTGGTCGGCGGCGAGAAGGGCTCCGACGCGTATATCGACTTCTGGGGGCTCGTTGAAAAGGGCTCCAGCGAATTTGAACCGGTGCAAACCAATGCGGAAGATCCAGCGCTCATCATCTACACTTCCGGCACCACAGGACCGCCCAAGGGCGCGCTGCACGCACACCGGGTCTTGTTGGGACATCTCCCTGGAGTAGAGTTTCCCCATAACTTTTTCCCCAGAGAAGACGACCTCTTTTGGACCCCGGCAGACTGGGCATGGATCGGGGGGCTGATCGATGTGCTCCTTCCGAGCTGGCATCACGGCGTGCCGGTAGTTGCCTATCGGGCCAAGAAGTTCGACCCGGAAGAAGCTTTCCAATTGATTGCGAAACATAACATCAAAAACGCGTTCATTCCGCCGACCGCGCTGAAGCTCATGCGCCAGGTTTCTCGCCCGCAAGAACGCTACTCGTACCAGATGCGCACCATCGGCTCAGGCGGCGAAACGCTGGGCGAAGAGCTGCTCGAATGGGGCAGAGAAACCTTCGGCTTCACAATTAACGAATTCTACGGCCAGACTGAGTGCAACCTCGTGGTAGGGAATTGCTGGGAAGTAATGGACATCAGGCCGGGATCCATGGGCAAGGCTGTCCCGGGGCATATGGTCGCGCCTGTGGACGAGGCGGGAGAGCCTGTGCCGCCCGGAACCGTGGGCGAGGTGGCAATCAAGCGCCCCGATCCAGTGATGTTCCTCGAATATTGGGGCAACCCGGAAGCCACACGGGACAAATTCGTCAACAACTGGCTCCTGACAGGAGATCTGGGCCGGCAGGATGAGCAGGGCTATCTTTGGTTCGTGGGAAGAAAAGACGACGTAATCACCAGCGCGGGTTATCGCATTGGACCTGCGGAAATCGAAGATTGCATCCTCAAGTATCCGGGTGTGAGCATGGTTGCGGTGGTTGGCAAACCGGACGAGGTGAGGACCGAGATCGTGAAAGCCTTCATAGTCCTCAAGCCGGGAACAGCGCCCTCAACCAAGCTGGGAGACGACATCAAGAACTTCGTCAAGACCAAACTTGCCGCTCACGAATACCCCCGCGAGGTCGAGTTCGTGAGCGAACTGCCGCTCACCGCCACCGGTAAGATCATGCGCCGCGAACTGAGAAAGCTTGAGGAACAGAGACTGGCTGAGAAGAAGGCCAAGTGAAATCCCGCGGAGGCAAAACTGGATTTCGGGTATGGCTGGAGTGACTGCGCGTGTTGCCAAGAGATTCGTCCCATTCGATGCAGCCTAATTCCGTCATTCCTGCGGAAGCAGGAATCCAGTCTTTTTAAGCCCGCGTGCCGCGCGGGACTGGACCCCGGCCCCGGCTCAAGCCCGGGGCAGGCTTTTCGCTGGGGTGACGGCACAGTGAGTAGTTCTTAGCTCTTCGAGGCTACGATGAGCATAATGGTCGCGGAAGCTCTATTGCGGGTCGTTACTTTCGCGTCATCCAACGCCGACCGGCCGCTCTACTTCGATTTAAGCGATCCCAAAATAATCCTCGGTCTGATGCTCGGGGGATTCATTCCATATTTGATACCGGCCATCCTTGCCGTCGTGACCAAGTGGCTGATTCTGCGAATGATATTGCAGAAAGAAGCTCGGCCCAAAGTTTGGCGGTTAATCGCGGTGGCGATCCTTGAGGTCACTTATGTCTTCGTGGCAGTAGCGTTTCCGGAGTTGGTCGATGTAGACGGACTCTCAGCTTTTCCCATGTCATTGGTGCCTCTTCTCGTATGTGGCGCGCTAGGCATGCTTTGCAACCTCCTTCTTCTTCCAAGGTGGCATCAGCGCGCCGCCGCGTACTCCCTACTGAAGAAGTACGTCTTTGCTTTCGACTTGGGCCTCATTTACTGGGCCTACATGGTCCTTATTCTCTTTTCTTTTCAGATGGTGTTGCACTGAGCAAGCAACTGACACAAATCCACCGACATGGCACTGAGCTGCCACGGCAGGTCAGTGGCACCCGAACTTTTCGTGGCCAGTCGATGAATCGTATACCTGTTGCCAAAAATGCTGTCCCATTCGCGGCAGCGCATAACCGTCATTCCGGCGAAAGCCGGAATCCAGTTTTTTCAATTTGTTCTGGACCCCGGCTTTCGCCGGGGTGACGGATGGTCAACGGGCCATTATTTGTGGCAACCGCTATAGTAGGGTGAAACCGCCGACGAACAATTGCCCGCAAACTCGCGGAGCGCAGCGGAGCAGTTTGCCAATAGGATGAAGTCTTCTGGGAGGGGGGCCGGGCATCGACCTCAGCCTGCTCAGGTCCGTGGGACCCTAACGTAAATGCTGATTGGCCGATGGGTGCCACTGACCTGGCCCCGCGCCTCGCGGGGCTCAGGTCAGTGCAAGAGGCGCATCCCGGAAGAGCGCTGACCCAGCGAAACGCCGGGTCAGTGGCGCCCGGATATGTCACCGAACTTATGAGACATTGTGCTCGGAATGCGTTAATCCTCTGCTTAGCGTGGGAACGACTCCGCGAAACGCGGGATTCGCTGTTCTGCAAGTGGGAGGAAGAGAATTTCTTCTTGACAGCATGAACAATGTTCAGAATAATGAGCACCGTTCCAAAATGGCCCGATTATGCCCACGCAAACGGGTTTTGTCTGAAAAGTCCAATAGGAGGCCGCCATGTACGATTTCTTGTTGTCACCAGAAGAGCAGGCTTTGAAAAAAGAGGTAAGGGACTTTGTACGAACGGAGATCACTAGCGATTTTCTCCGGAAGATGGACAAAGACGAAATCGTCTATCCGCGCGAGTTTGTGGAACAACTGGCCAAACGGAATTTGCGAGGTATCCGCTTCCCCAAGCAATACGGTGGAAGAGCAATGACCTGGGTCGCGGAGGTGGCGGCCACGGAAGAGATCGGTTGCCTGGGAATCGCTCTTGGTTGCGCGTTTGTCATGCCCTCCATTGTCGGGGAAGCCTTGAACATGTTCGGCACCGAAGAGCAAAAGGAAACGTACTTGAAACCGTATCTGGAAGGAAAACTTGTGGCGGCTGAAGCGTTGACGGAGCCCAGAGGGGGGTCCGACTTTTTCGGAGCCACTACCAAGGCGGTTCTCGATGGCGACCATTTCATCCTTAACGGCCAAAAACGTTTTGTGGTGGGAGCCGAGGGTGCGGATTTCTTCCTGGTGTATTGCCGAACGAATTTTGACCCGACCAGCCACAAGTATAATCGGCTGAGCCTGCTGATCGTCGACAAAGGACCTGGTGTGGAAACAGAGTATCTCTATGGTTTGATGGGATGCAGAGGCGGCGGTACCGGGAGGCTTGTCTTCAGAGATGTCAAAGTGCCGAAAAGCAATCTTGTGGGAGAACTCAACGGGGGCGCGTTTTGTTTCAACCAGATGATGATTCCTGAGCGTCTCACATCCGCGGCCGGCTGTCTGGGGGTTTGGGGCGCTCTGGATCTGGCGGTGCGGTATTCCGATAAGCGAAGGGCCTTCGGCAAACCAATTCGGGACTTTCAAGCTATCAGCTTTATGGTTGCCGATTCCATCACTCAACTGGATGCAGCCAGGGCGCTTACCTATCTGGCGGCGCGGGCCGTGGATGAGAATTATCCCAATGTCCGCCGTCTTGTCAGTGAGGCCAAGAGATTCTCCACTGAAGCCGCTTGGAATGTGGTGAACAACGCCATGCAGATCATGGGCGGAATCGGTTACACCGATGTCTATCCGATAGAACGGTCCCTACGAGATACAAGACTTTGCATGATATGGACCGGCACCACTCAGATCATGAACCTGCTCATACAGCACGAATATTACAGTGAAGTGCTAGATCCGGCCTACGACCTCCGGAAGATGGAAAAGGATGCCATGAAACCCGACGAGAGTGAGCGCTGCTACACCGATGAAGATATGTGGGATGTCCACAATCAAGGGCCTACACATCAATAAGGACGGGATGCGGCGTCCATAAGGACGGCCCGATCGTTAACGAGAAACCTGGAGGAGCGTGGTGGCGGGACTGGTTGAAATCAAGCAGCAAGAGCGGGAAACGAGACGTAGATTGATTCTTGCCGCTGCACAAAGGCTCTTTGCGGAAAAGGACTTCAGATGCGTCACTGTCCGAGAAATTGCGAAAACTGCAGAAGTGAGCATAGGCACGATCTACAACTATTATGCAAATCTTGACGACCTTCTGTTCGATGTTTTTCTCAAGGGTTCCGAGGAGATAACGGAGCGCCTAGAGGTCGAGCGCCAAAGAGATCAGCCGTGCTCCCTTGATCGTCTCTGCGAGATCTACATTGAGTATCTGAACGAAAACATAACCTTCTACCAGATGATCGGCCATTTTATGCTGGGAGGTATACTCGCTTCAGGGGCTACCGAAAAGCTGAACCTTGTCATGCGAGCGCTAATGGAGCGGATCGACGCGATTCTTATAGCCGAAGGCGTAAAGAGCGAAACGCGCCTGCATTCCCACGCGCTCTTTTCAGCCTTGAACGGCATCATGATCAGCTACGCGCGGTACCCGGGAAGGAGCCGGGATGAAATCCGCAGCCACACGAAAAGGCTTGCCCGACTAATCGCGAGACGATTCAAGGGATTGGGGGGCTGAAGGGTCCCCCCGGAATCATTCCCCAAAAGAATTGTTCTTATCATTGATACTGCTGGTCGGTGCGTCCTTCTGCGAAGGGATCGAAGAGGGTTATGTCTCTCATCGCGCCGAAGGGACATGCCAGGCCACACATGCCGCAGGCCACACACTTGGTCACATCAAAGGTTACACGCATGGCAGGTGGAGTCATGCTCAGTGCGTGAGTCGGACAGAGCCCTGTACACGCGCCGCAATGAACGCATTGGTCTTCTTCCCGCCAAACCTTATCCGCGAGACGTTCGACCACGACCTCATGATCTTCCAGGAACTTTATCCCTCGATCGATTTGGTCCTGGTCGCCTCTGAGTTCCAGGAGTATCCTTCCTTCACGGCGCGGGAGTATCTTGGCTTCAAGTATGTTGAAGACCAGATCGAAATCCTTAGCCAACCGGTAGATCACCGGCTTGTACATAATGTTGGATTTGAATATAAGAAGCACATTGTCAGACTTCATTTGCTCATCTCCTTCTCTTGCGCGGACAGCTCAACCAGCTCCACGCTGCCTTGCGCGGCAATTCGGTCGCCGATAATTGCCAGGGCTCCATCCACTCCAGGGATGCTCATTGCCCATTCCACGGCCTTTTGAAGATCGTTGGGGGTCTTCACTTGATTGGCCAGGCCCGTGGCCACCGCGTCGGCCAGGGGAGCGTCCCGCGAAATCACCGTCGCGGCGTCAACAGCCCCCAGGCTAAGGGAGTGGCCCACGCTCGCGGACGACGTGCAAAGCCCCAAGCCAAGCACCGTCGGCTCGATTTGCAGCCCGATCCGGTTCGTAAAGGGTGACGGCCCGGCAAAGATGCCAACCACCATAGGTTCATCCACCTTCAGGAATATGTCGCCGCCGTTCTCTACGATTACCTCGGGCGACCACCGCAAGAGCCCTTGTCCCACAAAATCAGCCACCGCGCCGGCCACTGCCGCCATGGGGCCGGTCCCGGCCTTCTTTCCGGCTCTTACCATGCGAGTAGCCACAGGGCTGTCCCGAGGATCCTCGTCAATAGGAACGAGACTCGTCAAAAAATCCTTCCGCCGAGCAATAGCGTCTTCTACCTGAGCCCTGCATTCGCGGAGGAGTTGGTAAGTTTCCTTTTCCAACTCCCGGTGAGCCTTCACGTAAAGGTCGGATTGTTCAACGACCACGCGGAAAGCCTCAAAACGGCCGCTCTTGCCAAAGTCCCGATAAGTTCTCGGCTCAAAGAGAGTGATTCCGGTCACGCGTTGTCAGTCCTGTTCGACCTGCGGTTCCAGCGCATAAGCGATTTGTGATACTACCGCGTGTTCAATCCGAGCCTTTTGTCCGTGTCCAACCTTCCCCCTCCCCCGCGCCCCTCCCACCAGGGGAGAGGAATGAGTCCCCCTCCCTTGACGGGACGGGATAGGGGGGTGAGATTGACCGGGGCTTAATGCGCTTCCGCCTGGTATGTCGACAAGCCCGGCGCTATTCCTACAATCCTATCGAGGGACCGACGGGAGTGTCTCTTGGGGCTCCCCAAGCAGGAAGCTCCCGGACTTTATCCAGCTCTTTAAGGTTTCGCAAATTTCCAGCCCGACCGCATAGCTCGAAAGGGGCGCAGTGGTGACCTTGCGGCCGTCGACCATGATTTCGCCAGATCGGAGCTGGCCGTAAGTCACATACGTGATGGGCGTTCCGCCGCCGTCAGGATAATCCAGACCGTACTCCACAACAGGCACCTGAATCTCGTCGTCCGATATGCCCGTATGTCGGGCTAATTCCTCATTGAGTATCGGAATAGGGATGCCGATTCCTACATTCAACGAGGTGCCGTACCCTGTTATCGAAGCTCCGCGAAGGAATTTCGGGGACATGCCTTTCAAATCGCCACGAACCGCAATAGTCCCGGCTCCTCCCATGACGACGCCGTTCTCCGATCTTCTAACACCTGGGTTGTGTTGCGTCCCTGCTCCAATCACGTACCCGACACCTCCACCAAGGAAGATCCGGGTTCCAATTCCGATGGTCTGATAATACGGATCATTCAGCAGCGGGCTCAATTGCCCGGAGGTGGAATAATTGGCGTTCATGCAATCCGGCCTGAGTATGCCCATGTACGTATAGATTGTCTTTTTCGAGAAGTTTACCGCGCAGTTATAATTCTGGTACGCGTTCCGAGGATTGAGCAACCACGCGTTGGGAAAGTCCTTCAACGTCATGGTTACCTCGTACGATCTCCTCGGGTAGCAGTCTGTACCGTAAGACTTGGCTGTCATTTGGATTTCTCGGCCTGCCACCAAGTCCTCGATCACGTGGCCCCCGCCGTATCGGAAGCGACCAGGGAAGACCTTATTCAAGGGATCGTCTTCACGAGTCTGTGTCACGCCGATATAGCAATCCACTGCCGCCACTCCAGAGTAGGCTTCCACGCCGTTCAGGAAGACTTTGCTCGCTCGGATGCGCGGCTTGGTGTGCCCGAAGTTCAGAAAAGCCCCGGAAGAGCACATAATGCCGAATGTCCCGGTGGTGACCACATCAACTTTGCGCGCGGCTTCCACAGGCCCCACTTCCTTTGTGATGTCGATCATTTCTTCCGCCGTGACCACTACGGCCTTGCCGTCCTTGATCTTTTGGTTGATCTCGGCAATCGTTTTGTTAACTTGGAAATCGGCCATGCTGAACCTCCGGGGCGGGCTATTCCCGTATTGCGGCATGGAGAAAGAGTTTACTCTTTCATAGTCGATCGGTCAAGAATATCAACATACACAAACAACTGTGTTCGACCGGTATATGCAGAACAATAGCAACGCGCTTTCAAAAACGTAATTCGAGGGTGGCGGGCTGGGGATCTCCTTACTCTCCGGACGACGCGAGGCCGTCGGACCTTCGTTCAAGAGATCCCCAGCCTGCCACGGCCGCCTTTTCTCTTTCCTGAAGGCGAATTTGCATGACATGCATGAGCGGAGGAGGTCAGCCGATGGAGGGGCAGCGATTACGGTTCGATAACATCCGTCAGGCGACCGAAGCCATCGATCAGGTGGGTTCCGGGAACAGCGCGTTCATGGCTACGCGCGCGGTCCACATTAACGTGTTGATCCGAAATGTGCCCGGAGATAAAGCTCGGTCTCTGAAGCGCGTTTACAACGATATCGGCGCGGAAGTTGCTATCAGCAGCGACGCGTACCACGAGCAGGAAGGCGCTGTCACGGACCTGATCGTCATGGGCACCGTGTATCACCATCGCGAAGCGCGACGCATCCTCGCCCACCATTCTGAGACGCTCCCCTTAGTGCACTTGATCGAGTCGATCACAGAGAACGCGCCGGAAATCGCGTGAAAATGAGCGCAAACTGATCGGGTATATTCACCCTCCCTTTCCCGCTCCCATCAACGGAGCCGGCTTTCGATCTCTCTCCCCTGTGAGGTGGACTTTCCAGTCCGCCAGAAATGGCAGGCAGGAATGCCTGCCCCACAAATGGAAGGGTGAAACCGGAGTACCCACAACCCAACATACAAGCTGGGAATATGCAGCACCAGGGGGTACGCGTATGTCAGCACTTACGATGCGAACCCGCGTTCCGTGGAGTGTGGAGTGACCGCATCCATCCGCATTACAACACACTTCCTCCTGGAGACCTTCCCGGAGGATAAATCTGCTTCATGGGATCCTGCGGCGCGCGGGGCGCTGCTCGTTGCGGTTGTCTCTCGCCGAGGCCTCGCTGGACTGCATTTTGCGGTGTGTGTTTGCCGGCCATGATTGCTTCAGCCGACTTTTTGACAGCGTTTATGGGGATGGCGAACCCGATCCCTAGGAACCCCCTGCTATCATTGTCGGTGACAATGGCCGTATTCATCCCGATCACATGCCCGTCGATGTTGACCAACGGCCCCCCGGAGTTCCCGCGATTTATGGCCGCGTCCGTCTGAATGAAATCCTCTTCCTCCAGGATGCCCATCTTCGAGCGGCCCTTCGCGCTAACGATCCCTGCCGTAACTGTCTTTTCCAGGCCAAAGGGATTGCCGATGGCAAGCACCCAGTCGCCCACTTCAAGCGCCGCGGAATTGCCAAGCTTTGCGTGGGGAAGGTTCTGGCCGTCGATCTTCAGGACCGCAACATCGGTCTTCGGGTCCGCGCCGATGAGCCGAGCGTTGTACTTCTTGTCTCCCGCAAGGGTAACGATGATCTGATCCGCTCCTCTAATCACGTGCCGATTCGTCAGGATGTACCCGCGCGGATCGAATATGAAGCCGGACCCCAGCCCTTGCTGTCGATACTCACGGGGCTGTGTCCGCAGCTGAAAGAACCGTCTGAGCAGTTCGTCCTGGAAGAAATGCCTGAAGAACGGGTCGTTCATGAAGAAGGGGTCTTCTTCCACACTCGACCCGCGCGTTGTGATGGTTCGAACTGCGGAAACATTAACCACAGCGGGTTTGACTCCGCGAGAGATCTGGCGGAACGAATCCTGGAGGCTCCTCAGCCCTCCAACAGGACCGGCTTGCCCGAACACAGCCGGGGCTTGTAGAGCCAATCCGATCGCGAAGAACGCGGTGAATAACCATACCGAGCGGATTGCCGGATACCTGCTTTGTTTAAGATGGTTTGTCGTGTTTCTGTGTGGGATCAAAGCCATTCGTTCACCTTCTCGATAAAGACTTGCTCTATATTAGCTCTCAGCGAGGTTTCGCCCGGACGCGCAAGGAGCACGACCAATCTCTCTGACTATAGACAACGAACCTCTCAGTTTAGGTCGTCTGCATCCGAATCAGGATCCGGCATACCAGGCCGGTCTTTCTTCGGATGGAAGTGCGCGAGGGCCGTCATTTACTTGCCCAAGAAAGATCCGTTCGGTTTCCGGCGAAAAACAGGCTGCCACATGCGGGTGACAAGTGAAGAAGAGGATCTGAGTGCCAGTTCTCCGCGAAAATTCTTCTAGTTCACCGGCTGAACGCCTCACACGCCCGGGGTCGAAATTGACAAGCACATCGTCCATCACTAAAGGTGCAGGGGTGTCCCCGACGCAATCGAGTTCGATGTGAGCCAGTCGGAGCGCTAAATAGAGCTGTTCCAGAGTGCCGCGGCTCAAGTACTCCTCAGGCACGATAGTCCCGTCGGGACGTTCAGCGTTTACTCTGCTCCCTTCCAACGGAAAACGTATCCGGGAAAAGGAATCGCCAGTAATCGCTCTGAATATTTCGGAAGCTCGCTCCAAAATGCGAGGCTGCCTTTCCGACTCGTACATCGAAACAGTGCTGCTCAGGAGACGTTCGGCCAGTCTCAGCACTATCCATTCTCGAGCCACATCGTTGAGCCGCGCCCGAAGCTGCTCCCTTTCAGCAAGCAGCTTATCGGTGTCGTCGCCGGCTTCCAGAGCCTCAATTTCGCCGATAACTCGGCCCCGTTGATCGACGAGCCGCTCGAGTTCGTCCTTTAGGAGAGCCAGCCGCTGATAAAGGTGCTCAGCTTCCGCCCTCGATTCGGCCCAATTTATCGCCGCGAACCACTGGAGAGGGTCCTCGTCTGCGGGCCGGTACCGGTTCAGCTTTTCGGCCAGGAAAGCCTTCTCCTGTTCCAGCGTCCTGAGCCGATCGTATCGAACCGCTTGCTTTCTCAACGATTCTTCATCTTCAGCGCCGCTCTCCTTTAGGAGGGCCACCATCCGAGCTTCCAGGTCTGCAACCTTTTGTTGCTCGGCACGAGTGAGGAGTTCGTGCTCAGTCTGAAGTTCGGCAATCTTCCTTAAGTCCTTCTTGAGACCGCTCAGCCGTCGATTGAGTTCCGCGGCCTCCTCCGGCTCCAGGTCCTCTTCCAATCCGTTCTCGCGCAGGAACCGGCGCCATTGGGCTTCGAATTGAACACGCTCATCCAGACGTTCGTCCAGAGTCTTTTGCCGAGCCGCCAGCCGAGCCCGCTCGGCACGCAGTTGCGCGTTGGCCTGTCTCAGCGAATTCTCGATCGCGTCTCTTTTTCGCACTGCATCTTCCGCGATAATGGATTGCCGAATAGCAGCCGCAACGTCGTGGGCTCGTGCGGAAGGATTTCCCAGAACGGTCCCCGCGATCGCGCCCATTCGTTCTCTCGACTCCTTCCAACCTCGAACCATCTCCTGCTGGAGCCGACGGATCGCTGCAATCTCCTTGGATACTGCGGCAATGCGATGCTGCACATTTTGATGTTCGCGCAAGATGCGCCGCTGTTGCGCGCGTCTGTTGCCGAGAATCGCGAGGGCGCCTGTAGGGCCGGCAAACGCCATGAAGAGCCCCACCGCAAAAAAGAGCCAGTTGTTGAAATCCGACCAAGGGCCTGCCCCGATGACGAGCGATACGCCTGCGGCAGTTGTACCGAACAGCAGGATAGCCACCAAAATCCATGCCCAGCCTGCTCCGCGGACATGAGCAAACGCTTCACGCGTTTCGGTGAGCCGCTTGGCTTCGTCGATAAGCTTGAGTATCGCAGCCTTGGCCTCGGAAAATCGGAGAGCCTGATGCTTCGCAGCGGCCTGGTGATCTTTCCATTCGGAGAGCAGCGCGCGCTGTTCAGGAGCGAGGAAGTCGCGACAGGAGTCACTCAGGTCTCGGACAGCCTTTGTCTGAGAATAGATTGTGGCTGCCAATTGCCGGCATTTCTCTTCTGTATCCGCCATCTCCTGGCTTGCTTGGACCAGTGCGTCGCTGCGCGCGGCCCATTCTAGGCTGAACCGGTGAATATCCTGGTTGAGAGCTGGAGATGGGTCAAAGGCGTTCAGGCGTTCTCTGGTCCAGTCAGTCCCAAGCTCGGTCAGTTCATCATCCAAGCCCTTGAAAGCCTCAGCTAGGCCCGTTGCTCGGCTCTCGGAGCGCTGCAAGGCTTCGCTGGCTTCAGTGAGCCTCTCGATGAGCTGCTCCAGCCTAGCCAGGCCTTGTGCGGGAAAAGAACGAGCGTCCGACAGGGCTGCAATCTCGTGATCCAGTGCGTTCAGGCGTGCGCAATCCTCTTCGTAACGGAGTACGTCGTGCAGGGACCGAAGCTTCGCTTCCGCGTCTACAGCTTCCGCGGTGAGCTGTTCCGCGCTGCGTTCGAGTTCTCCCAGGCGATTGCCAAGCGCGCTGTGCCTTTGCGGTCGTTCGCTGCGAACCTTGAGTTCCCGCTGCACTTCGTGCAAGCGAGCAAGCACTGCAGGAAGCGAGCCGAAATCTCTGCCCGCTCGGGTGGTCAGCGCTTTCATTTTGAGGCTGATCCGCCTCACGATCTCCGGGGGATTCACTTTGGGCGAGCCCAGGGAAGTCCCTACGATCCTGCCCCTGAGCGCATCACGGTCGAGGTCTCGCAACGCGTCCAGGTCGAATGCGAACAGACGCTCTCCATAAGTGTTGCTCGCATCTAAATCAATGGCCGGAATCAGAGCGGGGTCTAACAGAGTCCCGTTTTCGTCATAAACAGCCAGAATGCCTTCTCGGCGTTTCGGGGCCTCTTTTCTTTGGATACGATATCGGCGGCCATCGGTTGCGCTAACAGTAAGCCACCCCGATCTCGGGAGCCCATCGGGGCTCTCGTACACGTTGTTACGTGCGTTTCGACGGCGGAAACCAAAGAGCATTCCGCGCACAAATTCAGCCACCGTGCTCTTGCCGGCTTCGTTAGGACCCACAACGACATTCATCCCCGGCCCAAAGCCGTCAATGGCAAGGTCTTGGGACCCGCCGAAACACGCTATGTGGATCCGTTTAATCCACACTGCTCAAAGCACCTCGAAATGAGATCTTTCTGTGCAATATCGGTACGTTGCTTCACGAGGCTTCGTCCAGGAACATAGACGCGACCAGGCGCTGGGCTTCGAGAAGGGTCTCTTCCAAAGCATGAGGATCATCCCGCCAGTGCTGCGGATTTACGTCTGCCGCGAGGTGGCGCTTCCATTGCCTTTTGGAAAGCTCTGCTTCCAGATCACGGAGCAAATCCTCCACGAGTTCCGGGTCTGAAGATGCGCTCCGGGTCAATCTGAGGAAGTCTCCCAGCACTCCTTCCTGCCGGGCCAGGGTATCCAGATCCACGGCTGCGCGAGTCCCGTCACGGAGAGATTCCAGAAAAACGGGCGGCGATAGCTTTTCCAGCCGCTCTGATAGGGTCTCGCTGAGCTCTTCCATCACGTCAGGATCGCGGTGTCTCCGGGAGTCTCGGTGACCCACGAGGCTGATCCTCACCACGAGCGCTTCCGCGTCTTGGTGGCCTTGGAGAAGGCTGATGCATTTTTCTTCCACGGCGCATACCACTTCTTCGTCGGTCCCCAGGTCGCTCACGTCCATTTCCATTCTGTCCCACAAGACTGGAGCTACCGGCACGAACCGCGCCACAGGCCGACTATGCGGCTCGACAGATACTACCGCGCAGGCTCCCAGGCCGGCCTCGTTCACGTGCGCGGCCTGACTCACTCCCGAGTAAAGCACCAAAGGCTCCTGGCAAAGAACTCCCTGTCTGTGCACATGACCCAGACACCATGCATCCATGCCCGAGGCCCGAAGATCGTGCAGCGAACAGGGCGCGTAATCGTCATGGCCGGTCATTCCGGAAACGTTTGCGTGCAGAAGGCCGATTGCCAGGGTCACTCCAGGTTCCCTCCTGAAGCCCCGGGCAAGGTTTTCTTTCACCACGGACGTAGGAAAGCTGGCACCGTAAACGACTACGTTCCCACGGAGTTCGGGCAGGTCCGGAGACGCGCCGGAAGGCGCGGGGCCGAAGATATGCAGCCCAGGCATTTGTCGCAGATTCTCCGGGAAAGAGTCCAAGGGATCGTGATTCCCCAGAGCCATGAATACAGGCATTCCTGCCTCATGGAGCGCTTCGATACCCTCCTTGAATGCGAGCCGGGCTTTGAGTGGCGGATTTGGGCCGTCGAATACATCGCCACCCAAGGTCACGAAGTCTGCGTGTTCATCGAGCGCGGTCCTAATGATCCGTTCCCAGGCTAGGTAACCTGCGCGCAGGCAGAGATCGCCCAGCGCGGGCCGAGAAGTTCGCAAACCGCTAAACGGCCTGCCAAGGTGAATATCGGCGGCATGAATGAACGTGACTGGACGCATGGTGTTCGGAAAGACAGGTATTTTCAGAGGAAGAGCCTCTACGCGGCGCGTGCGCCCCGCGAGGCATCCTCTTTGCCGCGGGAAGTTGTATCCTTCCACGTTCAGCTTGTCCAGAGGAGAAAATCGTATTAGGCTCAAGGCCGCCCAGACTTCACACTTTGCCTGGAGGCACGGTGGCTAGGTTTGTTGCCCTGTTGGCGTGTGTCTTCATTATCTGTGGCTTATGTGCCGCAGTGGGTCAGGACCGGGAGTTCACCAAAGCCGTTCCCGGTAGGACTTTGACCTTTCCCCAGGATCATGGGAAACATCCCGATTTCCACACTGAATGGTGGTATTTCACAGGTAACCTGGTTTCAAGTGAAGGCCGACGGTGGGGCTTTCAGCTCACCTTCTTTAGGCGCAGCATGTTTGTGGACACGAGGCAGAGGCAATCCAGGTGGGCAGTCCGAGACCTGTATCCTGCCCATTTTGCCATTTCCGATTTGACCGACAACCAATACTTCCATACGGAAATAATATCGCGGGAGGGCCCGGACCTTGCCACCGCAGCGCCGGACAAGCTGCACGTCCGCGTCAAGGGATGGAGCGCGGAGGGGCAGGATGAAAAGATCCAGCTCAAGGTGCTGGAGGCAGGCTATGGCATCAATGTGACCCTTGTTCCGGTCAAACCGCCGGTTCTTCACGGACAGGCCGGTTACAGCAAGAAAGCTGCCGGAGAGGGGCAGGCATCACACTATTATTCCTTCACGCGGATGGCCGCCAAGGGATCGATCCTGTTCAGAGGAACTGCGTACAAAGTCGAGGGCCTGGCCTGGATGGACCACGAATTCGGGTCCAGCCTTCTCCAGTCGGATCAAGTAGGATGGGATTGGTTCAGCCTGCAGCTGGACGACGGAACCGAGCTCATGATCTTCTACCTGAGAAGGAAAGACGGCAGTCGCGAGCCCGTGTTCGGAACGTTTGTGGAAAAGGACGGCCAGGCGCAGGATCTGCAAAGTCGTGAGATTGTCGTGACTTCCACTGGTACCTGGCCAAGCCCCCACACTCGGGCAACCTATCCCTCGGGCTGGAGTATCCGGATTCCACATCTGGACCTGAGTCTAAATGTGGATCCTGCTCTGAAAGATCAGGAGTTTTCCGGCGAACAAACAACAGATGTCGCATATTGGGAAGGCGCGGTAACAATACGCGGGACTCGTGCCGGAAAGGCCATAGGAGGGAGAGGTTACACCGAACTGACCGGATACGCAAAACCCATGGCCGGCCAGCTCTGACGTAAGCGGCGGAGGCGGCTGCAAAATGCGGGAGCTTCGGTGGGAGTCGGGGGGGGGGGGGGGGGGGGGGGGGGGGGG
>JBMOME010000335.1:0-13521 GCA_049323095.1 Thermodesulfobacteriota bacterium
CAATAGGGGCACGTGCTGGTTTTTTCTTCCACAGGTCGAACCGTGGCCTGCTGCATAGCCCTCTTTTCAAAATAGCCTGCGGTGGCGAGGTTAGCTGCGATGAGCTGAGTGAAGACGGTCTGAAGTCCCTGGAAGCTCAACCCATACTTTTCCATCAGTTCTTTGTCGGATAGACCGGCCTTGAGGTCCAGCATGATGGACCGGGCGCTGATCTTTTTTTCAGGCTTGCCGCCAGGCACCGCTCATAAACTCTCAGCATACAGAAATGACATGAGATGACCTCATGCAAATAAGCCGGTCCGGGCTGGTGAGCCCGCGCGCGCCGAAGAGCATCGGTATATGGATCAGATAATTTCGATGGCGCAGGCCATGGAGACCCCGCCGCCGCCGCACAGCGTGGCCAACCCCAGATTCTTGCCGCGTTTTTTCATGGCGTATGCCAGGGTCACGATGAGACGCGCCCCTGTGGAGCCCACGGGGTGTCCCAATCCAATTCCTGAGCCATTAACGTTCGTTATCTCACGGTTCAGGCCCAGCTCTTTCTCGCAACCCAAATATTGAGCAGCAAACGCTTCGTTGACTTCAATCAGCTCGAAATCTTCGAGCTTGAGTCCTGAACGGTCCAGCAGGTTCTTCACTGCGGGCACCGGACTCAGGCCCATGATCGACGGATGACACGCGCCCATGCCTTGGGCTCGAATCCGTGCCAGGGGTTTCAACCCTCTGGCCTCGGCATTTTCGGCGGACATGAGCACCAGCGCGGTCGCGCCGTCGTTGATTCCGCTGGAATTGCCTGCGGTGACGGTTCCGGTTTTGGGAATGAAGGCCGGAGGCAGTTTGGCCAGATCTTGGAGCGTGAGCCCAGGCCGGAAATGTTCGTCCTTGTCAAATATCTTCGGGTCCCCTTTCCTTTGGGGCACGTTTATGGGCACGATTTCGTCTGCGAATGAGCCGTCCTTGCCGGCGCGTTCGACGTTGTTATGGCTGCGCAGCGCAACCTCATCCTGTTCTTCCCTTGTGATTCCCAGCTTCATTGCCACGAATTCCGCGGTGTGGCCCATGATGTAGGGTTTGCCCCGAAAGGCTTCCACGGGTCCGTCCACGGGGTAGGGGAGGACATGTGAGCCGCAATGCAGTCCCGTGGTGAGCGCGTCGGTGAAGGTGGAGTTACCCATACGAATGCCCCACCGGGCATTCTCCACTGTGAAAGGCACACCTGACATGTGCTCGATTCCTCCAGCGAGGATGATGTCTGCCACGCCGGCCTTTATCATGGCCGCGCCGGAGAGCGTCGCTTCCATGCCGGAGATGCAGACGCGGTTGATGGTCACCGCGGGTACCGTATCAGGTATCCCTGCCATGAGCGCGCCGATACGCGTGACGTTCATGGCATCGGTGGGATTGAGGCAACATCCGAATCGAACATCGTCGATCTCATCGGCCGATATTCCGGCACGCTTTATAGCTTCTTTCATCGCCACGCTTGCTATTCTTGAAGCGTGCATGTCACGCAACGTGCCTCCGAAAGCCCCGATGGCAGTGCGACAACCGGAGACAATAACCACGTCCGTCATTGAAGAGCTCCTTGATCTCTTAATTTATCGATGGAAGACGTGCGCGAGCGGTCACCTCGCGGGTTAACAGCACCACTCCTGGCTCAAGCGCTCAGAGTCGACCTGCTGTCCGCTCCCGCACCCGGATACACTGGAACGCTGGCAAGCAGGAAGTCTACTTGATGATGGCCGCTTCCTCTACCGTAAGCTTCTTTTCGAAGTCGTCCCAGAATTCCTGCTCGGACTTTCTCCAGTCCGAACCGAACTTCTTGTTGAAGAGGGTGGCCACTTGGTCGAGAGCCTTTGACCAAACCGACGTATAATTGAGCCTGAGCACATCCTCCAGGAAAGGCACCAACGAACCCAGCTTCTCCTTGGGCAGATACGCTCTGGCGCCCAGCTCGATGGACTTCTTCAGCGCTTCTGGCGTGAACGCGTGCGCGGTAAGCATCACCACCGGAAAACCGGCATTGTTGGCAATCTGCAGCAGGTCGAACCCACGCACGCCCATGATGTCCAGGATCACCAGATCATAGGTGTACGAGACCAGGTACTGCTGTGCCTTTTCGAATGTGGTCGACTTGTGCAGCGTGCAGTCGGCCGCGTCGGTCAGTTCCTCCTCGATGATTTCCAGAACGTCCTCCTCATCATCGACCGCCAGGATCAACTTCTCTGACAAGATTTCGGATTTGGGCATGGGTCATCCTTTTCTGTTGAGATTCAATCCGAGTTGAAATGCCTGTGTTCTTTCGCAACGACAAGAGCAGCCCGCACCTCATCATTGCGCGGCCAGATCCCCCTCCAGGTTGCCCTTTGTCGGTCACTCGCGCCGCGAGGACCGCGCACTAACCAGTCGACGGGAGACCTCACACACAGTATCATGCTTATTCATACCGAGGGCTGAAGTCAACATTTTCAAGCATGTTCACCACCATTGAGGCTCCAAGGTTATTGTTGACCTCAGCAATTCCCGTAGGATACGTTTTTCGTATAAAGGCGGTTCATCCGGTCGCGAAACGCGTCCCCAGGGGGAAGAGATCTTGGCCCGTGCCCCGAAATGGGACGCGTGAGATGGTCGCTCAGGCACCGAGCCTGCATTATTTTCGGTTTCTGGAAATCCCGACGAGGTATGCATGAGCGTACGCACATACGTGGTGGTCCCCCCGATGCGCGGGGGGTTGGAAAATTTGAGAGAGATGGCTTCCAATCTCTGGTTCTCCTGGAACGGCGAAGCCATGGAGCTTTTCGAGCACTTGGACGAAAAGCTTTGGGAGGAAGGCTGCCATAACCCACAAAAGATCCTTATAAGCCTCTCCAAACAGAGGCTCCAAGAGATCCGGGAAGACGCGGGATACCGCTCGTTCGCGCTCAAGGTTCGCCAGCGCTTCAAGGCTTACATGGAGCGCAAACGCTTCTACGAGTACAATCTCGATGAGCCGGTGGACTTCACCGTTGCTTACTTCTCGCTTGAATTCGGCCTGACCGAGTGCCTCCCCATGTACTCAGGCGGACTGGGCGTCCTTGCGGGGGACCACCTCAAGTCTGCCAGTGATTTGAATCTACCCCTGGTTGCTGTGGGGCTGATGTACCACAACGGCTATTTTCATCAGAAACTCAAACCTGACGGATGGCAGGAAGAGCTGTACCCACGGCTTGAGCTGGATACGCTTCCGCTGGAAAAGGAGACCGACGAATCAGGAAACCCACTCAAAATCGCGGTGGAGATGGCCAATGAAACCCTCTGGGCGCGCATACTCAAAGTGAATGTCGGGCGCGTGCCCCTGTACCTGCTGGACGCGGACATCCCTGACAATCCGCCCCATCTGCGCGCGGTCACATCCAAGCTCTATGATGGCGATGGGGAAATGCGGATCCGCCAGGAGATCCTCCTTGGGGTAGGGGGCTGCCGTGCGCTGGCAGCCCTCGGAATCAAGCCGACTGTCTTCCATCTCAACGAAGGACACGCGTCTTTCGCTCTCCTGGAGCGAATCCGCCACTTTATCGAGGACGAAGGGCTCTCTCGTCGGGAGGCAGGCGAAATGGCCACGGCTCAAAGCGTCATTACGCTGCATACCGCGGAGCCTTCCGCCAGCGACCTGTTTGATCGGAGCCTCCTGGAAAAGTATTTTTCGAGCCAAGCGCAACGCCTTGGGATGAGCATCGAGCCGCTCGTGCGTTTCGGTCGCCGGCGGCCTGAAGATCAGTCCGAGAAGTTCAGCATGATTGTGCTGGGGCTGCGTCTGTCCTCGCGAGCAAACGGGGTGAGCCGCCTCCATGCGAAAGTGGCGCGGAACACATGGCGGGAAGTATGGCCCAACGCGGACCTTGAAGACGTGCCTATTTTTGGCCTGACCAACGGCGTCCATATCCCGTCATACATATCTCGGGACCTTGCCAAGCTCTATGACCGGTATCTGGGGCTGGGATGGAACGAAGACCCTGACAACGAGAAGATCTGGCAACGCGCGGATAAGATCCCTGATATCGAGCTTTGGCGCACCCATGACAGGTGCCGAAGCCGTCTGGTTCAGTTTGCTCGGCAACGCCTGCTCAGGCAGCTCAAAGACCGCGGCGAATCCGCCAGAATCGTGGAGCAAGCCGAGCGCGTGCTCGACCCGGAGGCGCTCACGATCTGCTTTACCAGACGCTTCGGCCTGTACGAACGAGTGGACCTCCTCTTCCGAGAGCCCGAAACCCTGGCCCGCATCATTGGCCATTCAGATCGGCCGGTCCAGATCATTATGGCCGGGAAAGCCCATCCGGACGACCTCAAGGCAAAAGATCTCATCAAGAGAATTATCAACTTGATCAAAGAAGAGCCCTTTCGGACGCGGATGGTCTTCATCGAAGACTACGACATCAACGTAGCGCGCCTCATGATGCAAGGGGCCGACGTCTGGCTCAACACCCCCAGACGTCCATGGGAGGCCTGCGGCACATCAGGCATGAAGGCGGCGGCCAACGGGGCTCTCAATCTGAGCATTCTCGATGGATGGTGGGACGAGGGATACACAGGAGATAACGGCTGGGCCATCGGCTGGCGAGAGGAGTATGACAATCCAGCGTACCAGGACGCCATCGAGAGTCGCGCTTTGTACAATCTCCTCCAGGAAAGCGTCATGCCGCTCTTTTACGAGAGGACAATCGACGAGCTCCCCCGCGATTGGATCGCTATGATGAAGCGTTCCATTGGGACCCTCTGCGCAATGTTCAATTCTCATCGGATGGTCTCGGATTACGTCGAGCGCATCTACGTGCCCTGCGCACGTAACTCGTTCAAGCTGCAAGCTGACGGATACGCAGCCCTCAAGCAGATGGTGTCCTGGGGAAAGAGCATCCAAGAAGACTGGGACAAGATAGCAATCGTCAGCATGGAAGTCGAAGATCAGAACAGGGCGGTCCGGGGGCAAGAGATCCAAGCGAAGGTGACCATCAATACCGCAGGCCATCGCCCCGAAGAACTGAGGGTGGAAATCCTGCACGGACCCATGGATCTACGAGACAATTTCAAGCACCGACATGTCGCCTTGTTGGCTCCTGTGAAGGAAGGGGCCGATGCAGACGGCCAAGTAACGTTCGTGGGATCCATCCCTCTGACCCATACGGGCATGTGCGGGTACGCGGCCCGTGTTACTCCCGAGCATCCCAATCTCGCGCCGTCTAAACGCTTCGAGTTGGTCCTCCGCGGGTGAGTCTTGTCCATTATCGGGTCCTTTGGCCCCCAAGATCGTCAGCGTCATCGTAAGGCTGCGCCGTTTTTCCGCCCGTCACTCCGGCGGAAGCACATAGGCCTTAAGTTTAGCAGCCCAGTTCTTTCATCCGTCATTCCCGCGGAAGCGGGAATCCAGTCTTTTCAATCCCGCGGGACGCGGGACTGGACCCCGGCTTTCGCCGGGGTGACGGAATTCGCCTTGGGTCAACTAACTGAAATTACACAAGCCGATTCCATGAGTTAACGTCTTTGGCTCCCAGGATGAGCACAGCAAAACACCTTACGGCAATTATCTTGTTACCTGGAATGGTGCTCATTGCCATTCCAGGACTGATTCTTTACTTCACCCAAACCGTGAGCGCCGGCTGGGGGTTTCGCTTTCCGTGGGCTCTCATCCCCATCATCGTCGGCGTCCTGTTCATCGGAGCAGGACTATGGCTCATGGTTCACACCGTGAAGCTCTTTGCCAATCGCGGTCACGGGACCTTAGCGCCGTGGTCTCCCACACAACGGCTTGTTGTGCAGGGCGTGTACCGCTACGTTCGTAATCCTATGATGAGCGGGGTCTATGCGGTTCTGTTGGGGGAGGTAATCCTGTTCGGCGCATGGCCGCTGCTCTTCTGGCTTGTTCCTTTTGTGTTGGTAAACGCGATCTACATCCCGCTATGGGAAGAGCGCTCGCTGGTCCGACGCTTTGGCGCGGATTATCTCGAATACAAGAAACATGTTCCACGGTGGATGCCTCGGGTGCACCCGTGGACCCCGCCATGGGAAGGGGGCAAAGAGCCCCGGCTCAAACGTCTTCCACCAGGATCAATCTGACCACGTCCGTTAGGACTCTGGCCATATGTTTGTGTGCTTCTCCCGGAGGTATGAAGACCCCGTCCCCTTGGGCAAACAATACCCGCGTTCCATCGAAGTCTATTTCGAGCTGACCTTCCAAGACATAGCCAAAATGACCTTTTTGGCACCAATCCGGCTCAACGAATTCACGAGTGAATTCCACGAGACGAAGTTGCTTCCCATCTTGCTTCAGGATTTTGGCTCGGACTCCCTGCGCCGGAGTTTCCCAGGGAATGGAGTCGAAATCAACCTTGTAAGGAACCATAGCAGCGACCTCGCTTTAACTCTCGTAGAAAACCAGTTGTTCTGAGGTGCTAGCCAAGCGTAATGGCCGATTGCCGCTTGGGCTTTGGTAGGTGCCGGCCTCCGTGCCGGCACATTTTTCCTAAAAATATCAACCAGATCGGGCCGGAAGAGCCTGCCCCGGACTCGATCCGGGGGACGCCGGCCCCTACCGGTTTCCTTCAAGCGAAGGCTGTCCGAGAAGCCATGGATTTTGACAACCGGTATAAGCTACCTCAAATCCGGGACGACTTCTGGCAACGGGCATAGGCTGAGGCCATGGGCCACGCCGACCATTCCTCCAAATTAGGTCCTAATCCCCTTCGCCCCAGGCTTTTTGGCTGCGGAGTATTCTCTTTTTCACCTGAGACCACGCGTCCGCAGTCAGAAACGATTGGGGCCATTGCTCCAACATGCGAATAAACATCTCGTACGGCACAGTGAAGGTTATCTCGTCGGCTTTGATAAAGCGCCTTTCCGATGGGTCCCACCCGCCAAGCACTGCCTTGAGCTTGCCTTGCTCCAAGTACTTGATCGGCCAGGTGACCATGTTCGCACAGCCCGCGCCAAACGGGGACTGCACTGCTTCCAGGTCGCTCGTGACAAAGGTGGCGAGCTGATGGAGCCCGGAAATGGTTTCGGGTCTGGCGAAAAAGATAACCAGCTCAGGTTCTTCGTCTGGATCGAACTGCGAAAGAGGCTTGAAGACGCAGAACCGTCGAGGGGCAGGCCTGGGGTCCAAGTGTTCGTAGAACGCCCGCGTAATTTGAGGCGTAGGCAGGTACCGTTCACCCTCGACCACACCTGGAATCCCTGTTGATACGTAGTGCACGACAAAATCGAGCTGAGGCTTGAGAAAGCCAAGGAAGAACGCGCCTCCGAGACAGCCGAACCGTTCGTGGTCGAAATACGCTGCGGCGCGCTTCTTCCGAGCAACCCAGAGCTGACCGATCACGCACGAGAAGTCTCGCCACAGTTGTCGGAAGTCCACTTCTTTGCGCGCTTCTGCTTCCACCGATGGAAGGCGGCCAGGTTTGGGCGCATAGCCACGAGCCGGTTCCCGGTCCGTGTAGAACATCCCCATGGGCTCCTCGTCATAGCCCAGGGCTTCCAGGAAACCTGCCAGGTCATTTCGATCGCTCAGATTCATGACCTTGCCCCGTCCTTTCTGCTCGAGCCGAGTCGTGCGTCAGACGGCCTTACCATGAGACTCAAGGAGCAGAGGTAGGTCGGGTTGAGCCCAGTGAAACCCGACAGGTTGCTTTGGGCATGATGTCGGATTTCGCCCTGCTCAATCCGACCTACGGCCGCTCTTGTTTCAACGCCAGCTTCACCGTTCGGAAGCAAACTGGTATCAGACGGCCTTACCATGAGACTCAAGGAGTTCGATCAGCGCTTGAGCGTTCCTGCGGGCGCTTCCCGCGTGTTTCAGGACTTCGGTTCGCGCTCGTGCGCCCACAGCGCTGGTCCGTTCCAGGTTGGAGAGCGCTTCGATCACGCGTCGGCTCAGGTCTCGACCTGTCCGGACTTCTATTCCCGCGCCGGTTCGGACCAAAATGTCCCGCGCCTCGCGGAAATCCTCCATAGAAGGACCGAAGAGCACCGGTCTGCCCCATGCCGCGGGCTCAAGAATGTTTTGGCCGCCCTTGGGAACTAACGATCCGCCCATGAAGACCACAGAAGCGAGTGAGTATATCTGGAAGAGCTCTCCCATCCGATCCACAATGACCACTTTTCGGCCGTCTCGCTTCTCTCCGTTCTCCGCGGAGGTACGGAGAAAGGGTGGTCCCAGCCTCATGGAGTCCACGAGCGCAACCAGGTCCTGGGAGCGCTCCGCGTGTCTTGGCGCGAGGACAAGGACCAATTCCGGAAAGGCAGCTCGTGCGGTTTCGTACGCTTTGAGCACAATTTCGTCTTCTCCGGGATGGGTGCTTCCCGCAATCAGTGCCATCGTTTCCGGTTCGATCTCCAGCAGCGCCCTCATGCGAGCCTCCATGTCCGGGTCGGTTTGCCCAAGCACCGCATCGAATTTGGTATTGCCCGTCACGCTGACCCTTTCAGCAGCAGCGCCCATCTTCACGATGCGCTCTGCATCGAGCTCCGAGGACATGAGGAACAGGTCGATGGCTCTGAGCGTGGATGAGAAAAACGGCTTGAGTCGCACGTAGCGCGGGAACGATCGGTCGGATATGCGGCCGTTTGCCAGCGCAATCGCCGCGCCGCTCTGTTTGAGAGTATTGACAAGGTTGGGCCAGAGTTCCGTCTCCATGAGCACGAACAGGTCCGGGTCAACCTTTCTCACCACCGGGTTCACCGTCGCAGGGAAATCGAGCGGCAGGTAAAAGAAGCCATCCACGTCCGGCATAAGCTCACGAGCCTTGTCCTGCCCGGTCTCAGTTCCGGTGGACACCACGCAGGACGCGTTTGGCAACAAATCCTTGAGCGCGCTCACCATCGGCCTAAGCGCTACCGCTTCGCCGACGGATACCGCATGGAACCAGATACGCGGCCTGGAGAGACGCTCGGGATCGAAATCACGAGGCAGCCGTCCCAGCTTTCCGGCCAGGGAACGCCGATACTTGCCGCCCAAAACAATCCGTGGCAAATAGTAAGCCGCGAGAAACGGCGGTACCAGCGTATGCAAGACGATGTTGTAAATCAGGCGAGCCATGGGATTCGGTGAAGGCGTCTGATACGGGAGCGCTCCTTGGGAACGCTCATCGACACTGCTCGATCTGGGGTGAAAAGAGCGTTTCCAGCTTGAAATTACTCTCCACGAGGAAGGGATTGGCTTCGAGCTGCTGTATGGTAACGAGACTTCGCCAGCCCGCGCGTGAACTCTGGATGTCGAAACGGCGAGGCAGCCAGCCGTAATCGCCGGAGCCAAAATCGCCGAAATGAGCGAGAAGATCGGGCTTGCCCTCATTCAGCCGCTGTAGCGACAGCACGTGGAGATCCTTTGAATCCAGCGTGGCCTTCCACATTTCCTGGCGCATGCGGACGCGAATGACCGTGGTTCGTGCATCGTGAGAGAGCGCTTCTTCAAAGTGCGCGTCCTTCCATTGCAGAAGAGCCAGCGGAATCAACGTTTCCAGCTCGGCCACGTCCGGAAAACGCCGATTGAAGCAGTCCTTTGCGCCCTTGAGTATCTTTCCGTCTCCGGGCACATACAGCTCGAACGCGTTTGCTTTGAGAATGAGCTCAAAGAGCGGATGGCCCCCGGGACCCAGCCCCTGGAACCGGAAATCACTGGGGCGCCTGTACAGCAGGAAACCTTTCACGTCCTGGCGGGACTTGCCGTGGTCATAGGATGTTGCCACGGCCATCACCGCCTTGAGCGCGCTCAGGCCCTTGCCTTTGCGAGCCAACTCGGCCGGGATTTGATTGGGTTGTATGCTCGAAGCGGCTTCCAGGTTGAGGGAACCGGCTCCCAGAATCGTGGCTGCGCACAGGACCATGGTCGCAACTGCTCGACGGACCCGGAAGAGGCTGAAACAAATCGCAGGGCTGGTTGCAAGGCACGAATCTTTCATGGGTGCTCGTTCTACCAGACGTGGACCTGCGATGCAATGGAACAACGCTCCGCAGGGTAGCCATTCGGTTACGCGGGCGTTAGAAAATCCCCGCAGGTCACTTCTGGATCTAATCGCATCGAAAATCCGGCTGTATCTCCTTTTGTAAATCGCTCAAGCCGGACGCGGCCAAAATCGCCGTGACCACTAGCTCAGCGTTAGGCTGCTCAAGATGGGCCAAGCAAACCGCTTTCCGAATTTCCGAAAGTGAACGGCACGGGTTCGCTTGATAGCGGACCGGAGATCCGTTCTTGCAGCCGCGATCAACCACCGGATTCCGGCTCGGCCAAATCTCTCAGCTCGCCCCAGGAATTGAACACCTCATCGTGCACCCCGATCGCCTGACCACCGTGCGTCCGGAAGAAAACATTGACGACTTGGGCCTCCACGGCAATGTCACGGCTTGGGCCAACGTAGGCCCTTTGGTCGAAGGTGATGCTACGGCTCCCGGCGCGGCTCACTCGGGCCTCAATGCGCAGAATGTCCCCAAAGCGTGCCGGACGCCTATATTCGACTACCATTGAGACAACCGAGTGGGCTATACCGGCAGAGCGCAATGCCTGTTGCAGCGCTGCCCGCTCGTCAAAATACGACCATCGGGCTTCCTCGAAGAAGTGGATGTGCCACGCGTGGTTGACGACGCCAAACACGTCCACGTGAAACCCGCGCACCCTAATCTCAGTCACTGAGAAGGCAAAGGACATTCTATCCACCTCCGTTGTGAGCGTTGTGTTCTCGCAAAGGCGTTCCGTTCACAGCGGCGGCTCCGGCGCTGCCCAGCCAAACAGGGCGCTCTGAATTCGCCTGTTCAGGTACGCTATTTGACTGGCCGTGAAGTAGGCCCCTCGCATCCGATGCGTCTTTCTCCGATATTCTCGGGCGTGTTCTTCTGACCAGAAGAAAACGCTCTCCTTTCAAAACGCATCTATAATGTTAGGTTCTTTCAGAGCCTTCAAATCCACCTCAGGAACGAAGATCACGGGACTGCAATCCCGATCCTCACAACTGAAATTCATATCGCTGTCGATTTCCATAAGCATAGGTCGCTTGGAGAATGCGCATTCAGAGCTCACTCTGATGGACAATGCTTCCCGTCTCAGTCGCCCTTGCACGAAGGGCGTCGCGAATGCGTCAACCGCTCAAGCCGCGTATAACCGCTCCCCCGTATCGAAGGTTATCGCATGGGGCGTCTTCTCAACAGTCACCGGATAGGCCCAGGTCACTTCCCCATCGCTATTTCTCCATAAGAAAGTGAGGCGACTTTCTAGCTCTTGCAGAATCTCCGCCACGCGTCCCGAGGTAAGACCCAAGTCCTGGGCCACCAATTGTGCCGATATGGGCCTGCAGAGGCGGGGCATTTCCCTCACCACGAAGTGATGCACGAGTCTGTGCTCCGGAGACATGAATCTCGAGGCACGTTTCACTCGTTGCACCGCCTTTTCAATCCGCTTCTCCCACAAGAAAGGCGGGACTCCAATAATGTAGCGCCAGATACCGGCCATTAGTTTGTTACGCACGATTTCACTCCTTTCTTGGCTAGGCTCGGTTGATATAAGGCTGAGCCGTGTTTTTAGATACTATAAACTTCGCGCAAAAAAATTACCCCAAACTCTTCAGGAACTCTTCCACCTTGGAAAGAAAGCTTCCGATCGCTTCCCTTTCTCCTTCAGAGAGTCCGGCCAGATAAATGGAGAAGGCCTTCACCGATGAGGCCTGCTGCTCCTCGAAGCGCTGGATAGCCTCTTTCCCTTCCGCGGTAAAGACCGCGGTCACCCGATTCTTCAGGGACGGATCTTTGGACTTCTTGAGAACTCCTTTCTTTTCGAGTCGGGCCAGGGTTTGGGAAACCGCGCCATTGCTGATTCCAAGCTTCTGGGCCATCCCGCCGGCATTCAGGTCAGGCCATTCGCGTAAGACCTGCATCAAATGGATTTCCGACGGATGGAGGCGTACCCCCTGATGCTGAAAAACACTACGTTTCTCCAAAAATATCAGTCGGTTGATGACTCGGCGGATTTGTCCGGCGAGTATTCTGGGCGCGTGATCCATGCTATGTTTTTATCATCTAAAAACAGACGAGTCAACCCTCGCGCCTCGAAAGTCACAATGCCTTGACCGCGTGCAGGCCATGTTACACAATCAGGCCACATTGAGAGTCGCACAGGGGGCCTCATGGATTGGGTAACGACAGACAGGATTTCGGGCTATGCAGGCAAAACGGTGGAGCTCCGGGGATGGGTCGCGAACAAACGATCTTCCGGCAAAATTCGATTTCTTCTGCTCCGTGACGGCCCGGGTGTAATCCAATGTGTGGTGCTGCCCGACCGAGTGCCTGCCGACGCGTTCGAGCTTGCCGACAAGGTTCCGTACGAGTCTGCGGTGATCGTAGAAGGTGAAGTTCGAGAGGACAAGCGTTCCCCGGGTGGCTTTGAGATCACGGCGACTGACCTGAAGCTTGTGTCTGAGGCTGAAGAGTACCCCATCGCGAAGAAAGATCACGGCGTGGGTTTCCTCATGGACCATCGTCATCTGTGGCTGAGGTCCTCCCGTCAGGTGGCGCTTCTCCGATTACGCTCCGTCCTAACCCGCGCGGCGCGGCAATTCTTTGACGAGCAAGGCTTCATCGCTATAGAGGCCCCGATACTTACTCCGACCGCGTGCGAGGGCACAACCAGCCTGTTCCAAGTGGAATACTTTGACCGCCATGCGTACCTCACCCAATCGGGCCAGCTCTACGGCGAAGCTGCGGCCATGGCTCTGGGTAAGATCTATCTCCACGGGCCCACGTTCCGTGCTGAAAAGTCCAAGACGCGGCGCCATCTCACGGAATTCTGGATGATAGAGCCGGAAATGGCCTTCTGGGAACTCCCTGAAACCATCGACCTTGCGGAAGGGCTCGTATGCCGGCTCGTAGAAGAAGTGCTGCGGGGTTGCAGCCAGGAGCTTGAGGTGCTGGAGCGGGATCGCACTGCGCTGGAAAAGGTGACGCCTCCCTTTCCGCGGATTACCTATTCCGATGTCGTGGACCTTCTGGAAGACAAAGGAGTCCCATTTGTCTGGGGAAACGACTTGGGCGCGGATGAAGAAACCGTGATCTCTGAATCGTTTGAAAAGCCGGTTTTTGTGACTCATTATCCGGCTGCGATAAAGGCCTTTTACATGAAGCGCGATCGGAACGATCCGCGGCTTGCGCTGGCAGTCGATTTGCTGGCCCCAGAAGGATATGGCGAGATCATCGGAGGCGGACAGCGGGAAGACTCTTTGGATGAGTTGGAAGCGAGGATCGCGGAACACGGCCTGGACCCGGACCCACTCCAATGGTACCTGGATTTGAGGCGATACGGCTCAGCGCCTCACGCAGGATTCGGCTTGGGGATAGAACGCACTCTGGCGTGGATCGCAGGTATCCACCACGTGAGGGAAACAATACCGTTCCCCCGACTCATGGACCGCCTAGAGCCATAGGAGCACCGACAGAGACAAAAGAGCTTTTGGAAGAGTTGCGGGGGGGGGGGGGGGGGGGGGGGGGGGGGGGGGGGGGGGGGGGGGGGGGGGGGGG
>JBMOME010000335.1:13531-33499 GCA_049323095.1 Thermodesulfobacteriota bacterium
CAAAACGGGGCCTCCCCGGACCCCTCCACCAAAAACTCCTAAATTCTGCCGACGCTAGCCAATAGGCGGGGAAAGCCTCACGGCCGCCCACGAACAGGGGAGTGGCCATAAGCGCTAACTCACAATGTTCGCCGTGGCGCTTTCGGTCTGTCGTCACACTCCGCCTTCATCCTCCCATCGAGGGAGGGGTTCCGGAAATCCTCTCCCCTTGTGGGGCAGGCTTTCGAGCCTGTCGGCGGCCTGGAAAGGCCGCCCCACAAAGAGGGAAAGGTAAGGGAAGTGGATGGGTCGAAGCCGAGAACTTTCACCGTTCGTTGTGGTTTCCAAATTGCAGCAGTTGGTATGAGCGGTGCGAGCAGAGAAGCGCATGAATAAAGAGGGAGTAGAAGATCAGATCAGGGCGAGGATGAGCACCCGGGGGATCGGTCGCGAGACGATCGACCAGTTCTTGTCCTTGGTGCAGCGGGCCCGCAACACTGATTCCGCGTACGTACCGCTGGACACCGTTTCCGAGCCTGACTCCCATTACCTCTATGACGGCCTGTCCGATCTCGCACAGGACAGGGCCCTCCGGAAGCGCGGCGAAGAGCTGCTCTCTCAGGCCGCGGTCATCAAGCTCAATGGCGGCCGCAGCACCACCATGGGCGGCGAAGTGCCTAAAGGCGTGCTCATTGCCAAGAACGGGCTCTCGTACCTGGAGATCATCGCTCGGCAGATGCTGGCTTTCAAGAGAACCTGGGGCGTGGAAGTCCCTCTGGTGCTGATGAATAGCTTCTTCACTCACGAACCCACGCTGGAAGTCATCAGCCGGTTCGACATTCCTGTTGTGACGTTCCTCCAAAGCCAGGTGCCCAGGCTTAGAGAATCCACCTGGGAACCGCTTGATACAGGCACTGAAAGCGATTGGACCCCACCTGGCCACGGCGACGTGTACACCAGCCTCCGGAGCAGCGGGCTGCTCGATGAGCTGCTCCGCAAGGGACGCCGCTGGGCATTCATCTCGAACCTGGACAACCTGGCAGGAGTCCTTGACCCATGGATTCTCGGGCTCATGGATTACAACGAGATCGATTTCCTGCTCGAAGTCACGGACAGGACAGAAGTCGACCGAAAAGGTGGGACCCTGGTCCTCAGGGACGGCAAGCTCGATCTGCTGGAGATTGCCCAGGTCGCGCCCCAAGAACGCGACGCATTCATGGACATACACCGATTCCGGGTCTTTAATACCAACAACGTTTGGGTAGATCTCAAGGCACTTTCGGAAGCGATCGACTGGCAGATGTTCAACCTGCCCGTGATACAGAACCGCAAGATCGTTGCGGGCACTGAAGTATTACAGCTTGAAACCGCTATGGGTGCCGCTGTGGGCGCATTCGGCCGTGCACGAGGCCTCCGGGTGGGTAGGGATCGCTTCTTTCCCACTAAGAAGGTGGAAGATCTCTTCCTGCTCCAATCCGACGCGTGCGTGCTCGATTCAGGGTATCGGCTTCAAAGAAATCCCGAGCGGCCTCTTGAGCTTCCGCTGAGGCCGGAGGTGGTGTTCGAGCCGGATTTCCTCGATTCCGCGCTCCGCATGGATTCACGTTTCGAGGATCCCTCGACCGTGTCTCTGGTTCGAGCGGTTTCGTTGCATGTGTCCGGGCCGGTCTATTTTGAACGCGATGTGAAGATAGAGGGGAGGGTCTTGATCAAGGCTCCTCCTGGTGAAACGTATCGAATCAAGCAGGGGACGACGCTCACCGAGGGCGCCTACCCCTGAGCACATGATGGCGCATCTGGTAGGACCGGCGTCTCTGCCGGTCATTGATGGACACCAGGGACGCTGGTCCCTACCGAAGCCAAAGAGGGGTGTGGCACTAATTCATAATCTTGGTGGGACTGTCCCACCAGTTCTTCGCGACGCACTGTATCGAATTTAGGCTGGAAAATACCAAGCGCGTTTTGCTTTTATGACACCAACCTAAGCGAAAGGAATCCGTTATGGCGGCTTCAGAGTCAGAGAGCTTGCGATGCTTCAAGGCGTATGACGTTCGGGGCAGGATACCGGACGAGTTCAACGAGGAAATGGCTTACAAGATCGGAAGGGGTTACGCGACGCTCCTTTCCCCGAAGAAAGTCTGTATCGGCAGAGATGTGCGGCTGTCCAGCGAAGAGATCCTGGCAGCCACCGCGCGCGGGCTCAACGCGCACGGCTGTGAAGTGATCGATATCGGCTTGTGCCCCACTGAAGAGATCTACTTCGTGACTTCGCACCTCAAGCTTGACGGCGGCATCATGGTCACTGCAAGTCATAATCCGATGGACTATAACGGTATGAAGTTCGTCCGGGAGGATTCCAAGCCGATCAGCGCGGACACCGGCCTGAAGGATATCGAACGGATCATTCTCCGCCAGGATTTTGCCCCAGAGTCAAGTCCGGGCCGGATCGAACGCGTCTCGTTGGAAGACGAGTACATAAAGCACCTGCTGACTTATGTGAATCCGAAGCAGCTTCGAAAGCTCAAGGTGGTCATGAATTGCGGCAACGGCTGCGCAGGTCCCGTACTGGACAAACTTGAGCCGCACCTTCCCATCGAGTTTATCAAGCTCTTTCCTGAGCCGGATGGAACGTTTCCTCACGGGATACCCAATCCCATTCTGCCTGAGAACCGAGGCGTCACAGCGCGGGCAGTGCTCGATCACAAGGCGGACCTGGGAATTGCGTGGGACGGCGACTGCGACCGATGTTTCTTCTTTGACGAAAAGGGCGAGTTCCTTGAAGGCTATTATATCGTTGGCTTTCTCGCTCAGGCGTTCCTCAAGGCACACCCTGGGCAACGAATCGTTCACGATCCACGGCTCACCTGGAACACCATCGAGATGGTCCAGGACGCGGGTGGAACTCCGGTCCAAACCAAGGCCGGCCACGCTTTCATCAAAGAGAGAATGCGGCTGGAAGACGCGATCTACGGCGGAGAGATGTCCGCGCATCACTATTTCCGTGAATTTGCTTATTGTGATAGCGGAATGATACCGTGGCTCCTCATGGTGCAGACTCTCAGCGCGGAAAACCGGCCGCTATCGGAGCTTATCAAAGACAGAGTGAAGCGATATCCTGTGTCGGGTGAGATTAACCGGCAGGTTTCGGATCCGCACAAGGTGCTTCAGAAAATCGAGGAGCAGTTCAAAGGCAAGGGCGCACAGCTCGATTACACGGACGGGCTGAGTGTGGAATTCGATACGTGGCGTTTCAACCTTCGGCCGTCAAACACCGAGCCAGTCATCAGGCTCAACGTGGAGGCCCGCGGAGATAAGGCATTGCTGGATAAGAAGACTGCCGAGCTCTTGGAAATGATCGACGCCGCGGCATGAAAGTGCCACACCCAAGCTGAATTCAGCATTAAATGTGAGCTGAATTAATGGAATTCACAGCGGTTTTTGAAAAGGTCCCTGAAGGCTATATCGCCTTTGTCGAGGAATTGCCGGGCGCCAACACTCAGGCCGCGACACTTGAAGAAGCACGTGAAAATCTCCGCGAAGCGATTCAGTTAGTCCTAGAAGCTAATCGCGCCTTGGCGGAGGAATCCATTCTAGGCCGGGATGTTCTGAAAGAGCGCTTCACAGCAGGTGTCTGATGAAGCGTCGAGATCTTGTCCAAGATCCGGGGAATTATGGCTGTGAGTTCTTCAGGGAAGGTAGCAAACATACCGTCTATGTAAACCGGGCCGCTGGGAAGTCGGCGACTATACCGCGACACCGTGAAATCAACGAGCACCTTGCGAAGCGCATTTGCAAAGATCTGGAAGTTCCCCAACCCTAGTCCCCCAAATCATCCCTCCGCCGGCCGCGCTCAGAGAAGATCGCCCCAATAAGCTTAGCTCAGTGGGACATGGTGACGAAAGACCTCACCGGTCATGGGCGGACAATGGTCCTCTCCACATGCCGTTGTGACTGATTTGTGCCAGAAATTAGGGTACGACGGCGAGTGGCCCGTAATACCTTCCTCGCTGACTGGGCTTACTGCTTGACAAGGGGCTGCAAGGCGGGATATGTATCGAACCAACGGAAATCATGATCTTTTTGTGCATCGGGCGTGAAAGCGATTCAAACAGCTCAGAACGCCCACCGTATGAAAGTAGAAGGGCTGCGTGAACGGAGCCACGGAGTGTTTTCTGAGGAGGACCTGATAAGGGGCACGTCCGGAAACCAGATAACCGATAGTTCGCTAACGAAGTAAAGTATATGGACTCCCTGCGAATAATTGCTGGTGGCGATAGCGATGGTGCGAAGTCCAACGCGCGAGGAAAGCTGTTCGAAAAAATTGCAGCGCAAGTACTCAGACATAATGGGTACGATATAGACGAGCACCAACTTAATGTCACGTACGCTGGTATGGAGATTGACATTGAAGGCAAGGCGCGAATCGCAGGCATTCCACTGTATGCCGAGTGCAAATGCTACTCTTCCGATGTAAATTGTGAAAAGTTACAGACATTTTACGGCAAATACATGACAAAATGGTTTAAGAATGACAAAGCTCACGGCATGTTCGTTGCGCTCCCCGGAATCAACAGTCCCGCCATGGGTTTCTATCGCGACAGCTGCGAATCCAATGAAAGGATTACTCTTCGTCTCCTCCAGGAGCCTGACGTTTTGTCTGCTCTCATAGACTCGGGCGCAGTTGCAAGACCAGATGTGTTTCAAGAACGGATTCCAAAGAAATGTGGGACACCAGGTGATAGGATTCTTATTTGTAGCGATAAAGGATTCTTCTGGCTGCAATGCATTGTCCCGCGTGGTTCCGGAATAGCAAGAGTCATTCAGGTTTTCGACTCACTGGGCAATCCGATCTCGGATGGAGAAACTATTGATTATCTAGTGGGATTATTGCCCGAATTCCAGTCGTTTGAGGTTGTCCGGCTGACGGCTGATCCTGGGCGGGAGACCACCCGGCAGTATGAGCAAGTGGATGACGTCGTCGAGGTTCGAGGCAGCTCGGCGTGTTTTGAGTATCAGTTTCCGGCAGCCCCGCAGTTCTTTGTTGGGCGCGAGAGGCTGATGGAGGAGATCGGAGAGTTCTTTGGCAAAGTAACGCGTCGAGAGACCTCATGCAGGGGGATTCTTTTCGAAGCTAATTCGGGGTGGGGGAAGAGTTCCCTTGTATTGGCAACCGCAAACTCACTAAAGCAACGGGGCCACTATGCGCTTGCTGTCGATTCCCGGTCAGCCACATCTCCCCATTTTGTACTAAGTGTAGTAAAGCACGTCCTAGACACATTCGGCGATTTCGACGGTCTAGTGAAGAACCCGCCGATTCTGGGGGGTTTTGAAGCGGCTTCTGACGATCTGCTCCAGGTAGGTAAAGAGCTGGAAGGGGCAGATAAGCTGCTTGTTATATTCTTCGACCAGTTTGAAAACCTTTTCCATTTGCTCGATGTGCTGTCTCGACTTGCACAGTTGTGCCTGAAGGTGGCGGACGCGGGCACGAACGTTGTTCTCGGCTTTTCGTGGAAGACAGATCTGATTGGCCTCACCCGCGATTTCCCGTACCGCTGGAGGGACACAATCATAGATGCTTGCCAGGGCTTCCGTCTTCCAGCTTTTTCAGAAACGGAAACAAACGCGTTACTTGACAGATTGGCCGCAGAATTGCATACGAAGCTTCGCAAGGATCTTCGTTTTCTTCTTTCGGAATTTTCTCAGGGGTATCCATGGCTTCTGAAAAAGCTGTGTGCGCATGTGAAAAGCCAGCGCCAAGCCGGTGTAGTTCAGTCGGAAATGGTTCGCGCACTTCTAAACGTGGAGCAGCTATTTCTTGAAGACCTTCAAGGGCTGACCACGACGCAAGACGAAGCCCTCAGGCGAATCGCAAAATTAGCTCCGGTAAGCATTTCGGACGTCGGAGATGAATTCGGGCCTGACGTATTGCAGTCCCTGGTTGACCGCCGACTTGTTGTTAAAGTGGCCAGCAAGTACGACATCTATTGGGATATCTTTAGAGATTATCTCAATACTGGAAAACTGCCAATTGAAGAAGTGTATCTCTTGCGGGCCCAAGTGGGCAGCATCATGAACGCACTCTCAATACTCAGGGACGCTCCCGATGGGATTGGCATTGCCAAATTCAAGACCAAGGCTGGGTTGTCGGACGGCGCTTTCTTCAACGTCACGCGTGATCTAAGGCTGCTCCAACTTGCTCAAATCAGAGATGACGTGCTTGTCTTGTCGCTGCCCCATGCCCCTGACGAAACAACAATGATTGCTGGAGTGCGCGACCATTTGAAGGACCGCCTCCCTCGGAATAGATGTGTACACCGTGTACTGCGCATAATAGGTGACGAGGGCGAAGCAGATCTCGCCAGGCTGGCCGAGATACTAAAGCTGGAGTTCCCCTATATCTCGGCTGTGAAACGAACTTGGGAGACCTACGCGCGGGTACTGGCAACCTGGCTCGACGTTTCTGATCTCGCCATCTTAGATCAATCGAATTCGAAGCTTCTCAGACACGGGCGGGGATCGAGACTCCGAGAGCGATCTTTGACTTTTGCTCGTCGCCGCTCAGGGATTACCGTGCCAATAATCCATTTCGCACCGGTTGTTCGGGTAGCTACACGCTTAATTTCCGCTGTTCAGCGCAAGGAACCCGTCGACTGGTCGGGAATACGTAGGAGCACCGTTTATAAGGCGTTGTCCGTTCTCGAGGAATTGAAGCTTATCTCGCGTATGTCGCAGGTAATTTACATTTTACCCGAGTGTCACGCCTTTGCATCGGATGCACGGCGGCGAACAGAAATTGCACGTGACGCTGTCTCAAGGTGGCCGGTGTTTTCTGATTTCCTAAGCATTTTGGCTGAACATTCGTCGACGCGATTATCGCTCAAAGAACTTGCTAGCGAACTCCTTGAAAGAACTGGAGCGGCCTGGAAGACGTCCACAGCCTTAACGAACTCAAAAATCATGCTCGATTGGGCTAGACACCTTGGCCTCGCTGGTGGACCGTATGCTCACACCGCTTGGGGCCAATTTAGAGAAACCTCTGGACCACAAGAAGACATGCCCTTGTTTGATGGAATTGATAGACCACAAAGCTGAGATTTAAGATGTGGGAGCGAACTGTCACGTCGAGGCTAAATGCGGTTCGCTGGCGTTTCCTTACCGGCCATTTTGGGGAGTGTTCCTGGTCCGAACGCGCCTTCGTATCCCACAATACTCTATTTCCTCGCGTCACGCAGAAGATCCGCGTGCACCTTGATGGGGATTCGTTGAATTTCTCGGAGCTCGTCCCCTTGATAGATCCTGATGCGGATCTCCGCGCCATCCAGGGTTTCGAGCTGCGGTCGATGGTAGTCCGGTATGACCACGACGAACACACCGGAATTTGGCGGGAGAGCAAAGCGTTTCCATTCCTCACGCGGCACCTTGGTTTGATAGTGTTGCCGAAACACTCCGGAATATAGGAGCCCCTTATCTGGCAGCTGTATTCCGAGTGTCAAGTCAGATTCTGACCTGTTATCGATGTTGACGACCTCTCCCTTCTTGAAATTTTCTCGGTCGGAAACGATCGCTCCCTTGCTCACCTTGATAGACTCTTCTCTCTGCGCATAGACCGCGTGCCAAGGCATGAGCATCCCAAGCGCAGCCAGAGCAAGGACCCACTTCGTGATCACGAACTTAGCTGGAGCCTTCATCGGAAATCTCCCCATTTGAGCTGGTTTCAGCGCGGATCTTCGCAGGCCGGGTCTTCTTATGGATGCTATACCGGTTCGCTCCGAGATTGAAGTTCTTTCGCATGAAGTTCGTTCGAGTGGCGCGCCGTGCAACAGTGTCCTGAGTTCCTGGGTCGGGTTTCGCCGCGCTCAATCCGACCTACGTCTACGTCCTGAACCTTTTCTTAACGATTCTTGTTTCAAGTCTTGATCCCAAAACGGGACCGAGATATAATCTTGCCATGAGAGTCATGTCGCGTCGAACGCTGGAGGCGTTTTGGGAAAGGCACCGAGATTCCGAACAGCCTTTACGAGCGTGGTACGCGGAAGCTAAGAAGGCTCGTTGGACGAAACCGGTGGACGTGATTCGGAGTTACCCCAATGCGAGGGCTATTGGCAAAGACAGGCTGGTGTTTGACATAAAGGGCAACGCCTACCGCCTCGTAGTGGCCGTTAGATATGACAAGGGCCTGGTCTTTGTACGGTTCGTTGGAACGCACTCAGAGTACGACCGCATCGACGCGGCCACGGTCTAGTGATGGAGCAATGACGATGGATATCAAGCCTATCCGCACGGAAGAAGATTACAACAGCACTTTGGCGCGAATCGAAGAGATCTGGGACGCGAAGCCAGGCACCCCTGAGAGCGACGAACTGGATGTCCTGGCTGTTTTGGTGGAGGCGTACGAAGACGAGCATCATCCGATCGATCCGCCCGATCCTATTGAGGCAATTCGATTCAGGATGGACCAGATGGGCCTGACTCGCAAAGATTTGGAGCCCTTAATCGGGTCTCGGGGACGTGTAGCTGAAGTGTTGAACAAGAAAAGAGGCCTGAGTATTGGAATGATCCGCAACTTGACCGAAAGCCTGGGAATCCCGGCAGAGGTGCTGATTGCTAGGACGCGAATGAAGCAAGCCTCGAAAGCGTAGGTAGCGTTCGTAGCGAATTGTCTATTTCAGTAGCAGCTTCCACCGCTTCTGCCGATAACGAAAGAAAAGATGTGCAAATATCCAAGTAGGGACCGTCAATAATCCGGCTTCTATTTGAATCTCATCGGAATAAATCAATTTGGTAGGTGTGGCCTGGCTGAACCGGATGGTATGATTCCAGACCTTTGCCAACATCCCAGTCTCATTACTAACAATCGTGTTCCGATCTCTGTCGACGGTGACTATTCTTATTGTATGCCGTCCCAGCGGGAAGATACCAAGAAAGTATAATTTCAACTCATACGATTTGCCTATAATCCATTCCCGATCAAGATCGCCCTTTACAGATGATTGAAATTTCAAAATGGGTGATGCTATAAATTGCAGTGATTGCGGGTCTTTGATCTTTTCCCAGAATCGTTCTTCAGTACAATCCAGGTAAGTTGAAATGCGTGCGATCATTTTTGCCCTCTGTCGACAGTGTAACACGAGTGTCAACACCCCTGGCGGAGGCAGTAAGACCTGGTCTCGATCAGTACTGCCTTTCTCATAGCCAAGCCGCGCATGAAGCAAGGCCCCAAAGCGTAGGTAGCCTTTGTAGGATGGGGTGATCCCGCATTCCGCGAGGAACAGCATCGACCTATGTCTTGCTTGAGCCACGTCGTGAGGCACTGAAAGCTGAAGGACCTCGGCTGATGTGGTTAGTCTCGCGCAGAACGCGGGACTCACCACATCCTACCGAAGCTGTGCTGGCTATTTTGCCGGGTGTTCCTGGTCCAAACGCTCCTGACTAATCGTTTTGGTTACTTCGGTGACGTGTTCGGGTGCCACTACTGGCTTGTCCAGCAGTGTTTCTTCAGCGAGCACTGCTGGACAAGCCAGTCCCGCGTCGCGCGGGAGCACCCACTAGTCAATCCGCGATTACTTTCGAGAACTGCCAAAGCGCTCTTCATTTCAGCTTCAGCCATAGGAGTCTCGCCAGGGCAGGGCCGGGGTTCTTCCAGCGATCGGGTATTTGGGAGGTAAGGTAGATCATATCTCCCGCTTGCATCTTGTACACCGTTTTTTCTACGGTCACCTGGAGCCTTCCGGAGAGGAGAAAGCCCAGCTCCTCGCCCTTGTGAACGAAAAAGTGTGAAGTCAGAGTCTTTTTCGGCGCGATCTCGATCAGGTATGGTTCGGCCTTTGCCTCGAAGTCAACCGGTGCAAGCGATCTGGCCTGAATCGTTTCTTCGGGAAGGCGAGGAAGTCGCACTTCTGTCCCTTCGACCGAAGAGAACATGAATCTCCGTGCCGCGTCGGGTCTTTCTTGGAAAAATGCACCGGGATCTACCGCGAGGACTTCTGCCATCTTGAAGAGCGCAGGCAAGGAGGGATATATGAGGTTGCTCTCGATCTGTGAAATCGTGCTCGGAGTCACGCCCACGCCTTTGGCGAGCTCGGTTTGAGAAATCCCGCGCTTGGTGCGGGCTTCTTTGAGGCGTCGACCGATATCGATGCGGCCCAACGCTCTCTTTTCTTCCTCGAATCTAACTTCCAGCCCTTCGGTCCAGTACGTGTACGGCTTGTGTAAATTATCCAGAGCGCGGCCTTCTGCTTTGAGCACTGCCAAGAATGTGGTCCCCCGTTTGATGGACAGATCGATCACGACCTGGGCTATTTGGTTTATCTGGGCTCTGAGACGAGGTGTATGTGCGTCCTTTTCGATCACCCAATAAGCCACCGTGTTGAGTTCATACAACCGCGGGCAGGAATGACTGTAGAAGTTCAACACCTTGTCTTCTCCACCCCACAGTTCCTGCATACCGGTCAGGCTCTCGAAGATGAAGCGCACGTCGCCTTCGAGCCCTGAATGTATCCCGTACAGGGTTTCGATCACCTGATTGACCTTCCCGGGTTCATCCACTCTCACGATGCGGCAGGGCCATTCGGTTCTGGTGTCATGGTAAAAGCTGAGGAAGACATCCGATCCCGCGCCTTTACCCCAGGTGAAGCAGTCCAGGATAGTCAGACGCGGATTCTCAGCCATTGGCCCCAGCCGCTCCATGAGTGTTCGCGGAGAGCGATCGAAGCTCACATAAATCACGGGCTTCTTAAGATCCTGACACGACTTGAGGAAGCTGAGGCAGAAGACGTTCGCGAGGCTTCCCGCCTGATCGTACCAGATCACATTGTCGCCGATGTAGAGGCTCCCCAACAGCTCGTCAAGATGCGACAAGCCTGACGTCACATTTCGCCGTCGGATTCTGCCGGCAGCCATTCATTGCTCCTGTTTCATCCGAGATCCCGTGTCAAAACGTACTGTGCCAGATGCGCGGGGCATTGACAACTCGTTTAAACAAATGACGTGAAGAAGTTACGTCAAGGTGCTATCCTTAAAGGTTGGATCGTGATCGATCCATGAAGCTCTTGGCTGCCTTTTATGGAGCAGGGAGAAAGCGAACCGGATTGTGAAACGAAGCGAACGAGCACCTGTTGGCAGTTGCGGGACATGACGGGACAACATCCAATCAAGAGAATGCGAGACTACCTAGCTCGCCTGACGCACAAGGCAAAGCTTCGGGGGCTCACGCGGGCCCGGAACAAGGAATATCAAGATTACCTGAACGTACAGTTCGACCGGACGTTTTCAAAACGGAACCAGATTCCTGCCAGGCGAAACTCCATTCTCATGGAGCGATTGGTGGAGCTTGGAGATCCGCCCAAAGAGGGGGCAGTCCTCTGCGTCGGGCCTCGTGACGGGTTTGAGCTGGAGTGGTTCAAGAAACAGGGTTTCTCGAACATACGCGGCATCGATTTGTTTTCGCAGCATCCTGACGTGCTGGTGATGGACATGCACCACATGACTTTTCCGGACGACACGTTTGAGGTGGTGTATGCGTCCCACTCGTTGGAGCATTCTTACCGGGTGGAAGAGGCAGTCGCGGAAGTCCTACGGGTCGCCAAGTCCGGGGCGTTGATGGCCGTCGAGGTCCCCATCAAGTATAATACCAGAGGGGCTGACCGGTTCGACTTCGGAGACGTGAACGGGGTGCTACGTCTGTTCGCGCCTCACGTGACCGGGGTGTTATGGTCCGACGAGCAAGAGCCGGGCACTCCGTTAAACTGGAGCGGCACAGCCATAGTCAGAACGGTGTTTCGCATAGAAAAGGAAGGCCGCGGGAACGGCCGATAGCGCTGAGCTGTTCTACGCGCGGGCTGCTTACCTCACGCCCCAAATGTGAAGAGGAGTGCTAAGCCGCAGCTTACCGGCCGTACAAGGAGACTTCAAGTAGTCTGGCAATTTCAATGGCCCTTGTCCCCTGCTGTATTGCATTGTAGGGGCGGGTTTTAAACCCGCCCCTACCTCAAAAAGGATTACTGCGGGACCTCTTTGTGAAGAGATTGGAGAAGATTTTGGTGACTCTTGCGCCGCGTGCTTCGGAGGTGCCGTACGCTGCTTAGGTTTTCAGTCATTTTTCCGGGTAGAGAGCCGGCGAGGCCGGCTTTGTCATTGTGGAATGGAGGCGCTCGTCTATGAGCGCCGCAAGTAGCCTAACGCAAACGATAGCGACATACGTAAACCCCACCAAGGGTGCCTCATGCCGGCAAATTCCATAGCAATCAACTGGACACTGCTTGTGGATGGTCGTGAATATTCTCTCCACGTCCGGAGGCCCGTTCGACTTCCGCCCGAAGCCCCGCGGCTCATCGTGGTGGCGAATCAACAGAACCGCACAGCTTCCGGGCTACTCAGAGTGTGCGTACAAGCCATCAAGCAGTTCACCGCAGAGCCTCATGAATTGTGGGTGGTGGACAACAATTCGCCTTCTGAGAACTTGAGTTGGCTCATAGGGCAGCGCGACGTGAACGTGATCTGCAGCCGAACAGAACCGATCCCTCCGCAGGCCCCGAATTCCGGGACCTCCGCCGCTCCGAATAACGCACAAGAAGATCGGGGCAGCTACGCGAATGCTGTGGGCTTGGAACTGGGTATCAGAAGCATCGATCCGGCATCTCGCTACGTGATGACGCTCCATATGGATACCTTGCCCTGTTGGGGAGGCTGGTTGAGCTTTCTTATGTCGAAGCTTTCCGGCTCGGTGGCGGCTGCCGGGGTGCGCTTGGACAGGACCCGCGTTTCCGACGGCGTGCTGCATGTCTTGGGCTTTGTGATGGACTTCCAACTTTTCGGGAGGCTGGGTCTTGATTTCTTTCCTAGCCTGCCCCTCTTTGATGTGGGTGACAGGGTCACCACAGAGTTTCGGAGTGCCGGATACGAAGTGTTCGCGTGCAGGAACACAATGTGGGAGCCTCAACTGTCGGAACGCTTGCACCCGGAGTCTCCTCTGAAGGGTTTGCCTGTGGACAGGGCATTCGATGATGACGGGCGAGCGATATTTCTGCACCTCGGGCGAGGAGTGCGGAAAGCCACCGGCAAACATATCAAAGGAGTGAGCGCGGAAGATTGGATACGTTTTGCCGACACAGAAATCCTCGGCGGATCTTGGGATCCGGACAAGAACCGCCTCTTGAACGGAGACTGAATCGTGGGCTTTCGAGCCATGCACGATCGACATCTCGTAAGCTCGACTGACGACGAAGAACTATGAGTGACCAGCAAGCGATACAGCCGGAGCAGCTCTTGCGAGAAAACTTGGGTTACTCGATGCGGCGTTATTACGTGGATCAGTTCCATTTCGCGCATGTGCCGGGCATAGGGGAGGGCGCTCTCGTGCTCAACGTGGGCGGGCACCGCGGCGCTAAGCGCGGGCTCTTCGACATAGACCGGTACGGCATGAGCGTGGTGCATATGGACATTGTGTCGGCAAAACGGCCGCATGTGCAGGCAGACGCGACGAATATTCCGTTCAGGACCTCTTACTTTGACGCAGTGGTCTGTTCTGAGGTGCTAGAGCACGTGCGTGAACCGATTTCCGTGCTCAAAGAATCCCATCGCGTATTGAAACCAGGCGGTTTGCTCCTGATATGCGTGCCTTTCTTGACCCGCATCCATGCCGATCCGCGCGATTACGGCCGATACACTGACTCGTTCTGGACCGAGGCATTATTGGAAACAGGTTTCACGGACGTGTGCATAGAGCGGCAAGGCTTGTTTTGGGCGGTAATCGTTGACATGGTGCGCGACGCAGTATACTCAAGTGCGCTCCTTGCGAGAAACGGCTCAGGTTGGTTGACGAAAGCAGCCTCACTGGCTGTAGGCGCGTGCAAGAGCATGGCCCTCAAGTTCGATGCCCGGCAACCGCTCACCGGCACGGGAATTCGCACCGCGTTCACAACCGGTTTCGGTATCAGGGCTGTCAAGCCATGAAGAAATACAAGGTTTACCTCACAGGTGGAGACGGCATCGGCTGGGCGGTTGACGAGGATCTCAAGCTGACTCGCCAGGCCGTCTCAAACATTGTGGAGCTTGTAGCCACACCTGAAGAGGCGGACGTGGTTCACTCGCTCTGGTGGTGGAAGCTACTTGACCTGAGCCCGGAAATCCCCAGCACTAAGCGGGTGATCTGTCATGTGTCCGGCGAACCGTTTCGGTTGATGGGCGTGCCTGACCACGCCTGGATCATGGATCGGGTAGGAATTTGGGTTACCCGGACCGGCCAGGCCCAGTCCCAGATGTCTCAGCTTGGCTTCCCAAATCAAAAGATCCCGTACCTTGTGGATACCGACACCTTTCGTCCGCTTGGACCAGACGACGAGAGCGCGAGCGAGATGCGTCGCAAGTGGGGTATTCCGGCAGGAAAGTACCTCATCGGGAGCTTCCAGCGCGACACGGAAGGAAGCGATCTGGCGAGCCCCAAGTTGGTCAAGGGCCCGGACGCATTCGCTGAGGTAGTGGCGAAGCTTTGGCAGAAGGGTAGAAACATCCACGTGGTGCTTGCCGGGCCGCGGCGACACTGGCTGATGCGGCGCCTCAACGACCTGGGGATTCCCTTCACGTACATCGGCGAGCCAGTAGAACATGATGACATCGATCTGAACACGCTCTCGCGGCAGGAACTGAACGTCCTGTACAATTTGGTGGACCTCTGTCTCGTGGTCAGCCGGTCGGAAGGCGGTCCCCATGCGGTGCTGGAAGCCGCGGCCGCGCGATGCAAGGTGGTCAGCGTTCCGGTGGGCGTCGCGCCGGACCTTCTTGAACCAGCCTGCCTAGCCGAATCCCCGTCACGGGCAGTGGAAATCATTGAAGCAGACATGGATAGAGGCGTGTTGGCCGGACCGTGCGAGGCTCATTACGAGAAGATTCGTCGGAATCACATCCCCGAGGCGTGCAGACCGCTCTTCGCGCAGATGTACGAGAATCTTCCGGAATTGACCGACACACGGGCGGTGAGCCGAACCAGTAGGAGCTCTCAAGGTCACATACGGGTTTCCAAACCGCGGCCCTTGACTGTGTCGCTGTGGCACAAGTTCTTCAGGCCTCCCTATGGCGGCGGAAATCAATTCATGTTGGCTTTGCGCAAAGGTTTGCAGAAATCCGGCGTGGACGTGCGAGAAAACGAGCTGAATGAGGGAATTGACGCGTACGTGCTCAACTCGGTTCAGTTTGACGTGGAGGCTTTTCGGTCGTTACAGACTTCAAGCCGCCTCAACATTGTGCACCGCATTGACGGCCCCATTTATCTCATCAGGGGTTTTGATCGCGAGAAAGACGAGTTTTGTTTTGAACTTAACGATACGCTGGCTTCTGCCACAGTCATACAATCCTCATGGACTTTCCAACGAATTGTGGAAATGGGCTATCGGCCTAGGAATCCGGTGATCATTCACAACGGAGTGGACCCAGCCATTTTTCACCGTAGCGGGCGAAGCCCTTTCCGGCGCGGGAGAAAGGTGCGGCTTATCTCCACGAGTTGGTCGAATAACCCACGCAAGGGCGGACCCATCTACAAATGGATTGAGGAGAACCTCGACTGGGACAGGTTTGAGTACACCTTTGTGGGAAATGTATCCCAGCCGTTTGATCGTGTTAGCCACATACCTGCGCTCCCATCGGAGGAACTTGCAGATCTGTTGCGGCAGCACGACATCTATATCACGGCCAGCAGCAATGACCCGTGTTCCAACGCGCTGATCGAGGCGCTGGCTTGCGGTCTTCCTGCCCTGTATCTCAATGACGGTGGGCATCCGGAGCTGGTAGGATACGGCGGCCTGCCTTTTAGCTGCACGGACGACATTCTGCCCCAACTGGATCGACTGGTGCAGGACTATGAGATGTTTCAGAATCTCATTTGCGTGCAGACCATCGACACGGTGGCTCAGAAATACCTCGATTTGATTAGGCGAGTGACTCAATGAGGCGGCATCTGGTCCTCTTCTTCACGAGAGGAGTTTCCCTGCGCACCTGGAACATGGTGGGCATGTTGGAGCGAGAAGTGGCCCTGTATCGCTGTCTCCAGGACATGGGTTGGCAAGTCAGCTTTGTGACGTACGGGCATTCATCCGATCTGGATTTGGCGGACAAACTGCATGGAATCGAGATTCTGTGCAACGAAGAAGCCTCGCCTCTGGAAGTTTACGAGAGCCGGCTCCTTGAACAGCACGCGGCCGCATTGAGATCTTGCCACGTAATCAAGACCAATCAAGCATACGGAGCGCCACTCGCCGCGCTGGCCGCGGAGCATTATCAAAAGCCCCTTGTCGCCCGATGCGGGTACTTGTGGTCTCGTAACACCGCACGTGAATTCGGGGCGGAATCGCCCCAGTGTCGAGAAGCTGTCCGGGTGGAGGAATCGGTCTTCAAGGCCGCCACGAGAGTAGTGGTCACCAGCGAGGCCATGGCACAGGATGTGACTCGACGAACACCGGAAGCAGCCTCTAAAACCGTAACGATTCCTAATTACGTGGATACGCTCACTTTCTGCAATGGAGCCGGCGCTCCGGAGCCTAACTCGATCGTCTTCGTGGGCAGGATCTCACGGGAAAAGAACGTTCAAGCGCTCTTGGATGCGATTCGGCCGCTCCCAGTAACGCTGACGGTAATCGGCGAAGGACCGCTGAGGCCGGGACTCCAGGCCGGGTACAGTGATCTGAACGGGAAGGTCAGGTGGGAAGGGAATGTTCCCAACTCCACATTGCCGTCCTATTTCAATCAGACTGCCCTGTTCGTGCTGCCGTCGCTGTACGAAGGTCATCCCAAAGCCCTGCTCGAAGCCATGTCTTGCGGTATGGCGGTAATCGGAGCCGATTCTCCGGGCATTCGAGAAATCATCAGCCACGGCCACAACGGCTATCTGTGCCCGCCGGACTTCCAAGGCTTGAGGCGAGCCATCGAAGAATTGCTTGCAGATCCGGAACTCTGCCGAACCCTCGGTCGCAACGCACGCGAATATGTGACCGAGCGCTTCTCCCTGGAGAAAATAGCGGAGTTGGAACATCGACTCTTGCTGGAGGTGGCGGTCCGGTGAGCGCAAACGGCATCTTTTCGCGTATGGCAGCCGGGGTGCTGCCTCGGATCCTGGCCAGGCTCCCTCTGGACTCCCTTGGAACGGTATTGCTCAGTGCGGTGCATGCTCGGGTGCGGTCGCTCTCTCCCGCGGAAGGTCTGAGGTTCCTCTTCAGGATCGATGAAGCGCTCTATCCTCTGGAAGGCAATCTTGCGGTGGCTTACGACCGCGGGGTGCACACCAAGCACCGGCACACCCGGTACCACGACTTCTTCATTCACAGGATCAAGAGCGGAGACAAGGTCCTGGACGTGGGTTGCGGCATCGGAGCGCTTGCATACGACATCGCACATCAAACCGGTGCTGTGGTGGTCGGCATTGACCTGAACGAGCGCAACCTGGATCAAGCTCGAACCCGGTTTTCGCACCCGAATGTCTCGTACATTCACGGAGATGTGCTCAATGTCGATCTGGCAGAGCGCTTTGATTCACTGGTCCTTTCCAATCTCTTGGAGCACCTTGAGCATCGGGTAAATTTCTTGCGAGAGCTCGTCGAGAGGACGAACCCCAGGCAGGTGCTCCTTCGCGTGCCGTCTTTTGAACGCGACTGGCGAGTTCCGTTGAAACAGGAGCTCGGCATCGACTACCGGCTTGACCAAACCCATTTCACTGAATACACCCTGGAAAGTTTTGCGCAGGAGATGGAGGCCGCGGGTCTCGCAGTGACGCACCAGGAATGCCGGTGGGGTGAAATATGGGCTCAAACTAAGCCGGAAGTATCCTAAACGAAGGTTTCGTCAATGAAGCAACCCCCGGTCACTGTGCTCCTTTCGGTCTTCAATGGTCGTCGATTTGTAAGGGAGGCTGTAGAGAGCATCCTGGCGCAAACCTTCCAAGACTTCGAGTTCCTCATCATAGACGACGGCTCGACCGAACCCATTAGCGAGCTTATCAACTCGTACCGTGATCCCAGAATAAAGCTGGTGAGACAGGAGAACCGCGGGTTGGCGCGTTCCCTCAATCGTGGAATCAAGGAAGCGACGGGGGAGTTTATTGCACGGATGGATGCGGACGATGTGAGCGCTCCCCGGAGGTTGGAGGTCCAGTACGAGGCAATCTCGCTCAATAGGGATCTGGACCTGGTCGGCTCGTTCTTTCGAGTGATCGATGACAGAGGCGAGGTGGTCGAAGAAAGGCAAATCCTTACTGACGAATATTATCGACTCTGGCGGCTCCAGTTCCACAACAACTATGCCCACGGGTCGATCATGTTTCGGAAGAGCGCTGTGGCGGCTACAGGCATGTACAACGAGCAATTGACGGTCGCCCAGGACTATGACCTCTGGTCAAGGATATGCCGACCCAGGAATTCATGCGTCATACCGGAATACCTCTATTCCCACCGGATTCGGACCGATGGAGAGCAGGCCTCTGTCCGCAACTACGATACTCAGGTTCAGACCGCGGCTGGAATAAGCAATCGGAATCTCAAGGAATGTAATCCGAACCTAACTGAAGAGCAGTGCCGCCTGGTGCGAGCATTGTATTGGGAATTCGAGGGACAGTCTTTTACCGGGGACAGCTATGAGGACTTCTGGCAAACCTTCGAGGGTTTTTGCGGGCGTTTCGGATTGACCGGCGAATCGAAGCGCACTCTCAGGAACAAGGTAAGTCAGGACTTCCTGACCAGAATAACACCCCTGGGAAGTACGGGCCGGTCTGGAGTATAATCGTTCGGATCGTTGAATTGGGAGGGGCTCCATGGAGCGGGCAGCAAAGAAGACACGGCGTAATTCAAACCACAAGAAGATCGTTCGATTTGACAACAATCACGAGCTCGAAGCGCTTCGTCAGGAAGTGGAGCTCTTGAGACATGAAATCCAGGAGAACATCGTCGCCATCCATCGGTTGGAGATTCTCACGTTTAATCAGCGACTTGCCCTGTTAAGCGCGTTCGGAAAGGAGCTCAAGCCGTCGAGTCCGGGCAAAACGAAGGAATCTACCAAGCCCGCGGGTTACAGTTTCGGAATCATCACCAACGCTGCTCGACCCGAAAAGTTTGAATGCCTCATCGGCTCGATCCAGGCGCAAGACCTGTCGAAGGATCAGTTCGAAATCCTCGTTGCCGGCAAGGTTCGAGGCCTCGAATCGAGGGGCGAACTGTCGGCTCTCCTCATGGAAAACGAGGCTGAGGAGGGTCGGCTCGGGGCGATGCGCAATGTCTTGGCAAAGGCCGCGAAATTCAACAAATTCGTCTGCCTAGATGACGATCTGCTCCTGCACCCCCGGTGGGTCGAGGCAGTGGAGGCTGTGCAGGAGGATTTTGATCTGGCCACGGGAGTCATCGTGAACCCCGACCTCTCGAGGTACTGTGACTGGGTCAACAATGTGAGTGACTGGACATTCCTCCGGTGCTACCACGAGGGCTTTAATATGTCTCAATACGTCACCGGAGGTTACGGAATATACAAGGATTACATTTTTCAGGATCATGCATGGCGTGAAGATCTCGGATTCTACCAAGGCGAAGACGTGCGCTTCTCCCGTGCACTTTTCGAGGCCGGGTACCAGTTGAAATTCATTCCGCAGGCCATCGTGATGCATGATGACGAGCGTTATCGACAAAAGGGCTACGGAGTGATACGCGTGACCCAGTGCCCGGAACCGGCGGACGCAAACGTTCTCAACCTGAAATTGGAAAAACTCTGTCCGAGAACCGTGTGAAGATAGGGCATCCTGCTTGTGACCCTAAATCGCTGAGGTGCGGATATGAAAGCGGAGTGGCGTTTTCTCAGGTTCAGATGGTGGGTCGTACATTTTGTAGGACTTGCTCTGGTCTACGCAGCAGGTCGATTTGTGGCAACACTGCTGGGGAGGTGAGACGATGCTCCGGAAGATCATGTATCCAAGCGTCGGGTGGATTATTCTGCACGTGGTTTCCGTCGTGCTCGTCTTTCTGCTGG
>JBMOME010000336.1:0-33429 GCA_049323095.1 Thermodesulfobacteriota bacterium
TCGCCCATGACGGTTACCACTCCTTCACCTCATGTCTTCTCTTCGTCCGCCAAAGTGTCACTGGAAGCAGCACCTTCATTGTCCGAATAGATCCCCCTCTTTTCAAAGTCTTCGGCTACATAATCCAGACTCAATTCATGCAAAGATTCCTTCGTGGGAATACCCTGTTCGTTCCACCCCTTGAATTTGTAGTACGTATCCAAAAGTTCCTTTTCCAGCTCGGGAAATCTTTTTTTCCAATGGTTCTCCGGGGGCTTGTCATCCTTCCTTCTCATGCCTCTCCTTATATTAAAGGCTCTGACCAAGGTCCGGTATCTTTTAGCTGCTTGCGTTAATTTAGCCTCGTCCATATCGATCCCGGCTCCTGATGAGATGAATTCCGGGTAATTGTGTATATGATACGGAGGCTTCAGTGGAAATGACGACAAACCGGAGCACATCCCGAGGGCGTCGTCAATATAGTGCATCCTTTCTTGCCAATCGACAATGTCACAACACATATCAACGGTCGGGTAAAAGGGCATTGACTTCTCTCCGCGAGGCTCCCAGTCCAAAAGATATTGCTTGAACTTCTCATCAGGAACCTGGAACCAATCCTTCACAAACGCTTCTCTTTCCTCTCTCGTGGGCCAAGGAGCCTGCGGGAACTGCCCTTCAATCTGAGTGATGTTTATCTTCTCGCCGGTCGCATACATGAGGAAATAAATGGGATTCAGCATTGATAGCTTGAGAGGAAGCTGCTCATGTTTCTTAATGGTATTATGAGCATAAGCCTCTGCACCTTTACCAATGTGTTTGGCCGCCCAGTAAGTTCCATTGGCCAAAACGTCGCCAATGCCTTCTCGCCGAACAATTTTGTCAAGTAGCCAGTAAAATCTTCCCTCGTTGTCGGACGGCATTCCAGGGAAGTCATCGTCAGTTAATATGCCGTTTTCGTAAAGCTCAAGGGCAAAGGCCATGACTTGCGGGGTCGAGAATCCGTCTACTCCGTACTCCGTAGCACTTTGGGCGATACCCAAACCGAATTCCAGATCTGCAAAGGCCGCCATGGTGTAGGTAAGCTTCGAGAAGCATTTCATCATGTAGGTGGGACGTCCCGGAGGAGATATGGTGGCTCCGCACGTCATCGGGCAGTTGAAGCAACTAATTAACCGAGTCCGCATACTATCGAGAGTTTCCTGCCACTGCTTCGCGATTTCTTCGTTCCAGAAATCTCTTCTGCGGACACGTGAATTTCCCCACATGAAATTCTCAGTGTGCCACTTTTCATCATGGACCTTCATCTCTTGAGGTGACCCGAGGCCGGCCAAGATGGGCATGACGCCCGGAATCGGATTCTCATTCCGGAATTTTATATATTTCAGCACTTCGTTGCAGAGCGCCATATACTCAGCCGGTCGGGCGACATTAATGTCCTTGGTACCACGGACAACGATCGCCTTTACTCCCTTGTCTCCCATAACCGCGCCGATCCCGCCTCGACTGGCACTGGATCTGCCCTGTTCGATTGAAGCAAAATAGACTCTGTTTTCACCGGCCAGACCGATAGCAGCCACCTGGGCTTTCGGCTCCTTCAATTCCTGCCGAATAAGCTCTGCCGTTTCAACCGCGCCCTTGCCTTTCAGATGCGTGGCATCACGGATTTCCACCTTGTCATTGTTTATCCACAAATAGACCAGATTGGGGGATTTGCCGCGAAGGATCACCTTGTCATAACCGGCATACTTCAATTCCGGCGCCCAAAACCCGCCCATCATCGAAAATGCCATCAACAACGTTTGAGGCGAAACAGTAGAAACTATGGTACGATTGCAGCCGGTAGCAGGCGTGCCGCACAACAGGCCCGCGCTGAATATCAAGAGATTATCGGGTGAAAAGGCTTCGACTTCGGGAGGAACCCTCTCCCATAGTATCTTAGCGTTAGTCCCGAGGCCTCCCAGATAAAGCTCGGTGTCTCTTGGGTCGGTTTCTACCCTCTCGATGTTTCCTCGGGTTAGGTCAATCTCTAAATTAAACCCAGTTTCCGCGTACCTCATCTTCTTTACCTCTTACACTCGGGCTGCGATATGCTTGTCCGCTCTTCTGCGACCAGGAAAGGTGCCAATTCTTGCTCCCCAGGTTTCCGAATCCGGCTCTTCCCGACAATTATCCCGTCGGGACGCTCCGAAGGACATCCTGTCGATCACAGCAACGGCATCGAGAGCTTCTTCTTTCGTTGGACGCAACCGGAAATCCGCCGGATCAATTTCCTTTTTCCTTATGCCGGCCTGGCTTTGCTGAACGTCCTCGGAGCCTCGATATTCAGGTATTATAGAACAGGTTGGACCTGAATCTGGGTTCCGCAGGCTATATTGACCGAGACTTGGTAAGGTCATGGATATGAATATAACTTATATTAAAACTAAGTCAAGGGCTTTTTCCATTTTTCCAAAATTTTTTTGCGCGCGCGGATAGCAGCTCTGAGAGCTGCTGAAACTGCGCAGGGAGCAACACCCCATCGAGCAGAATTCCGGGATCCTGAAAGATGCCCTGATCGTGAACACGCTGCCTCGCAACTGCCCGGCGCGCAGGAGGGCACGCTTGAATCCAGGCGCCGTGGACCGTTTGAGGTCCGATGGAGCGAGCCTTGGCATGTCACTTGCCCAGCGTGGGTTCGAACATCCCGGGATCAGCCAAGATTCCCAGCTCTCCAGCCATGCTTCTAGGGTGACGGCGAAGTCCCTCTCGGTCATCGCATTTGGGATCAACAGGCCTGGGAGGTTCGGCCTTCCCCTCAGCTGCGTGCCAGAGGAGCACAGGCAAATCGTGGCGTCGCTAAGGATAGGACTCGACTGTCCCATCACCTCGGGGGAAGCCACGAATTTCCAAGGAAGTCAGGGGCCTGGAAGCACGTTCAACGGCGCGGGGCATGCGATCAATATCTTTGGATCAACGAACGGGTAGCAGTAACTCACTGAAAGAACGTCATCTTTCTAATTCCTGACCGCGAGGCTGACAAGAAAGTCCTTGACTCGTTATCATATAAGTGGTATTCGGTTTTAGACGAAGATACCGTGAGCATTAGGACCGCGTCCCCGGAGCTTAAATATATGGACTACGCCGGATTGCCCCAAAGTAATATCAAGAGGGCGTCCTCCACTAAACGAAGAAGCCCTTCAGCAGACAGAAAGCGCCATCTTATCATAGAATCTGCCGAGCGTATCTTTGCCGCCCGCGGTTTTCACGATACGACTATCGCTGATATTTCTCATGATTCCGGGGTACATGAGGCGTCCATCTTCCAATACTTCAAAACCAAAGAAAATCTGATCGTTACAGTTCCCGAAAGGCATCTTAAAGAGACTCTCGCAGGCATCACCGAGCATCTTCAAGGAATGAAGGGGGCCGAGCCCAAGATCAGGAAATTATTATGGCATCAGCTCAGAGATCTCTCTGTTAATAAGAACTATACCTCAATTCTGCTACGTGAACTCCGCACATTACCTGCTTTCTACCAGTCCCCGGCATATGAAATGATCCGAAAATACAGCGCCTTCGCGGCCGAGGCCATTAGAGAAGGCATACGGGACCAGGAAGTAGACGCTGAAATAGAGGTTATTCTCGTTCTGGAGATGATTTTCGGCGCAATCGACAGCATTGTTTTGCGATGGCTTTTTTTTGGCCATCCCTACGATCCCAACGAAGCCGCGGACGCTCTGTGCTCTTTAATAAAGGCGGCAATATGGAAGCGCGAACAGCCGGCCGGAAATGAGAATGGCGATGAACCTAGCCGTGGGGAGCGCAGGCGGCGTACGATAATGAAAGTCGCTTCGGAAGTATTCGGCAAGAAAGGTTATGGCGGCGCCACCATCTCCGAAATAGCCGGAAAGGCGGGCATAGCCGAAGCCTCCATTTATCAATACTTCAAGAGCAAAGAAGAACTACTTCTCTCGGTTCTGGGCACGTGGTTCGTCGAACTGGCCGATGAATTGGAGCGCGGTTTCTCGGGGGCATTAAATCCCTATGAGCGGCTTCTATACTTGCTGAGAAGGTGGGCTCTGGATTTTCAGATTCGAGAATGGGAGACTCGTGTGCTGATACTGGAATTGTATAGGAATCCCAAGTTCTACGAATCTCAAGAATATCGGAACACGCGGCATTTCGTGAAACTGATAAGATCTACTGTGGAAGCCGGACAACGCAGCGGACATTTCCGAAAGGATTTCGAAATCAGCTATTACCTGCACCTCGTTCTCGGGGCATTCGAGCATGAGGCGCTCGCTCGCATGATGCTTTCCAAGAAGCAACCCACCATCGCCAGCACGGAACAAATGATCAACCTTCTCCTCAGAGCCATAAAAGCATGATGTTGCCACTCGGATTCGCCAATTTCGTGCTGTTATGGCATTTGCCAAAAGTGATGGCCTATTGATTATCCGTCACCCCTGCGAGAGTCGGGGTCCAGAACATATTGAAAAGACTGGATTCCTGCTTCCGCAGGAATGACGGAATCACGCTCTCTCGACTCGGACTAGATTTTTGGCAAGGGGTATGCGATCACGCCACAGCCACTGGACGCACTGGCGATGCAGTTCCTCCTCGGATCTTCAGAGGAGACACCATGAAGAGGAACTCGAACACCTGATCGGAAGCCAGACTTTCTAAGTTCATCGCTTCCATGATGTGGATGCCATTGCGTACTAGTAGGATCACATGGACCGGCAGGTTGTGCGAGGGCGTCTTCTCCAAAGCCACCGTATCTCCTCCCACAAAGGCGGCCCCGCGATCCACGAGCCACTGGGCCCCGTCCTCCACCAGCCCCGGGCATCCATCTGCGCTGGAAATGTATTTGCGGGGATCGTGGAAGTGCTGAATCCAGCCTGTCCTTAGTAGGATTGCATCGCCCTCTTCCACTGCGCACCCCTGCTTTTTCGCCGCGGCATCGAGAATCTTCGCGCCTATGCGGTAGTCGTTCGTTAGGCACTCGGTCTTCTCCAATCCGGCAATGTCCAAAAGAACCCCTTTGGTTACAACCGGCGGAACGGTCTCGATCCCCGCTTTCTTTAGACCTTGATACTCCTGCCAAGGCTCGATGGACCCCACCCCGTGAACCTCGCGGTTCACGCTGATGTGACCCAGGGCGTCGAAATGCGTGCCCGTGTGCCCACCCGTGGTGAACAGGCAGTTACAGGCCGACACGCCCCCCTCGTACATCATTTCCCCGTGGAGCTTGGTGAGGGAAAAGGCAAACGGAGGATGGTTTGGATGATGAGGCATTCCGACGTAGTACTCCATCCCAAGGTCGTATACTTTACCGGTCTTGATGAGTCGCTTAATTCGCTCCGGATCCATGAGACTTGTCCTCCTTGATCAGTCGGTTGGCGATGATAAGCTTTTGTATCTCGGATGTCCCCTCGTAGATACGGAGAGGTCTGATTTCCCTATAAAGCCGCTCCACAGTCGACCCCTTCACCACTCCGAGACCGCCGTGGATCTGCACGGCCTGATCGATGCATCGAAAAGCCGCCTCGGTAGCGTAGAGCTTCGCCATAGAGGAAAGGACGGATGCATCCTGGTCTCCTCGGTCTCGCTTTATGGCCGCGAGATAAACAAGGCCACGTGCTGCCTGCGTCTCGGTGGCCATCTCTGCCAACTTGAAAGCCACACCCTGAAACGCTGCTATAGGCTTTCCGAACTGAACCCTTTCGTTGGCATGTCGAAGCGCCTCTTCCTGCGCAGCCCGGGCCATGCCTAGAGCCGCGGCTCCCACCGTCATCCTCATGAGATCCAGCGTCTGCATTGCCAGCTTGAAGCCGCCTCCCAACTGACCGAGCAGGGCGTCCCGGCCTACTTCAAGATTCTGGAAATGAAATTCCACAATGTCGTGGCTCGCCATGAGCTCGATGCGCCAAGCGACCTGGCATCCCTTGGTTCCCAGCTCCACCAGAAACGCAGAAAGACCGCGAGGATTTCTGCTCGTAGGTGTTCTGGCAAAAACCACCGCAAGATCCGCAGAGTAGCCGTTTGAAATGAAGCGTTTGCGCCCGTTGATGACGAATCCGTCGCCTTTGACTTCGGCCATGGTCTGAATAGCAGAGGCGTCGGACCCGGCCCCCGGCTCCGTCAGTGCGAAGGTGGCCAGCCTCTCGCCAGAGGCGAGTGGAGGCAGGAATTTCCTTTTCTGGGCCTCGGTCCCTGCCAAAACGATAGGTAATCCGCCCAGACCCTGCATGGCCAGGGTTGTGTCTGCCGGGGAGTACACGCCGGCTAAGGCTTCCCTGGCAAGGCAGATCCGGACCGAACTAGTGCCGGTGCCACCGTATTCCCTCGGAAAGAGGGGACCGTAAAGGCCGGACGCTGCCAGGGACTCTTTCAGGGCCTGGGGAACCTCGTTCACTTCTCCCAGCTCCCTGGCCAGCGAAGTCAATTCAGTTTGCGCATAACGGTCGCAACGGGCCTTGAATTCACGATCTTCTGGGGTCAGAAGCGAATACATAACGTCTTATCCCTCGTTGAGCTACATTTCGCATGTCGCGGGTTGAGAACTGGTGAATTTGGCATCTCAGGTCCATGATTGACCATCTTTATAACCCCGGAAGAGATTTCTTGAGGATCTTGCCGGTTGAGTTCTTGGGCAATTCCGCCATGATCTCAACTCGCCTGGGGACCTTGTACGCGGCCAGCTTCTCCCTACAGAAGGCACGGATCTCTTCGGGGACAAGCTGATGGCCCGACCTCGGGGCCAAAAACGCTGTCACGACCTGTCCCAGGTTCGGATCGGCCACGCCCACCACCGCGGCTTCCCCGACTCCTTCGTAAAGGTAGAGGACTTCTTCCACCTCCCTCGGATAGATGTTGTAACCACCCGAGATAATCAGCTCATCCTTGCGCCCCACGATGAAGTAGTATCCCTCGTCGTCTTGCCTCGCCAGGTCTCCGGTATGCATCCACCCTTCGCGGATGGCCGAGTTCGTGGCTTCGGGCTTGTTCCAGTATCCTGGGGTTGTGTTGGGGCCCCGGAAGATGATTTCCCCGACCTCCTCTCTGGGCGTATCGCTTCCGGATTCGTCTACAAGCCGAGCGGAGACTCCCGACACATTCACGCCGATGGAGCCCGCCTTGCGCACTCCATAGACCGGGTTGCCGGTCACCAGGCCCGTGGACTCGGTGAGTCCGTAAACCTCCACCACAGGCGCCTCGAACATTTCCTCGAACCGAGCCAAGTGCTCCGCGGAGAGAGATGCCCCGCCCGACAGTCCCATGCGCAGGGCCGGGATGGACCTAGGTCGCTCGTGGAACGCGTTGAGCAGGTAGCCGAACATGGTGGGAACGCCCGAGAACCAGGTCACCCCGTGCCTCTCCAGAGCTTCAAAGACAGGCTCTGTCTGGAAACGATCCATAACTACTATGCTTCCCCCGCTGTTCAGCGAGCCCAAAACCGGACTGGCATTGGCGAACACGTGCACAAGCGGTAGGCAGACCAAGGCTACATCATCCTCGCGAAGCCCATAATTTTGGGCCGTGTTTCCGCCTCCAAAGACCACATTGCGATGGGTGAGCATCACCCCTTTGGGTTCGCCGGTGGTTCCCGATGTATAGAAGATGAACGCGAGGTCGTCAGCGCCGACCTCTTCGTCGGGCCGCGGCTGGAGAGCGCCGCATTCTCTTTCCAGTGTCGCCTCGAGGCTCTCCGTTTCCCCTTTGACCAGTACACGCTCCAAGGCAGGCGCGGACGAGCGCACCTCGCTCGCCCGATCGGCGAGACTGTGTGAGCTGATGAGCCAGCGCGCGCCCGAATTCTTCAGGATTCGAAGAATCTCTCCGGGGGTGTAAAGGGGGTTGACCGGGACTGCCACGCCACCCCCTTTGATCACTCCGAAATAGGCTAGGATCAAATCTGTGTGATTGGGATGAAGGAGAGCCACTCGATCTCCCCGCTGGAGACCTATTGCTCGCAGCCCTCCGGCCACCCGGTCCGTGAGTACGTCAAACTCTTCGTAGGTGTATGAGGCATGCCCGCCCGCGTCCTGCAGGAGCGGTCGGTTCCGGTACAAGGCCACCTTTGATTTCACATGCTCAAGTATGCTTGGCCAGCGCATCTTCAAGACTTCCATCTCTGCTATTGTCCTAAGTAGGCCTGGATAACCTTCGTGTTTTGCTTCAGGTTGCTACATCGATCTTCCAGAGCAATCTTTCCTCCTTCGAGTACATATCCCCAGTCACCGAGATTGAGAGCCATTCGAGCATTCTGCTCGACCAAAAGAATTGAGATGCCTCCTTTTGTGTTGAGGTCCCGGATAATGTTTGCCAGGTCCTGGCACACGATCGGGCTTAGGCCCAGGGTCGGCTCATCCATCAGGATCACGCGCGGGCTGCTCATAAGCGCGCGGGCGATGGCGAGCATTTGCTGCTCGCCTCCACTCAAACTTCCCCCTGCTTGTCCTCGTCTCCTGTTCAGAATGGGAAAGAACCTCGCAACCATCTCCAGGTTGCTCTCCACAAGGCTCTGGTCTCTTATCAGGTAGGCCCCCATATGGAGGTTCTCCTGCACCGTGAGATGGGGAAAGATCCTTCTGCCTTCTGGAACATGGGCAATCTTCAACCCCACGATCTCCTCGGTCGCGAGTCCATCGATTCTGCTTTCTTGAAACCATATCTCCCCGAATGACGGCTTCAATGTCCCGCATATACTCTTCAGGGTTGTGCTCTTCCCTGCCCCGTTTGGTCCTATCATCGCCACAATGGAGCGTTCTTCAACGGAAATGGAAACTCCTTTGAGCGCTTCAAGGCCGCCGTAATTTACATGAATGTCCACAGCAGCGAGAAATCTCTTATCCCTGTTCGTGCCCGAGGTAGGCATCGATCACCTCTTTATTTCCCTTGATCTGTTCAGGAATCCCTTCAGCAACCTTTCTTCCGAAGTTGAGCACTATGATTCGATCGCAGATGCTCATGACCATCCGCATCTCGTGTTCAACGAGGATTATTGTAATCCCCTTTTCCCTGATCTCCCGGATCCTCTGCATGATCATGTGCATCTCTTCAAGGCCCAAGCCGGAGGCCGGCTCGTCCATCAGCAGCAATTTCGGATTGCAGGCCATGGCCATGGCAATACCCAATGCTCTCTGCTGACCGTGGGAGAGATTTCCTCCCATCTGGTCCATCATTTCTTCCAGGCCAAGAGTATAAAGGATCTCCTTTGCCACTCTCGTTTTGTCTTTTTCCTCCTGCCGATAAGAAGAACTGTTGAACAGGGTGCCCCAAAAGCCGACTCTGTCCGACAGATGACAAGCGAGCGTGACATTGGACAGCACGGTCTCCGTGCGATATATGTTGCTCTGCTGAAAGGTTCGTACGAGCCCTTTTCTGGCGATGGAATGCGGCTTCAAGCTGTTGATCCTCTCGCCCTGGTACAGGACCTCTCCCTGAGAAAGCCTGAGAAAACCGCTGAGCAAGTTGAAGAGCGTAGTTTTCCCTGCTCCGTTGGGCCCGATAATCCCGAGAATTTCTCCACGCTCAGCAGCGAAACTGACCTGATTTACCGCCACCAGACCACCAAAACGTCTCGTGACATCTTTGGCCTCTAATATGGGCTCTGCCATCTCCTGTCCTCACATGCAAACCATCGCAGCCAGACAGCACACTACTCTCACTCCGTGGTCTTCCTAGGATTCCACTTATTCAGGGCGATCCGAGGAAAGCTGATAAGCCCGTCGGGCAGGAAGAAGATAACCACCAGAAGGACGACCCCGTAGAGCAAAGGTTCAAGCCCCTTGGTGTAGGTACGCAGGACTTCGCCGAGGATCACCATGATTGTGGATCCCGTGATCGGCCCAGCTACCAGGCCTCCTGTTCCACCCACGGTTGCCTGAATCTGAACTTGAAGCGATTTCCAAACACCAAAATCTCCCGGGGCAACATAAGTGAGATAGGAAGCCAGGATTCCTCCTGCCAGCCCGGCAAAGAGGCATGCAACAACAAAGGCGAGCATCCGCTGCCCGACCGTGTTGATACCGAGGCTTTCCGCCAGGCTCTCGTTGGCTGTGGCTTTGAAATACCTTCCGAGCCGGCTGTTCTGGATCCTCAAAGTCACCAGGGCCGTCAGCGCGACCAAAGCCAGTACGAGATAGTACCAGGAAGTCTTGGTAATGAATTCCACGCCGGCCAGGCTGAACGGAGGGATCGGTGACAGTCCAAGCCAGCCTCCGAGATAATCCCAATTCGCGGGGACAAGCTGGATGGCCCCGTTAAACGCAAGTGTTATGACTGCGAAATACAGCCCTCGGATTCGCAACACGATCCAGCCCAACAGAGCCGCGGCGATTGCAGCCCCGATCCCGCCTGCAAGGAGCCCCAGCCACGGTGAGACCCCGAACTTCAACGCGAGAATAGAAAAGATGTAAGCCCCGATAGCCAGAAAAGCAGACTGGCCCAGGCTGAACTGGCCTGCCCTGAGAATCAGGACCCATCCCATGCAGAGGACCGAATAGATGCCCGAGAGGATAAAAAGGTGCATATAGTAGTCGTCCCTGACCAGATAGGGAAGCACCAGCAAGATCACTCCGAATAGGCCGTAAGCCGTCTTCTTGATCATGACCCGAACCTCTTATGCCGGATGCCTAGAATAACGTCCGGTTAGCCACAAGATTGGAATTCTAACGGCACCCTGCCTGTCTCACGCAGCGAGTTCAAAAGGCTCACCGAACAAACCCTGCGGACGGACAATGAGAATAACGATGATGATCAAGAACCCTATGATCTCAGCGATCCCGCCCAAGTACGTGTAGACAAAGGATTCCATGATTCCCAGAATGAGTCCTCCAAGTGTTGCGCCCAGGATGCTCCCCATCCCGCCCAGAGTAATCACGATCAAAGCCTTGATGAGCGGCACTCCTCCCATGTACGGGCTAACGAAAAAGAGAGGACAGAGAATCGCGCCGGCAGCACCGGCTAGTGCAGAACCGACGCCCATCACCACCAACGAGCACCGAGTCTTACTGATCCCCATCAGGCTTGCTGCATATTCGTCCTGAGAAACCGCGCGGGTCGCAGTTCCTGATTTCGTCCGTTGGATCCACCAGTACAGGGCGAACATCACCGCCGCGGACATTCCAATGGCCACTAGTCTTTCTACAGGCAAGGTGGTTCCCGCGATCTTGATCACCCCTGGGAATATGTTTCTTACGCTCCGGTCATCCGGTCCAAAGAGAATTTCAGCAGCGCCTTCGAGCGTCAGCATCAGGCCCAGGGTGGTTCCGATGATGCCAATGAGAGATTTGCCTTCAAGTGGTCTAAAGAGCCCTTTTTCCGTGGCAAGCCCAAGAAGGCCGATAGCGAGGACGGAAACCGCAAAAGCGACGGGAAATGGAAGACCGGCCGTCTCAAGCACTAGATAGAAGACGAAAGCCCCTAACATGTAAAACTGGCCGTGAGCGAAATTCACGATCCGGAGAATTCCGAAGACTAGGGTCAATCCCGAAGCGATCAACACGTAAATCAAGCCCGTGACGACACCATTCAAGAGTGTCTGAGCGACCATTCCTAAGCCTCCCGATGTTCTGATACGAAGGAAGAGGGATCGTCCTGAGAAATCGGTTCCAGGAAGATCCCTCTTCCGTACCCGGGCAGTTCCTGTGGTGGATAGGCTACTCGTGGGTGAGCCTGGAATAGCCCAGGTACTTCACCTCATTGCCCTCGACGATCCCCGCGATGGTGATCAAATTAGCGCAATGAGAAATCCCGAAGGTCTTCGCGCCGGTGAACGTGCAGTCTCCCAGGATGGTCTCGAACTTACCCTTTTCGATGGTCTTGGCCACCACGTCGGGATCCAAGGTGCCTGCATCCTTGTAAGCTTGCGCCAGGATTTGGAGACACGTGGCATAGCGCCACGCAATTGGCTCGAATGGCTCGTTCGGCCATTTTTCCGCCCATTTCTTCTGTATGATTTTCATGATCTCACGCTGGTCGGGCTTGATGATGGGACACTCAAAGGACTCAAAGGGGGCGATGTGCCCTTGGATGGCATCCTGCCCCGCGATCTTGATCAAACCCGCCACGTTGACAAGGGAACCTGAGGCCACGGAATAGCCTCTATATCCAAGCTGATACAAGGTCTTGCGGATCAGTGCCTGGTCTCCAGGACCCGCGGCGCCCATTTCCACGATGTCCGGCTTGTCGGCCATGATCTTTGTGCAAAAAGGATAGAAGTCTTTGGTTCCTGTGGGGTACAGGACGCTTGCCACGACCTTCATACCGTATTGAGGAGCCTTTTGAGTAATGAAGGCCTCGGAGACGCCCCTTCCGGTGGAAGTATCGGGATTGATACTCGCGGCCTTTTCAAGCTTTGCCCCTTTCTTCTTCAGGGTGTCCATTGCAATATCCAGGACGAGAAACTTCTGTGCCTGGGTCTGGGACACCTGGAAGAGATAGGGATCGTTCGGGCCGAGAAGCTTCTTTTCTGCGCCGCTGCTTCCTGCAAAGATTATGACCTTATTCCTGTTTGCCAATGTCCGGTAGGCGAGCAGAGAATCCCCGGCGAAGTCGCCCAGGATGGCCTTGACCTTGTACTTGCTGATGAGTTTCTCGCCCGCGGCACGGCCCATTTCTCCCTGATACTTGTTGTCCTCGTGGAGCATCTTGATAGTCCACTTGGCCCCATCCGCCGCGATCCCACCTTGTTCATTGTAGTATTCGGCCAAGCAGTCCATCCCCCGTGAAATCGGGACACCCCAAGGAGCGGCAGGCCCCGTGAGGGGATTGACGTGACCGATGTAGATCACCTTTTCCTGAGCGTTCGCTACAGGAGTCCACACCGTCATGCCGACGAGCATGAAGGAACAGAGCATCACCAAGATACCTAGAGATATTCTTTTCATTCTTGCACCTCCGTGTTGTTGTCCCGATCTCTTTCAAGACTGGCCTGTCATCCTTGTTTCCTCAACGCTTCACCTCTCTTTCTTTCAAGGGAGCTCAGCGAGACACTGCCTGCGTTCGGATCACTGAGTGAGCCCTTCAAGACTCGCCACCTTCATGACCCGCAAGGCGTTTTTGTAGAGGATCTTTTCCACCTCTTCGGACGTGAATCGGATGCCTGCCGGAGCCTTTTCGGGCAGGTCTCTGATAAGTTGGACATAGGTGCTGTTCTTCATGCCGTAGAGACGGAATGCAGGACCGTCCGTGGCAAAGAGAAATTGATCCGCGCCCGCTATGTCCAGCATGTCCCGAAGGTACCGGCAGAAGAGCTCGTATGAGCGGAATGCGATGGGCTGCCATCCCGAGATATCTGTCATCAGGTTGGTCTTCCTGCTGATCATGAAGCAGAGCTGCTGCCACCACCCGAAAGAGACGTGGGCAGCAATGATGGTAAGATCCGGGAAGTCGAGGGTCACGTCATCAAGGTAAACAGGGTCGCAGTACTTGTTCCTGAACGGGGGAATGGTGGCTCCGGTGTGAACAAGCACCGGAACTCCCAGCTCCACAGCTTTCTCATAATAAGGATAGACGAACCGCTCGTTTGCATAGTATCCCGAGGCCGGATCAAGCTTGAGGCCTTTCATGCCCCACTCCCTGACCGCCTTTTCAAAGAGTGCCACACCACCCTGCCGTTTCGGATCGATCCCGAAGTAAGCCTGTATCTTGGGAGCATGACTCCCGGCAATCCGGCTGATAAGCCTGTTCTTCTCCTCTATGGAGACCGGAGGCTCCCCCAGTTCGAGACCTAAATCCAGCGGCATGATCTGTGTGACCGCGATACCTGACTCCTCCATCTCGCGGACCAACACGTCTCCATGCGGATCGTCGAAACAGCGGGAGAAATCGCCCTTTACCTGTTCAGGCGTAACCGTTTGGCCGGTTCTTCTTTTCACTGTGACAGCGCGGCTGATCAGGTCACTCCAGAACTTTCCGGGCAGCCACTCCCTGTTGAACAGGTGCGCATGGAAGTCGATAACCATGATGCTTCCCTCTTAGCGGTAGTAACACTTGCGTGAAGTCATTCGGGTAAAGCTTTCCCGAGCGAACGGCGAAAACAGCTGCTCGTAGATCTTTTCATCCCGGCTGATCTGCACATCCAGGACGTACGGTCGATTGGACTCATAGGCTGATTTCAACGCTTCTTCGAACTCGTCCGGATGGGTTATTCGCTTGCCCTCACATCCGAAGGCCCTGGCGATCGCAGCATAGTCCGTCTCGTTGAACTCCGATCCGATGGGCCTCTGCCCTTGACCTTCCCGAACCATGCCCAACTGCGAATCGTTCATCACGACGAAGACTACTCCCAACTTCTGCTCCACTGCTGTGGCGAGAGCATGGATCTGCATGGAGAACCCGCCGTCCCCGGCAACCGAGAGGACCGGTCGGTCGGGATAGAGAAGCTTCGCGGTGAGAGCCACAGGGATGCCGAAACTCACCGACAGCGTGCCGCCCGGACTCCAGTAGCATCCCGGCTTGGCCTTATAGTAACGGAGCATCCAGAACCGATTATTGCCTCCGTCCGTGGTGACGATGGTGTCACCAGGACTGCATTTCGAGATCTGCCCGACCAGCCATTTGGGATGGATCGGCTCCGCGGGTTCCATCTTGGAGGCTCCATCAAAGTGATCTCGATGCTTGAGTTCTTGCATCTTTCCGATCCACTCAAGTCTGTCCAAGGGGTCCAGGCCCTCACCTCGGATAGCGACCAGCAGTCGAGAGAGCACATCTTTCGCATCACCCTGGATTCCCAAGGTGGCAGGGAATGTCCAGTTGATATTTCCAGGGTCGATATCCACATGGATGATCTTTTGGCGGTCCGGGTCGATCATCTTTGGGTCTTCATAACAGGTATCCGGTGGTTTGAGCCGCGAGCCCACGACCAGGAGGAGATCCGCCTGACTGACGATCTGATTCGCCGCAGGGTGGCCGAAAGATCCAATCACGCCGAAGGACATGGGCAGGCTTTCATCAAAGACACCTTTCCCCATGCTGGTTGTGACCACAGGCAAGGAAAGGATTGCTGCCAGATCCCGGAGTTCGTTATAGGCCCCTGCTACGTTGATGCCGTTCCCGGCTATGATAACCGGCCTTCGGGACGCCGTGAAAAGCTCCACGGCTTGCGCGATCGTCGCATCAGAAGCGACGGGCTTCTCCGAAATGCCGTAGGCTCCCGTGGGAAATAGCCTTGGGAGAAAGTTTTCATCAGCTTCAACACTGATATTGGACGACCGAACAATCACCGCACAGGGACCAGGTCTACCTGTGATTGCGTGTTTGAGTGCCTGCTGAACAGCCTGGACACAATCATTCTGCTCGGTGGGCGCGGCAACGAATTTGCAGCACAGCTTCAGAACGCCTCGTGAATCCAGCGACCCGTATTCACCCGATGTGGATTGAGGCACCCCGTGGGCATGGAATACGCCGAAATCGGTAATGTCCGTTATGAGGACCATCGGCGCGCTTCCCAGGGCGGCTTCGTTAATCCCAAAGAGGGCAGTTGAAATCCCATAAGGCCCCTGGCATACGACCACACCGGGCCGGCCGGTCATGCGTCCGTAGGCATTCGCCATGCACGCCGCTGTCTGCTCGCTTCTCGTCACAATCACATTGACCGAATCCCTGAAGTCGTAAAAGGCATTGATGATGGGGATGGTAATGCCGCCCGGGTACGTGAATACGTGAGTGATGCCTGCATCCACAATGGATCTGGCGATCAGATCTGTTACCTTGGCCATTTATGATCTCTTTCTGCAAAGTTTTGATTTGTTACAGAGCCAAAAGCGCATGCTGACGGGCCTAGGGCGCTTCCGACACTTTCGAGTCCTTTCTCAAAGGCCCAGATAGGCCTTTCTGACCTTGTCGCTCTTCAGGATCTCCGCCGCATTTCCGGACAGCACGATGCGCCTGTTTTCCAGCACGTAACCCCAGCCGGCAATCTCCAGGGAGGCCCTGACGTCCTGTTCAACGAGCAGGATGGTCGTACCCGATCCATTGATGGAAGCGATCACCCCGAATATTTCCTTGACGATGAGGGGAGCAAGGCCCAGAGAAGGCTCGTCCATCATGAGGAGTTTGGGATCGGCCATAAGCCCGCGGCCAATCGCGAGCATCTGCTGTTCTCCTCCGCTAAGAGTCCAGGCCATCTGATCCGACCTTTTTGAGAGGCGAGGGAAGAGGTGCATAACTCGCCCGAGATTCTCGTCCCTCTTTCTTCTTGCCCTTCCGAACATAGAACCTAATTCCAGATTCTCTTTGACGCTCATGTGCGGAAAGACGTGCCTTCCCTCCGGGATCTGAATGAGGCCCAGTTCCACCCGCCGGTGACTGGGGAGGGAATTGATAACTCCGTCATCAAAATGGATGTTTCCGGAATGACAGGCGACGAGCCCGGAGATCGCCTTGAGCATGGTCGATTTGCCCGCACCGTTGGAACCGACGATACTGGTGATCGCCTTGTCCTGGGCCTCTACGGTGACCTCACTGAGAGCCTCCATGTCTCCGTACCGGACTGTAACGTTATCCAGTCGCAGTAAGCTCATAGCCTTCTCCCAGATACGCCCTGATTACTCGCTCATCTTTGATGACTTCCTGAGGCGTTCCCTCCGTCACCTTCAGACCTTCCGCGATGACCATGACTCGGTCAGAAAGGCTCATGACAGCCTGCATTACGTGTTCGACGATTATTACGGTTGTTCCGCGATCTCGAATTCGCTCGATCAGCTCTATCGCTTCGTTGACTTCTTTAGGTGTCAATCCGGCCATTACCTCGTCGAGGAGTAAGACATTCGGTCCCGTAGCCAGCGCCCGGGCCACTTCGAGCCGCTTCTTGTCTGCCAGCGTCAGGACATTCCCCGGAAGATCCTTCTTTTCGGTCATGCCGACGAAATCGAGGACATCGAGAGCCTGACTCATGGCTGCGGCTCGGTTGTTGCCGCGGCAGAAAGCGCCCACCATGACATTTTCAAGCACTGTGATGTTTTCAAACGGTTTGACTAACTGAAAGGTCCTTCCGATTCCCATTCTACAGACGAGATGAGGCCTTGTGATTTCCGATATGTCCCTCCCCATGAACCTCACGGTTCCTTCGTCCTGCGGAAAGACCGCAGATAGAATGTTGAAGAGAGTACTCTTGCCCGCGCCGTTGGGTCCTATAATGCCGAAGATTTGTCTCTGTTGGACCGAGAAGCCGATCTGAAACAGAGCCTGCACGCCGCCGAAACGTTTGGAAATATTCTCAGCCTCTATCACCGGAATGGCTGAACTTGTCGGCATTCGGGCCGGCTCTGGGCTCGTTGCCGGGACCACCGCTCTTGCGGGTGCACTGCCGCGTTCCGCCGCCGCGTCCTTTACACCGAACGTCGGCAGCCGGGAGATAAGCCGCAGATAACGATTCGTGAAGAACGCTGTAATGCCGTGCGGCATAAACATGACTACGCCGATAAGGGCCAGGCCGTAGATCACAAAGTACAAACCTTGATAGGCCCCGCCGATCCATCCTCTCAAGAGCTCCTGAAGGGGGATCAGCAGGAATGACCCAAGAGCCGGTCCTATAACGGTACCCAATCCGCCGACCATGGAAATGAGGGCCAGATTCACCGATATATTCAATGAAAATGCGGAATGGGGCTCCAGGAAAAGCACGTATTGTGCAAAAAGACTTGCGCCCAGCGCAGTCAGACCCCCGCTTACAAGAAAAGCCGTCATCTTTGCTCTGGTGGTGCTGATCCCGAGGGATTCCGCGGCCTGGTCGTCATCACGGAGAGCGACGAGCTGATAACCCAGTTGCGAGCGCTGAATCCATCTGGAGACCCCAAGCACGAGCAACATAAAACAGAAGGCCACGACGGCATAGTTGGTCTTGGATTCGAACGCAAGGTTCAGAAGAGAGGGTTGATAGGGGATGGATAGCCCTTCGGATCCGTCCGTAATCCCACGAAAATAGACCGCGAGAAGCTGAAGCGCTTCGGCAATGGCAATGGTTGCCAAGGTGAAAAATGGCCCTTTGAGCCGGAAGCACGGGAAGCCGATAACTGCGGCCAAGACCAGGGCAAGAGCAATGCTTGCAAAGATCCCAAGCAGCGGTGGGATGCCGAATTTAACGAACAGGAGCGCCGAGGTGTAGGCTCCCAGTCCGAAGAAAGCGCTGTGTCCGAGTGAGAGCTGGCCGCCGAAGCCTCCGATAATATTCCAGGCTGCGGAAAGCCCTGCAAAGATGAAGATCATAAAATACAAGTTCAGGTAAAAAGAGTTTTCCGTCAGAAGCACCACAAGAATCGTTGCTGCAAGGAATGCGCAGGGGACATAGACTTCCGGTCTTCCCAACGATCGGTATGCGAGGTACGGCATCATTTCATCCCCATTTCCTCTGCGCCGACCATCCCCATCAATCCTGACGGCTTAACAAGCAGAACGACCAAAAAGATGATGAAATAAACCACTTCTTTGAGAGATGGGTCTATGTAATACCCGCTCAGAGAATCGGTCACACCAATGACGATCCCTCCAATCAAGGCGCCCACCATGTTTCCCATCCCTCCCAGGACTACAACCACGAAGGCTGTGAGGACGAAATAGACACCCACAGACGGGAACACATAGTACACAGGCATGATCAACCCGCCTGCAATGGCCACTAGCGCACTCCCTATTCCGAAGGTGACCATATAAACTCGGTTCAGATTGATCCCCATCAGCTGAGCCGCCATCCTGTCCTGAGCGATTGCCCTGATCTGTTTTCCCATGTCCGTCTTCTGCAAGAAGAGGTAAAGCCCTATGGACACGACCAGTGCGGAAAAGAAGATGACCAGCCTGGCGTAGCTCAGGGCAATGCCGCCAAGCACCAGAGTCTTCTTGGCAAATGGCATATTGATGCTCTGGTAGTCACCGGTGAAAAGGAACAGGGCTGAATTCAATAAAACAATGGATAATCCTACCGTCGCAAAGATCTGCATATACGAAGGGGCGTTCCTTAGGGGCCGTATGATGAGCTGATCCGTTGCGACGCCCAAGACAAACATCAAAGGCACGTTGATGATCAGTGACAGATATGGATTCAGGCCGAGAAAGAAATAGGAGAAATAGGCCACATACATGGAAAGCATCAAAAACTCGCCGTGGGCAAAGTTGATCACCCTCACGACGCCGAAAATAAGGGTGAGACCAATGCTGATAAGTGCATAGATGCCACCCAACAGGAGGCCATTTACTATGATCTGCAGCAGAATCATCTGAGTGGTCCTATTCCCTCGGCATTTGCCTGCCGGAGGCTGTCCCCGGGCGACACGGCCTCCAGCAGGGATTTTGTCTCGACGAAGTTCTATTTAGGTATGATAAGGGTTTTGCCAGGGGACGATGCTGCTTCCGGGAAGACAATATAGAGTTCCCCGTTTTGCCACTGGGTCACAAAATAGTGGGCCAGCGTATTTTGTCCCATATTCGGACTCCCCGGAGGCGCGAATTTGATGCCGTAGCGCAGAAGAGTCGCTTCTCCGGGTATTTTGCATTCCCTGGCGGCTTTGGCTATGGCGTCGGGATTGGTGGAACCGGCCTTCTCGATCACCTCCCAAAGCGCCATAGTACCCATGTAATTGATTACTGAAAAAACGCTGGTGGGTTCTTTCTGAAATGTCTTGACGTAAAGCTCGGAAAGTTTGTCGATGCCCTTGGCATAGTTGGGGTTGATATTGTAACCAGGGTAGCCCACATTACAAACTTTATTGTCTATTGCATCGCCCAAGGCCTTCCGGTAGCCGGGAAGGTTCATCCCGCCGCCCGAACCGATAAACATTTTGACGTTTAGTCCAAGTTCTTGTGCCTGGCGGAAGAACAATATGGCATCGTTCTCGTAAGAAGATTCGAGAATCACATCGGGATTGGCTGCTTTGACCTTCATGACCAGCGAAGACAAATCGGTGGCCTTGTGGTTGTACGATTCGTCAGCCACAAGCTGAACGCCCATTTGCTTTGCCAGTTCCCGGATCCCGGCCGCGCACGGAGTGCCGTATGCAGAATCCTCATAGATGCTTGCAATTCGAATCGTTTCCTTTGTTTTACCGATCTTGGGAGCAATGCCGTTTACGGCGAATCGGAGCTGTTCACGTCCGAGGTCCGATCCGTTGGGGCAGGTGCGGAAGACGTACTTCAATCCTCTTTCCGTGATTTTGTCCCCTACGGCGCCGAGTTCCCAGTAAACGACCTTGTTCTGGTCCGCCTTTGCACTTGCGGCAAAGGCTATGGAGCTGGCAAAGGAGCCGAGGATCACCGGCACTTTCTCCACGGTGCACAACCTCTCGGTCTCCCCCACGGCAGCGGTCGGATCCACGGCATCACCGTTGATGAACTCGATCTTCTTGCCGAGAAGTCCACCTTTCTGGTTCTGAACGATTCGCGCGAGTTCGGCGCCCCTCCAACTCTCCAGTCCCAGATTGGCAAGAGAGCCTGTCCGAGAAAAGATGGTTCCAATCTTGATAACATCCTCTGCGAGTATGGTGGGCGGACAAACAAGGCATACGGCCAGACAAACGGCAATCGCAAGAATAAGGTACCTCTTCATGACCTCCTCCTTTTGAACACCTCTTAACTACGGTTTGTAAGACTTCACGGACCAACGCGCCGGAATACAGGCCGGGCTACCTGGTAATCCGTTGTCCTCTGTCTTCATGCCCTCTAACCGATTTCGGCTACTCTAGATCCCTTTTCCTGCCCCCTATGCAGACGTAGCCGGATTGAGCCGGTCGTAGCAGCCAGCGGTGAGATCGTCCCTCTCTTGCTTCAGGACATTTTTTTGTATCCTGCCAATGGCACTCCTCGGGAATTCCTCACGGAATTCCACGTAACGAGGCACCTTGAAATCAGCCAAGTGCTCAGCGCACCACGAGAGGATCTCGTCGCATGACGCAGCGTGACCGACATTCAGTCTGACGTAAGCCTTGATCTCCTCTTCTCCTGTTCCCAGACCGGATGGAACTCCAATCACGGCAGACTCCGCCACGGCTGAGTGTTTATTGATCACAGCCTCAATCTCCGTTGGCGAGATCAATTCACCCCTCCTGCGAATGACTTCCTTCTTTCTTCCTACGAAGAAGAAATAGCCATCCTCGTCTTGGTAGCCGATATCTCCCGTGTAGAACCATCCGTCCTTCATAGCCTCCTTTGTCTTTTGCTCGTCTTTGTAATATCCGAGCAACAGTGCCGGATTGCGGATAACGATCTCGCCCTGTTTTCCTCTAGGGAGTTCCGTACCGGTTTCGTCTACGATCCTTACCTCATTCTTGATAGTCGGATCGGGATGTTCCATGGGTACGCCCACTCCGCCGGGCTTTCTCTCCATGGTGCCTTCCCGCGGGCCCATAATGCCGAGGACCGATTCCGACAAGGAGTAGATGGTCTGGATCTTCAGGTTGAAACGTTTCTCAAATTCTCTGTAAATCTCTGTAGGAACGTTGCCGGCCACCATCGTCTGCACAGGATTGTCCCCATCGTTTTCCATGCGGGGACGATTCCAGACCCAAGGAGTTACCGCCTGAACCAGGATCATCTTTGTGGCGCCGTATTGTCTGGACTGCTCCAGTATCTGCGAAGCACTAAAACGCTTGAGCAGGACTAGGCTTGCGCCTACGGACAGGGACCCCATGGTGGCATAGACCTGTGCGTTGGCGTGAAAGAGCGGATTTGAGGTCATTACCCGATCCTCTTCCGTGATGCCTACTGTGTACGCATAGGCTTTGCCGGTCAGTATCCAGTTGCCGTGCGAGTTGAGGGCACCCTTGGGCTTGTCTGTTGTCCCGGAGGTATAGATGCAGACTGCGGGATCCCTTTCTGAAACCGATACATTTTCAAGTTCGGCAGATTCAAAGAACATCTCTGAAAAACCTATCGTCCAACTGGGCACAGGCCCTCTCCCGTCAACAATTACATGTGTGAGCTCCGGAATATCTTTTCGATCGATCTTGCTAAAGACCGGATAATATTCTTCGTGCAGCACGACGCTCACTGCCCCGGAGTGTTGGAGGATGTAGGTCAATTCATTCTCGCCAAAGTTGGTGTTGACAGGTACCTCTATTGCCCCGATTTTGTTAAGAGCCATCCAGGAATAGAGAAACGCAGGCGAATTGGGTAGCATGAGGGCGACCATTTGGCCCTTCCCTATGCCCATCCTCTTGAAAGCATTTGCCACGCGATTGACAGAGTCGTTGAAATCCCAATAGCTGATCGTCTCGTCCTCAAAGTAGAGGAAGATTTTTTTCACGTATGTCTCAGCCTGCCTTTCAAGGAGCTCGCGAATATTCATTTCACTCCTTGGTGACCTCCCGCTTTCTCTCCACCAATTCGGTCAGAACATTTTGCGTAAAAGAGGGGTCCATGAATGCAATTCGCGAATCATCGCCTCCAGGTCTCGGCTGTTTGTCTCTCAGCGGGACCCCCATTTCTTTTAGCCTGCCTAAGGCCGCATCAATGTCTTGCACTCGGAGGGCGATATGGTGGAGTCCTTCTCCTTTTTCCTTTAGGAACTGTCCGATACGGCCGGCACCTTCCTCGGTCGGCTCAAGGAGTTCGATAAGCACCTCACCGAGGGGAATGAAGGCAATTCTCACGTGCAGTTGCTCAAGGGTCTCTATTTTCAGGGGTTGCAGGCCATAAACCCCCTCGTATACTTTTAGAGCCTCTTCCAAATTGTGTACCGCGATGCCAATGTGATCGATCTTCTGATACATCAGTTCAATCTCCTTTTTCGGACCTCCTGTTCGATGATTCGGGCGATGTCATTTGTGGAAGAGCCCGGTCCGAATATTTCTACGACACCGAGCCGTTTCAGCTCGGCCGCATCGTCTCGGGGAATGATGCCGCCGCCGAAGACCAGGATCTCACTGGCGCCTTTCTCCTTCAGGAGATCGAGGATTCTTTTGAAGACGTGCTCATGGGCTCCCGAAAGGACACTGAGTCCGATCGCGTCAACATCTTCCTGCAGTGCGGCGCTTATGATCTGCTCAGGAACCTGTCGTCTTCCCGTATAGATGACCTCCATGCCCGCGTCTTGTAGAGCCCTGGCGACGATCTTAGCCCCCTGGTCATGTCCATCCAGCCCTGGTTTAGCTATCAATATCCTCAGCTTGCGTTCCATGGGATCTCCTCGCGCCACCCGTCTTCCTACCTTCTCGCCAAAAGAGGAGCGTCTTCGTACTCGCCGTAGACGTTCCTGAGCACGTCACATATCTCTCCTAGGGTGGCGTAGTTCTCAACCGCCTCGATGAGCACGGGAATCATATTTTCATCTCCTTCGGCTACCCGCTCGATTTCCTTGAGCAGGCCCGTGACTTTACTGTTATTCCGGTTCTCTCGTATCCTTTTCAGCCTCAGTTCTTGCTTTTCCGCGGTATCGCGAGGAGGCCTGAAGATCTCGATGGGCGTCTCTTCCGGTGCCCGGTACTCATTAACTCCCACGACAACTCGTTTCCCGCTTTGTATTTCTTTGTGAAGCCTGTACGAAGCTTCGGCTATCTCCTCCTGGAAATAGTGCTGCTCTATCGCCTTGACCGCGCCGCCTCTCCTTTCAACTTCTTCCAGATATTTTAGAACTTCGGTTTCTATGGACTTTGTAAGTGATTCCACATAATAGGAGCCGCCAAGGGGATCTATGGTGTCGGCCACACCCGTTTCGTGCGCGATGATTTGCTGAGTCCTTAATGCGACTTCCACGGCCTGTTCCGTAGGAGTGCAGTAAGCCTCATCCATCGAGCAGGGGAATAGCGACTGACAGCCACCGAGCACGCCAGCGAGACATTCGATGGTAACGCGAACGATGTTGTTCATAGGTTGCTGCGCAGTCAGGCTGCTGCCGGCGGTGAAATTTACGAGGTTAAAGTTCAGAGCTGACAGGTCTTGGATGGCATATCGTTGTCCGAGCACAGTGGACCATAGTTTCCTCAGGGCTCGGAATTTTGCGATCTCTTCAAGGAAGTCCATGTTTACGCTCATGAACGCAGAGAGCTTAGGGAGCACCTTCACCATGTCAAAACCTCTTCTGCTGACATGGTCCATGTACTCCATCGCGTTGGCCAGGCTGAAAGCGATCTCCTGGATGGCGGTCGAACCGGCCTCCCGGATGTGATAACCGCAGATGGTCATCGGCAGCCAATTGGGATGGTATTCAGCGCAGTAGGTGACCACGTCGGCACACATCCTCAAGGAAGGGCCTGGAGGGCACATATAGGTCCCGCGTGCTATGAACTCCTTCAAAACATCATTCTGAATCCGAAGAACCATCTCCTCTGTCGGCACATTCTGCTTTTCCGCCAGCGCGATGAACATGGCCAGGGCGATCGGCGCGACCGCATTGGCTACAATGCTTATCTGACGAGGTTTATTCAGCGGAATGCCGTTGAAAAGAATCTCAAGGTCCTCGAGAGAATCAATTGCCACGCCGACTTTGCCGACTTCTCCTTCCGCAAGCGGATGATCGGAGTTGATGCCGATCTGAGTGGGGAGATCAAGGGCGATGGAGATGCCTGTTTGGCCCTTGTCCAACAAGAACCGGTACCTCTTATTCGCCTCCTCAGCATCTCCGAAACCGGCATACTGCTGGAATATCCAGAAGTTTTCTCTGTATCCGGTCGCATCCTTCCCTCTGGTAAAAGGATACTGCCCCGGAAAGCCGAGATCCTTCTCGTACTTGAAATCGATCGCTTCAAGATCCAGGGGCGTGTAAAGGGGCCTGATCGGCAGCCCAGATCGCGTTTCAAAGGTCTTCTTTCTTTCTCCCCGGCCGCTTAGAGCGTTCCGATAATCCCGCTCCTGCCACTGCTCTTGCCGGTTCTTCAAATCTCGCTCACTCATGCGGCCCTCTTCGTTGGGAAATCGTTTTTGTTTCTCATCGGTTTACACGGAGAACAGTCCACCATTGACGTCAAGCGTGAGGCCACTGACGTAATTGGATTGCTCAGAACACAGGAAGAGAACTACGTCGGTCACCTCGGATATCTCTCCCAGCCTCCTGAGCGGTATTCGCTGAACGTATTGCTCTCTCTCCTCTTCCGTTTTCCGCTCGTACCACATCTTTTCGAGACGCGGACCGCTCAATATAATTCCTGGAGCCACTGCATTGACATAGATCCCATAAGGTCCCAACTCCTGCGCCACATGCCGGGTGAACGTTGAAATCGCCCCCTTTGAAGCCACGTACTGTACGGGGGTGAGTTCCCCGCCAATGCGAGCTGTCACTGAGCTGAGATTAACGATTTTACCCGTGCGCTTACTCTTCATGCTGGGGACAACCGCCTGGGTGCAGAGAAAAGTGCCTTTCATGTTCAGCGCAACCACTCGATCCCAGTCAGCTTCCTCGACCTGGTCGATGGGCGCTCGTGGAACTCCCATGCTGCCCCCAGCGTCATTGATGAGAATGTCGATCTTGCCGAATGCTTCCAAAGCCTTTTCGGCCATCCGAGTCACCTGGGCTTTGACGGTGACATCGGTTTTCTGGAAGACACATGCTGGGCCTCTGCCGCGTATCTCCTCGGCCGTGGCTTCTCCCGATGCTTCGTCAAAGTCGGCAATGAGCACCGAGCAGCCTTCGGCAGCCAACGAAGCGGCAAAACTCTTACCCAGGCCCTTCGCACCGCCGGTGACGATGGCCGCCTTCCCTTGAAACCGCATGGCGAGTACTCCTTAGAGCCAGCCGGCAACCAGCTCTTTCCCTCTGGTCACTTCAACGTGGATGCCGGCGATTCACGTTGCTTTGAATCGTTACTTCGGCGCATAAATGCCGATCCCCAGGCTCTTGATGAACTCACCCATGAACTTGTCCTGTGTACGGATAAGTTCCGCGTCCTCTTTCGGACCCAGGAAGTCGTTGGGCATGTCGAACTTCAGACACACCTGCTTGAATGCGTCTGTTTGGGCCGCTTTCCTGAAGGCCTCGGCCAGCTTGTTCACGATTTCCGGTGAAATTCCTTTGGGCGCCCAGAGGCTGATCCCGGTGGTCACCTGAACGTCGATCCCTTTTTCTTTGGCGGTAGGAACGTCCGGGAAACTAATTAGGCGCTTGGGGTTCCAGGCCATCAGCATCCGCAGCTTGCCCGAGAGGACATGGTCCTTGAACTCGGTCGTTTGCGAGATCGCGTCAACATGGCCCCCCAGCACGGCTGTCGTAGCTTCCACGCCTCCCTTGAACGGTACCATCGACCATTTGATGCCGTTCTTCTTGGCCACGTACTCCATGCCGAGGTGCTGCCCGGTGCCGACGCCGGCTGTGGAATACTTGATCTTGCCCGGGTTTTTTTTGGCGTAATCGACAAATTCCTCCCAAGTCTTCCAGGGGGAGTCCGAGCGCACCGCGAAACCATACTGGTACTGGGAATACTCGCAGATCGGAACAAGGTCCGAGGCCTTGAAAGGGCACTCCTGCATGTGGGGAATACGGTAAACGTTCGCAGTAGGTGCAGCGGCTAGCACGTACCCGTCCGGGTTCTGATTCTTGATCTTTCCAAGCACCAGATTCCCGGCGGCGCCCGGACTGTTGCTGCAAATGATGGGCTGCCCCAGGAACTTCGCAGCTTCGGCCGCGAGCGCGCGGGTTACGAGGTCAGTAGAGCCGCCCGGGGGATAGCCGATCTCTATGGTAATCGGTCTTGTCGGGTAGTCTGCCGCCAGGCCCGTGAACGGAAGGGCCGCCATCGCGAGGAATCCGACAATCAGTACAAGACGTTTCATGCTGCCTCCTTTCGGTTCGATGAGCTTTATATGTTCTCTGCTGCACAGTCACGGCTCTATTAGCCATCTGCCTCGGCAAACTCGATCGCCTTTTTTCGCCACAGGGTCACCCGCCGAACGTGCGGGACGATAAGAAGGAGCGCGGCGAAGATAAGGCAGGTAGCGGAAAGTGGGCGACTGAAGAAGATCCCGTACGATCCGTCAGACATGATAAGGGACTGCCGAAGGGCGTTTTCATACATGGGGCCAAGCACCATAGCCAGAATGAGCGGCGCTGCCTCGTACTCGAACTTCCTCAGCAGATAACCTACGACGCCGAAAGCCAGCATCACATAGATCTCGTTGATGTTGTGATTGATGCTGAAGACTCCGATTAAGCAGAACAGAACGATCAGAGGGAAGAACAACGGGTACGGGATCTTGAGCATCTTCACCCACAACCCGACCAGGGGGAGGTTAAGCACGAGCAGCATGGCGTTGCCCACGTACATGCTGGCGACTACCCCCCAGAACAGTCCCGGATCTGTGGACAGGAGCATGGGCCCCGGACGCACTCCGTAGATGATCATGGCGCCCAACAGAACCGCGGAGACGACGTTGAACGGCAGCCCAAGGATGAACAACGGGATGAAAGCGCCGCCCGTGGCCGCGTTATTGGCAGTTTCGGGACCGGCGACCCCTTCGATGGCGCCCGAGCCGAACCGCTGGGGTTCCCTGGAGAGCTTCTTTTCCATGCCGTAGGAGAGAAAGGATGAGAGAACCGCGCCTCCGCCCGGAAGAACGCCCGTAAAAAAGCCGAGCCCGGTTCCCCGCAGAATGGGGCCGATCGAGCGCCGGAAATCGTCCCCCGTGGGCCAGATTCCTTGGATCTTGGTGTCGAGTATAGAGACCTTCAAGGTGTCTTCGAGATTGGAAAAGACTTCGGCAATGCCATAGAGACCCATGATGACCGGAACCAGCCCCAGGCCGTCTTCGAGAAACCCGAGACCGAGCGTGAAACGGGGCTTGGCCGAGATCACGTCCATGCCCACGCAACCCAGGAATATCCCCACCGCTGCCATGAGAAGTGATTTGGTCATGGATTTCCCGGCCAGAAAGGTCACAACTACCATTCCGATGGTCATCAGGCCGAAGTACTCGGGCGGCCCAAATGCGAGGGCAGCATCGGCCAGCGGGGCAGCCACCAGCATGAGTCCAAGCACCGAGAGCGTCCCGCCGATAAACGAACCGATGGCGCAGATGCCCAGAGCCGGCCCGGCCCGGCCTTGACGTGCCATCTGGTACCCGTCAATGCACGTCACCACGGAGGCTGCTTCTCCGGGCAGGTTCACGAGGATCGAGGTGATGGAGCCTCCGTACATGGCCCCGTAATAGATTCCTGCCAGCATGATGATCCCCGCGATCGGCCCTGCCTTGAACGTGGTGGGCAGCAGTATAGAGATCGCTGCCACCGGACCCAACCCGGGGAGCACTCCAACGAGCGTTCCAACCAGGCACCCCATAAGGCAAAAGAGGAGGTTCCACGGCTGGAGAGCAACGGAGAATCCGGCAAGCACCGCGTCCATCGTCACGGCAACCTCCCGGAAATCCATTGGCCCAGGACTCCGACCGGCAAGTTGACCTGCAAGAGTCCCGAGAATAGGTAGAACGTAAGGACCGATGCGCCTATTGCGACGCCCCCGGCGACCAGATGGTTCGGCTTCCCACCGAAAAAGATCATCCCATAGAGGAGTATGACGGAGCAGACCACGAAGCCAAGATAAGGTAAGAGGAGCGTATAGAGCACGAGCGCTAGCACGGTGTAAAGGACGCGGCGCGAGTTCTCACGAAACAGCTCACGCAGCGGCTCGCGCACCTTCGCGCGGAGGTCCCCAAGAATCAGAATCAGTGAAAGTGCGGAGATAACGAACCCTGTGAGAAACGCAAGATACCCGGGGCCAGGCTCCCTCATTGTGCCGAGACCGTAACCCACCGCCACATATGAGACGGTGACGCCGGCAGCGAGCCAAAAAAAACCACTCTTCTGATTTCGGGTGGCCAGGAACATGTGGGACCCCCTCGGACTGCCCGAGCCCGCCCTCTTTCTCAAACTACCCGGAGAACATCCCTGTCCCCCCTGTCACTTCGAGACAGATTCCCGTGATCCACTCTGCCTCGTCTGATGCCAGGAAGGCAGCGGCATACGCCACATCTTCGGGTTTGCCCGGCCTGTTCAGGACGATCTGGCCGGGCTGTTTGATCTCGTTGCTCAGATTCTTTGTCAGGTCTGTTTCGATAAAGCCCGGAAGGAGGGCATTGACGGTGATGTTAAATCGACCAAGTTCCCTTGCAGCGCTCTTTGTCAGGGCAATGATGCCGGCTTTGGACGAAGCATAGTTGACGTGGCCGTAGCTGCCGCCCTTTCCGGCTCTCGAAGACATATTGATGATCCTGCCGCTGTTCTGCTTTTTCATGATAAGGGCAGCCGCCCGAGTGCCCAAAAAAGCGCCCCGCAGGTTTACATCCAGCACGCGGTCCCACTGTTCCACAGTCATCTCATCCAGCATGGCTCGGCTTCCGATGCCCGCGTTGTTCACCCATATGTCAATCCGCGGGAAAATCTTCAGAGCTGCATCTGACACCCGGCCGAATTCCTCGGGGTCTGCCACGTCAAGCCTTAAGGCAGCGGACTTCCGGCCAAGCTTTCCCACGTCGGCCGCGGTCTTTTCGGCCAGCGCGGGATCGACATCCGTGACAACCACGTTTGCGCCTTTCTCAGCGAAGATCAGGCAGATAGCTCGACCCAGACCTCGTCCTCCGCCCGTGACCAAGGCAACCTTGTCGGCCAAGTCCATGATGGCTCCCACCTTTCAGTCCGGATGGGTGAAAACGCTCGCGGCCACGGAATTTGCCGTCACCGGGAACCGATTCAGGTGTCCGAGAAGCACCTCTTTGATAGTCTGGATGTGGAGCTTCATATAGTGCTCGCCCTTCTCCCCGTCTCTTTTCCGACAGGCCTTCAATATGCCGTCGTGCTCGCTCAGATAAGTCCGGAAGTGACCGGGAACGCTTACGATGATGTATTTGTACCGATGGATCCGGCGCTGGAGCGTTTGCAGGATCATGCGGAGATTCTCATTTCCGCAATGGTCGTAAAAATAGCTGTGAAACGCGGAATTGTGTTGCAACCAGCTAGGCAGATCCACCTTTTCAGCTGCCACGCGGCATCTCTCGTTCAGCTCTTCAAGAAATGCGATCTGCTCGGAGCTTATATGCTCCACCGTCAGCCTTGTGGCGTAACTCTCCAGCAGCCACCTGATGCTGTAGATCTCGTCCACCTGTTTGATCGACAACTTTGAGACGGTGAATCCCTTGTTCGGTTCAAAGGTGAGCAGGCCCTCGCTTTCGAGTTGGCGGAGCGCCTCCCTGATCGGGCTGCGGCTTGCACGAAATTCGTTTGCCAGAGCCGATTCCGTAAGCCTCTCCCCTGGATTCAACCGGCAGTAAGTAATTTGGTCCCTGATATGCTCGTAAATCTTTTCTCTAACGGACTTATTCATTCTGTGGTGAGGCTCCCCATTCTTGTACAATATTGTCGACAGTTTTGTATTCTAATATCGACGATCAAGTCAACCAAAAAATGCGGAGGCCTTTGGCAAACCTCTTTGCCCTCAAGACACAGCGGCTCACTCTCCAATAGCTCAATCTCGAGCCCAGTCTGGTAACGGCAGAAGCTGAAGGTGAGTGGTCATAGTTGGTTCCAGGTCTGGGGGGTGATCCAGCGGGGCAGCGCATACTAACCGCTGACCTGGATCTGAACGATATCGCAAGGAGCAATTACGATCCGGACTAGGTAGGTCACTGGACAAGACCGGACGTCTTCCAATTACACGTGAACCTGCGCTCGACACCGGCTCTTCAACAATGTAATACCATGTTCCGGATACGCGGCCGCGTGGTATCTTGACTTGGTATGCCACGCCGCGTACTCTCAGGACAGTAAAGTCGCACAGCTTCCGGAGGCGCCATGCCACTCTCGCTGGCAGAAATCGAAAGGCAGGTCAGTCAGCTCACCTTGGAGGAAAGGACTCGACTCATCAGTTTCTTGATCGCCACGCTTGAGCCGTACGACGATGCTGACATCGAGGCCGCTTGGGAAGAAGAAGTGACTGCCCGCTCAAAGGAGATCCAAGAAGGCAGCGTCGCTCCTGTCCCCGCTGACGACGCCCTCGTTCGTGTGCGCCGCAGCCTGCTGTGAGCGAGCTACGGATTCATCCTCTTGCCGAGGCGGAGCTTGGCGCTGCAGCTCGGTTTTATGAAGCACAATTGGCGGGTCTTGGTGAAGCATTCCTTGTCGAAGTCAGCCGGTGCTTCGATCGGGCTCGTAAATCTCCGGACTTGGGAGCGCCCTGCTACGGAAGATTTCGGCGATTGCTGGTCCGCCGCTTCCCTTACGCAGTGGTTTACGAGGTTTTGCCTGACGCAGTCCTCATCGTGGCTGTTGCACATCAGCGGCGCAAACCTGGTTATTGGAGGAGAAGGTATTGGCCCTCTCAAAGAGTGCTACACCACCCTGCCGCTTCGGATCGATCCCGAAGTAAGCCTGTATCTTGAATGCAGTCCAGGGACACCATACCCAATTTGCGCTGAGGCGTGAGAATCAAGTAAGGTGTCCCCAGATTTGCGTGGCACCGACACTTCGATCAGATCACCATTGTTTGTGGCGATCCGGTGCCGAAAATTGCCTCCGAGGAAGCTCTCCGTCTTGCAAAATCATTACTAATGTTACCCCTGTTCGATTCGGGTTGAACTTGTCGTAATCAGATACAAACCCGGAGCCGTCTTGCAGTCCTAAGCCTACCAATCCACTCATGGCCAAGTTTTGCAGAGATTCGCTGTATGCCTCGATGAACTTGTGAGTGTCGCCCTGCAAATTGTAGAAATCTACCAACACGCTTATATCCTGGACAAAAAGCTTGTCGACCGCATCAAATAGCCTTTCCAGAGTATTCTTATCAATGTCGTCGTTTGCGAAAAACGTCACTATCTTCGCCAGGATGCTGGCCTTTTCGAGATCGGCGAACCTATCCAATAACAGGAGTATTTTCTGCGTCGCTTTTACCCTAAAACCCTCATCCGTGCGCAACTTATCTTTTAATTTCTGTAGGGTTTCATCACTTATTCCATCCAGGAAGCGTTTCATTTTGGCAGCCAGAAAGAAATCTCTCACACTCGCACCCAACTTAGCAGCCGCGATCAGCCCTCCAACCACCGGAATGCGCTGCAAGGGCTCTGAACTAATAGTGGCGTCCAGGGTGAGCTCTGCGGGAATTTCTACGATTTTTAGAAACCGGTCAAACGTTAATTGGGCTTCCTCTCGGAACAACTTCCAGCCTGATCTCTGCTTGGCCTTGTCCTTTTCCATGGCTTTGCTCCTTTCGAGGACCAACGTGGAGCCCCTTTGTCCGCCCAGAACGTGAGGACGATATAGAACTTTCTTGGAACCAGCCCCATCTTCGACTACGTCCAAGAACGACAACGAAAATTCGGTTTCTGAGTTCTGTCGGGTTGAGCGGCTCATATCCGCCCACAATACTTGTCCTCCAGCCCTGGTATTCCTTTCGAAGCACAGGTGCAAGCCTTTTTTCAACAACGCTGATGACTTCCGCGTTGACAAGTAGAAGACGGTCGCTGGCACCGAGGCCTTTCGGACGGATGCAACCAGGGTAGCATGCGACACCTCGAATGCAAACTGTAACATGTACCGTCCTCGGACATGGACGCAGTGCGCGGCAACAATTATAGATAGTCTAATCGGAAATTCTGGTCCGGTAATGGAGGACTTGTCCTCCCATTGGGGGGCCCGTTATTTGGAACCAGGATGCATACATTTGGTCCAATCGTAGCTTATACTCGAACCAGATTTGATGCCAACACCGCATTCTGATGCGCAATCACAGTCAAACGATACCGGGACTCTCTTGTCGATCCTCCCTGCTCTCCGATGAATCAACATTGCCCTGTGAATACCAACGATCATCCCCGTTCTTGGACAGTCAAAACTCTCATGTATCATTTTCTTCTCTTTCATGATGTCTCTCCTTCACCATTTCACATAAGGTCTTAGTTAGCTCAATTCCAGTGTCTCTTGAGGGGGTTACAATTTTGCAGCCCATTTGATCACAATTGTGTTGAAAAAGGGCTCATTGCTTTCCAGGTGTCCTGCGGTGTCTCCTCGCGAGGATTATCGGGAACCCAAACAGAGGAGGCTCCCGCACACTGTGCTGTCTACATTGAGGGGTTGGTCGGGACCGTTAACGCTCCTTGTTGGATTGCGACAAAACAGATGCCGCAAGAGTTTTCGTATCATCGCTATACTTTGGACTTCTTAGCACTTTTGAAGCCAAGCCCTCAAGTTCTGCGCCTGTCTGCTTGCCAGAATCTGTTTGCGCAAGCACGGAACCGGCAAGCCTCTTTGCGATTCCAGAAGCTTTGTCGTTGGATAACGTGGTCGCGGCGCGCCGTGCCACGTTGGGGGAAGATCGTTTCCTGTTCTTGCTCATAGCGTTTTCTCCTTTGCCCGGCTCATCGTGCGGCCTAGCCGGGCCGCCGACAGCGTTCCGCATAGCACATACCGCGCTCCCCGTCAAGTTTTTTTGAAGAAGATTCGTAACCCCTCAGTTATTCGCGGCTGGAGACAGTTCACCGTAGAACCGGTCTTTCTGGTAGGGTGGAGATTGTTGGGAGGCGCTGGGAGTAGAAGTGTTTTTGTCAGGCCCTTCTCTTGGGAATAGC